>NZ_JBMOGQ010000064.1:0-12110 GCF_049318325.1 Flavobacterium sp. | reverse complement strand
GTTTGAAAATAAATAACCGTTGTTTTGATATAAGTTGGTAATATCATCTCCGTCAGGTTTTGATTTATCGGCAATTCTTTTTTCAAGCAAAACGCCATTATAAGTATCTCCTTTTTTGATTCCTAATACCCTTCCTAACAATTGATCTGAATAAACAGAATTCCCAAGAAATTTAATATTTCCAAAGTAATATTTTCTGCCTTCTTCTACTTTTACATTGATTGCTAATTTCGTTTTTTTGGTATTTAAAAATACAGAATCGGAAATAACTCGAGCATCTCTGAATCCTTTTTCTTTATACTTATCAACGATAGAAGTTAAATCTTCTTTGTACTTATCTTTTATATATTTTGATGCTTTAAAAACACGAATAGGATTGATTTGCTTAGTGTTTTTCATCGTTTTTCTCAGTTTGGCATCAGTAAACTTTTCATTGCCTTCAAAACTTATACTCGAAATTTTCAGCTTATCACCTTTGTCAATATTCACAAGCATTTTGACATTATTGCCTTCTGTTGTGTCCGGAATGGTGTTAATAAAAACCTTGGTATTAAAATAACCGTCTTTTTTGTATTTATTTTCGATGTAATTTTTAGTGGTTGTAATCAAGTTTTCATTTACAATCTTTCCTTTTGTCAGCCCATTATCCTTTATTAATGCTTCGGTTTTTGATTTTTTTACACCCTGAATTTTAGCTTCACTAAGTTTAGGAAGTTCAACAATATCAAGGTCTAACCAAATACTGTCCGCTTCTACTTTATTTACATAAAAATCTATATCGCTAAAAAGGCCAAGTTTACCAAGTTTTTTTATTGCATTACTTAATTCTTCACCGGGTACTGTAAGTTCTTGCCCCTTTTCCAGTCCAGCAAATGTTACAACGGTTTGTTCGTTGTAACTGATTTTACCGTTTACTTTTACATTTGCTAATATGTATTTTTTGCCTTGATCAAATGGTAATCTTTCTTGGGCTTGTAATTGAAAAATAGTCCCAAAAAATAAAATTAATAGGAATATTTTCGAAGGGTAATTCTGCACGGAATTTTTATTTAATTTGTTCACTTGTTTTTCCAAATCTTCTTTCTCTTTTTTGATAACTAATAATGGCTTCATATAAATCTTCTTCTTTAAAATCAGGCCATAATACATCTGTAAAATAAAACTCTGCGTAAGCTATTTGCCATAGCAAAAAGTTGCTAATTCGGTGCTCTCCACTAGTTCTAATCACTAAATCTACATCGGGTAAATTGTGCGTGTAAAGATGCTCATTAATAATTGATTCATCAAGAGTGTCTGTAGAAATTATATTATTTTTAACTTTCTCACTTATAATTTTAACAGCATTTAACAATTCTTCCCTCGAACCATAGCTCAATGCCAATGTCAGGGTCATTCTCGTGTTGTTTTTTGTTTTTTCAATAACTGTTAAAAGGGCCTCTTTTGCTTTTGCCGGAAGCAAATCAATATTTCCTATACAGTTTAATCGAATGTTGTTTTTTTCTAAAGTTGTTAGTTCCTTTTTTAACGAATTGACTAATAACTTCATCAAGGTGTCGACTTCTAACTTTGGTCTGTTCCAGTTTTCGGTTGAAAATGCATATAATGTTAGATTTTCTATTCCTAGTTTGGCACAAGTTTCTACAGTAGCTCTAACTGCTTTTGTTCCTTTTTCGTGCCCCAATACTCTTAATAAACCTTTTTGTTTTGCCCAACGACCATTTCCATCCATAATTATGGCTAGATGTTTAGGTAAGTTGTCTTTATTAATGGTTTCTATTAAGTTCATTTTTATTGTTTGCAGTAACAAGGTTTTTCAGTAAAGGTATACGTTAGCGTAAAACCTGTGAACACATACCAATCCTTGCTGTTTAAATTCCCAAATTTCAATGGCTCTAAATTTCTGTTTTTTGGCAAACTCCCATCTAAATTATCAGTGAAAGTATAACGTGCTCCAACTTCAAAACCTAAAATTATATTTTCAAAAACATTACTTTTAACCCCAACAATCATTGGTATGGCAAATGTACTTGAGGTATAATCCAAATGGGTTTCTCCATTAATCACAAACAATTCATCATATGCAAAATAAGTAATTCCCGTATATACGTATGGGGTTACTTTTTTTGTCAGTTTTTCATGTAGATTAAAATCAAAAAAATTGAATTCCAATCCAGCTGAAAATTCTTTTATTTCATTTTTAAATTTATAACCTCTTTCAACTCTGCCTCGCACTCCCGAATCTAAATCATTTCCTGAAATAGTTGACTGAGTATAGGAAATTCTATAGGAATGTCTAGGACTTTTATTCCATTTATATAATATTCCAAAGGCCAATTTATTTGGTGAAACATAAGTGGTTTTACCCACATCTCCAATAAAATTACTCCCACCTAAGAAAACACCAATTTCATTAATTTGTGCTATCAAAACATTCTGGAAAATCAAACAAAAAAATAATACTAAAATCTTTTTCATCAAATTGAAAATAGCGTGCAAATATAACAATTCTCAGTACGTATCTAACATGAAATTTATATTTATGTTAAATTAAATAAAGAGCTTATAATAATTAGTCTTAAAATGGTTTCTATTCTAAAAACGAGTTTTTTAGAATCGTAGTATAAACATACGGGAATTTTTTCTAATTTCTCTTGTCTTCTCCCCAAAGTAATTTATTTCGAAGTGTTTTAAAAAATGTTTCATTAGGAATCTCAACCATATTAATTTTGAAGGGTGTTTTATTAATTACCAATTCAGAATTATTACTGATAGAGGTAATTCTGGAGTCTAAAGAAACCAAATATTGTTCCTCTCTACCCGAAACTTTAAGTTTTATTTCGGTATCATCTGGAATTACAAGCGGTCTTGCGTTGAGATTGTGTGGAGCAATTGGCGTGATAACCAATCCGTTTACATTTGGTGTTAGAATAGGACCGCCACAACTCAAGGAATAACCTGTAGATCCTGTAGGCGTTGAAATTATTAATCCATCAGCCCAATAAGAGTTTAAATATTCACCGTTCAGAAAGGTTTCAATCGTAATCATTGATGTAGTGTCTTTTCTACTAACCGTTATTTCATTCATGGCAAAATTTAGGTCAATATCCGGACATTCAATGCTTAATAATGTTCTTTCTGATATTGTATATTTTTTTTCTAAAACAATCTGTAAAAATGATTCTATGTTCTCTTTTTGAACTTTGGCCAAAAAACCTAGTCTTCCTGCATTGACACCAAGAATTGGAATTCCGGAATCACGGACAAAATTAGTTGCTCTTAAAATGGTTCCGTCCCCACCAATACTGATAAGAATATCAAAACTACTGTCTAAATCTTCGTGGGAAGCAAAAGTGTTATATTTTTTACTGACAATCTCTTCTTTGTATAATATTTCAAGAAACTTTTCCTCAATAACCAATTCCACATTGTTTCTATTGAAAAAAACAAAAATGTCTTTAATAATAGGCCTTGTGTCGTTTTGATAATATTGTCCGAAGATGGCAACTTTCATTTGAGTTATATTTTAAGTTTCTGGTTTTAAAGTTTTTAACTTCTAACTTCGTTCTTCCAACTTTGATTTACATATTTAAATACTTATCCAAATATTCAGAACGCTCTTTTAGGGTATTCAAATAGTTGTCTTCATGATGTTCAGATACAATTTCATAGTTATATCGACGAAACGATTGAATAATTTCATTCATAGCACCAAGTGTTGTTTTTATTGTCACCTGCACTTTTTCAGTATTGGCTTCTGAAACAAAAACACCTAGTAGTTTGCCATTATTGCTTTCTACAATTTGGGTAATCTGACTCATCGAATAATCTGCAGTTGGTTTTTCAACCACGATGATTCCTCCTGTTTCTTTAAGAAAAGGTGTTTCGTTTAAAAACTTAATGACATCGGTAATTTCGTAATAACCAATATAGTTGTTAGTTTCGTCCAAAATAGGAACAATATTCGAATTATTTCTAGCAAAAACCTCTAATACATCCAGCCATATCATGGATTCACGAACAAAAAAACCTTCAAATGAATATCTAAAATCGCTAATTTTTTTAACAGTTTCAAAGGTTTCAGCATCTACAGCAGAAATACAACCTAAATAAATTCCGTTATCCATAACAGGAAAATGTGAATAGGTAACTTCTGAAAAGAAATCCTGAATTTCTGCTACAGTTTCCGAACTCGAAAAGGGTTTAAAATCGTTATTGATATACTCCGAAAGTTGTCTCATGATTGCTGTATCTTTTAACGACTGCAAAATAATCAAATTTTGGGACATGATGGCTTGGTTAACTTTGTATTTTTGTGTAAAAATTAATTTACAGCAAATTCGGAAATTGTTTCTGTTCTTAAATTAAAAAATTTGCGAATTTGAGGTTAAAAAATAAAGCATGACTAAACTAAGTGTAAACATCAATAAAATAGCGACTTTGCGAAATGCACGTGGTGGTAATGTTCCAGATTTACTGCAGGTTGCCAAAGACATTCAAAGATTTGGAGCACATGGAATAACCATTCACCCTAGACCGGATGAAAGACATATTCGCTATCAAGATGCGCGCGATTTAAAACCAATTGTCTACACCGAATTCAATATCGAAGGCAATCCACAGCATAATTTTATCGATTTGGTTTTAGAATGCAGACCCAAACAAGTGACATTGGTGCCAGATGCTATTGGAGCAATTACATCATCAGCAGGTTGGGATACCGTTAAAAATGAATCCTATCTGACCGAAGTAATAGCTGAATTTAAAAGAAACGGAATCCGAACGTCAATATTTGTTGATCCGGTTTTGAAAATGATTGAAGGTGCCAAAAAAACAGGAACCGACCGCATCGAATTATACACCGAAGCCTTTGCCCATCAATACGGTTTGGGAAATCTGAATGCAATCGAACCTTATATAAAATCAGCAGTTTTATGCAATGATTTAGGTTTAGGAATCAACGCCGGTCACGATTTGAGTATGGATAATATTAAGTTCTTTAAAGAAAATATACCGGGTTTGTTGGAAGTTTCTATTGGTCACGCACTTATTTCAGAAGCTTTATATCTTGGGCTTGACAATGTAGTTAATATGTATTTACAAAGATTAAAATAATGTTATTACACTCGAGAATTGAAGGCAGTGGGAAGCCACTGATTATTATCCATGGTTTTCTCGGAATGTCGGACAATTGGAAATCTTTAGGCTCAAACTATGCTGCCGAAGGTTTTGAAGTTCATATGCTCGATTTAAGAAATCACGGCAAAAGTTTTCATTCAGATGAATTAAATTATACCATAATGTCGAATGATGTTTTGAACTATTGCCAACACTATCATTTAGAAAATATTTCGATTATTGGACATTCAATGGGCGGAAAAGTAGCGATGCTTTTTGCCACAAGTTATCCAGAAATGGTAGAGAAGTTAATCGTCGCCGATATTGGTCCGAAATATTACCCGCCACATCACGAAGCTATTTTAGCAGGCTTGAATGCTGTAGATTTTTCTTCAAAACCAGACAGAGTTCAAGTAGAAGAAATACTTTATCCATTCATTCCGGATTTTGGCACACGCCAATTTTTGATGAAGAATCTCTATTGGGTTGAACCAGGTCAATTAGCTTTCCGATTTAATTTACACGTTTTTAATGCCAAAATTG
Organism: Flavobacterium sp.; assembly: GCF_049318325.1. GTDB lineage: Bacteria > Bacteroidota > Bacteroidia > Flavobacteriales > Flavobacteriaceae > Flavobacterium. Next base: position 6,452 of record NZ_JBMOGQ010000064.1, on the reverse strand, counting down.
AAACTATTGGAGAGGCATTGCCTACAGAAAATCATTTCGACAAACCAACACTGTTTATTCGTGGTGGTAATTCAAAATATATTTTGGATACAGATTTACCTGAAATTAAAATACATTTCCCTAGTTTTGAATTGGCAACAATTCCAAATGTTGGTCATTGGTTACATGCCGAAAATCCGAAATTATTTTTTGTGGAAACGGCAAGATTTTTGACTAACGAGATGGCTTAAAATTAAAACTTATATCAAACTATGAAACTACTATTTAGAATACTTATCACAGCCATTTTAGTATTGGTCATCGCCAAAATCATGAAAGGAGTAATTGTTGACGAATTCACTACAGCCCTAACAGTTGCCATTGTTTTGGGCTTACTCAACTTCTTTGTAAAACCTGTTTTAGTGTTATTCACATTACCCGTAACCATGTTTACGCTTGGATTATTTTTACTGGTAATCAATGCCGTAATTATATTGCTCTGCGATCATTTTGTAGAAGGATTTCGCGTTAGTTCGTTTTGGACAGCCATGCTTTTTAGCATTATTTTGTCACTTTCGCAATCTTTGGTTTATCAAATCACCGGAGATACAAAAAAATAGGGTGTAAATCAATAAAATAAAAACTTGGTTGGGTTGCATAAATGTTATAATTTTGCAACCCAATTTTAGTATGTATAAAAAATGAATATTACAAGAAATAACGTAGATGCATTGAATGCTATTGTTACTGTTGAAGTGGCAAAAAACGATTATGCAGAAAAGGTAAGTAAAGTATTGGCAGATTATCGTAAAAACGCTGCAATCAAAGGTTTCAGAAAAGGAGCTGTACCAATGAGTCTAATCCAAAAGCAATACGGTAAAGCTATTTTATTAGAAGAAGTAAACAAATTGTTGCAAGACAACCTTAACAAATATTTAGTTTCAGAAAAGTTAGATATCCTTGGAAATCCGCTTCCAAGAGTGACCGAAGATTTCAATTGGGATGTTGAAGATTATAAATTTGAATTTGAATTAGGTTTAGCTCCTGAATTCACAGTCGATTTAGCCGCTAAAAATAATTTAGTGCAATATAAAATTGTTGCCGACGATAAAATGTTAAACGATCAGATTGCACGTATTCAAAAACAATACGGAAAATTAATCGCTAAAGACACTGTTGAAGAAGGAAATGATGTTTCTGGGTTTTTCACAAATGAAGAAAAAGAAATTAACAACAGAACGACATTATCATTAGATACTTTCGCTGATAAGAAAACGGCGAAATCGTTCATTGGTAAAAAAGTAGGCGATGTTGTGACGTTGAAAACAAAAGGTTTGTTCGATGATGATCACAAATTAATGGACGTTTTGGCCATTGGTCACGATGATGTTCACGGTTTAGATATAGAAGTAACCTTCACCATTGATGAAGTGGTAGGTCACGAACTGGCTACTTTAGATCAAGAATTATTCGATAAATTATTCGGACCAAAAGTAGTGACTTCTGTAGCTGAACTAAAAGCAAAAATCAAAGAAGACGCTGAGCAACAATTCACTCAGCAATCCGATCAAAAATTCTTAAACGATGTGACCGAGTCACTAATCGCATCAACCAAGTTTGATTTACCGGCTTCATTTCTAAAAAAATGGATACAAACTGCTGGTGAAAACCCAATGAATGCAGAAGAAGCTGAAGCGGAATACAACAAATCGGAAAAAGGCTTGCGTTACCAACTAATCGAAGGTAAGGTAATGACAGATAACAATTTGCAAATCACTTTCGAAGAATTAAAAGACTATACTTCAAATGTTATAAAAAAACAAATGGCACAATTCGGACAAATGAATCCAACAGATGAAGATGTTCAAGGAATTGTAGCTCGTGTAATGGCAAACCAAGACGAAGTTAAACGTTTGTCTGAGCAGGTTATGAGCGAAAAAATGCTAAACTTGTTTAAAGACAAAGTAAAGGCCAAAACAAAAGAAGTTAGCTATGATGATTTCATCAAAGCAATGTATGGTGAATTAAAACACTAATAATATATTTTACTATATTTGAGCGTCAAAGTAATTTGGCGCTTTTTTTATTCTGAACTTGTTTACTGCATCAGTTCGCTGTGCTCGGGTCAGAATCTTTAGAAGCTTTTTCCGGCTGTCCGTTGCAATCTTTTTATTGTTTGTTACCCTGAGCGTAGTTGAAGGGCATTTTCTTAAACAATAAAAAGGATTTCCACTACCATCCGGGCTAGGTTTTCAGCATACCGACACTCTGTCACTTTAAATAACAAGGCACAAACTTTGACTAAAATAGTATTTTAAAACCCATAAAAAAATTTAAAATGGACTACGGAAAAGACCCGAGAGCTAAGCTCCAAATGGCAAAAGAATTCAAAAATTTTGCTACCAAAAAACACGGCGTAAACAGTTTATATTACGATAAAATCGTAGGCAGTATGACACCTTATATTATTGAAGAACGCCAAATGAATGTATCACAACTTGATGTTTTTTCTCGTTTGATGATGGATAGAATCATTTTCATGGGTACAGGAGTTGACGATTATATGGCCAACATCATCCAAGCACAATTGTTGTTTTTGGAAAGTGTAGATGCTTCAAAAGACATCCAAATCTATATCAATTCTCCGGGCGGGAGCGTTTATGCAGGTTTGGGAATCTATGACACCATGCAATACATCAAACCAGATGTAGCAACTATATGTACCGGAATGGCAGCTTCTATGGGTGCGGTTTTATTATGTGCTGGTGCTGCAGGAAAACGTTCGGCTTTACCACATTCAAGAGTAATGATTCACCAACCTTCAGGTGGTGCCTCTGGAGTGGCAACCGATATGGAAATTAACTTAAAAGAAATGTTGAAACTGAAAGATGAGTTATACCAAATAATCTCTCATCATTCCGGACAAACTTTTGATAAAGTTCACAAAGATTCAGAACGCGATTACTGGATGATTGCCGATGAAGCTAAAGAATACGGAATGATTGATGAAGTGTTAAGAAGATAATTAAATAAGTTGCTAAGTAGCTGAGTTGAGAGTAACTTAGAAAAAACTCAGGCACATAGGCACTAAAAGAAAATATGGCAAAACAAGTTTTAGAATGTTCTTTTTGTGGAAGGAAAAAACCGGAAACCAATTTATTGATCGCCGGAATTAATGCGCATGTTTGCGACCGATGTATCGAACAAGCTCACGGAATAGTATTAGAAGAATTGAAATCAGGCGGAACTGCTATAAAGTCAGCTACTGACTTGATTTTGAAAAAACCAAAAGAAATACGTGCTTTCCTTGATCAATATGTTATTGGACAAGACCAAACCAAAAAAGTAATGTCGGTTGCAGTTTACAATCATTACAAACGATTGATGCAATTGCAACACGAAGAAGATGTTGAAATTGAAAAAAGCAACATCATCATGGTTGGGCAAACCGGAACCGGAAAAACATTGGTAGCAAAAACCATAGCCCGAATGCTCGAAGTTCCTTTAGCTATAGTTGACGCAACGGTTTTAACCGAAGCTGGTTATGTGGGTGAAGATGTGGAAAGCATTTTAACCCGATTGTTACAAGCCGCTGATTACGATTTGGCGAAAGCCGAAAGAGGTATCGTTTTTATCGACGAGATTGATAAGATAGCCCGTAAGAGCGACAATCCATCCATAACTCGTGATGTTTCAGGCGAAGGTGTGCAACAGGCTTTACTGAAATTATTAGAGGGAACGGTAGTAAATGTTCCACCAAAAGGAGGAAGGAAACATCCGGATCAAAAATTTATTGAAGTAAATACCAAAGATATTTTATTTATTGCCGGTGGTGCTTTTGATGGCATTGAAAGAATTATTTCTAAGCGATTAAATCGAACTGCTGTTGGTTATAGCACTTCCAGAAATGTAGATAATATTGACAAAGACAATTTACTTCAATACATTATTCCGAAAGACATCAAAGATTTTGGATTAATTCCTGAAATTATTGGCAGACTTCCGGTATTAACACATATGGATCCTTTGGATAGAGCAACGCTTCGCGCTATTTTAACCGAACCAAAGAATGCCTTAATCAAGCAATATAAAAAATTGTTTGCGATGGATGAAGTGAAATTCACCATAGATGACAACGCCTTAGATTATATTGTTGACAAAGCATTGGAATACAAATTAGGAGCAAGAGGTTTGCGTTCACTTTGTGAAGCCATTTTAACCGATGCTATGTATGATTTGCCGAGTTCGGATGAAAAAGAACTTCATGTCGACGTTGATTATACAAGGGATGCCTTGACCAAAAATTTATTAAAGCGTTTGGAATTAGCTTCGTAAAATCATTTCAAGCTCAATTAAAAGTCAAATAAAGCTCAAAAACGTATTTTTTTGAGCTTTATTTGTTAAATTTGTGAGCTCAAAGTGTTTTTTATGGCAAAGATTAAATTCGATTTAGAAACAGCTATGCTGGATTATATCCATAAGCATCCCAATAGTTCTTCAAGAGAAATTCATGAGGGATTAGGAAATATAGTAGCTTTTGCAACCGTTAAAAGAACGATTAATCTATTATTTGAAAAAAATCTTATTACTTTAATAGGAAGAGGAAAAGCAACAAAGTATGCCTTAAGTAAAGCATTTGATATTTTAGTGCCAATTGAAATAGAAACTTATTTTGAAAAAGAAATTGATGAAAGAAAAATTAAAGAGACCTTTAATTTTAGTCTTATTAAAGACACTTTAAAAAATGTATTAATTTTTACTAAGAATGAAGCTGAAAAACTATCAAATTTACAACATCAATTTAGTGCTAACATTGCAAAACTTTCTGTTACAGAATTTAATAAAGAGTTTGAAAGATTAGTCATTGATTTAAGTTGGAAATCTTCTCAAATTGAGGGGAATACCTATTCATTATTAGAAACAGAAAGGTTATTAAAAGAAAAAGAAACGGCAGCAGGAAAAACAAAAGATGAAGCTGTTATGCTGTTGAACCACAAGGAAGCGTTGGATTTTATTTTAGCTAACCCTGATTACATAAGTCCTTTGGCAGTTTCTCGAATTGAAGACATCCATAGTTTATTGATTGATGGATTGGGGATTGACAGAAATATTAGAAACAGAAGAGTGGGTATTTCTGGAACAAATTATAAACCCTTAGATAATGAGTTTCAAATAAAAGAAGCATTGGAAGATTTATGTTTACTTATTAATTCTCGTGAAAGTATCTTTGATAAATCTTTTTTGGTTTTAGTACTTCTTTCTTATATTCAACCCTTTTCCGATGGAAATAAAAGGACAGCAAGAATAATTAGTAATGCCATTTTAATTCATCATAAATATTGTCCAATCTCATTTAGAACCGTTGACTCTATAGATTATAAAAAAGCAATGTTAGTTTTTTATGAACAAAACAATATCAGTGCTTTTAAGAAGATTTTTATAGAACAGTTTGAATTTGCAGTGAAAACCTATTTTTAAATTTCAAGCTCAAAATAAGTATAAATAAAGCTCAAAAACAACCGTTTTTGAGCTTTGGCTTTTGTTAAACTATTTTCATAACAAATTTTGAATTATAATTACCACGCAATAGGAAACACAAGGTAGCTAAGTAAATTGGCCTTTTTTTAAAAAAGTCAAGATATTGTTTTTTAGCTATTTGTAATTTTAAAAACTTCAAAAGGACATGTTATTTGAACTAGAAAATTTGTACTTTTGATATATGGTTAACAAAGAACAAATAGAACAAAGTTTTCTAATTGACAAACTAACAGATTCAATCTTGAATACTATTTCTGGAGATAGTTTTCAAACAGAAGTTAGCAGATTGACCTCTATTGATTTAAAGATTTTTGCCAAGAAAAATGATTGGAATTTTGATTGGAGAACAGAATTCATAGACATTAAAAAAGAAGTCTATAAATTGACAATTATTAATAATCCCAATATAATTCAAGGATTATTGAGTATAGCTATTGAACAAGACCATATTTATATTAATCTACTTGAAAGTGCTCCATTTAATATTGGGAAAAACAAACTTTATGAAGGTGTAGCAGGAAATTTAGTTTCGTTTGCTTGTAAAGTTTCTTTCCAAAAAGGTTATGATGGATTCGTTGCGTTTACAGCCAAATCAAATTTAATCAAGCATTATGAAGAAAGTTTAGGGGCATTTCATTTCAAAAATCAGCGAATGATTATTGAAACCGAAGCATCAAAAAAATTAGTGCAAAAATATTTTAAATCATAAAAAATGAATTTAATCAAAGAACCAAAAGGTGTTGATTTTATTATTCAAAGTCCACCTTTAACAGAAAAAGAGAGATTAGAAATTAGTGAATTTATAACTGCACGAAAATCAAAAAAAGTAGTTGTAAAAAAAAATTCTAAGACAAAAGATAGTGTAAAGAAATAAAACTTACCCCCGCTACCGCACGAATCCTTTCGTGTGGTTTATAATTTAAAATGCTGAAATA
>NZ_JBMOGQ010000063.1:0-12132 GCF_049318325.1 Flavobacterium sp. | reverse complement strand
AGGTTATGCAATAGAGTATGATTATTTTCCACCAACGCAATTAAAACATACACTCGAAACCAAACTGGTTGAAGGATTATATTTTGCTGGACAAATTAATGGCACCACTGGTTACGAAGAAGCAGCTTCTCAAGGAATCATGGCAGGAATAAATGCAGCTTTAAAAGTAAAAGATCAAGAGCCAATGATTCTGCGTCGCGATGAAGCTTATATAGGTGTTTTAATTGATGATTTGATTACAAAAGGAACTGAAGAACCCTACAGAATGTTTACTTCTCGTGCAGAATACAGAACACTTTTACGACAAGACAATGCTGATTTTAGATTGACTCCAAAGGCTTATGAAATCGGATTAGCTTCTGAAAAGCGTTTAAAAAGAATGGAGCACAAGTTCAATGAAAGTGAAAAAATGGTAAACTTTTTTAAGGAAACCAGTATAACTCCAGAAGAGGCAAATCCAATTTTGGAGGCCAAAGAAAGTTCGGTAATGGCTCAGTCGGATAAAATGTTTAAAGTCTTTTCACGCCCGCAAATTGAATTGGATGATTTTATGAAGTTTGAAAAGGTGAAAAATTACGTTACCGAAAATGATTTGGATAAAGAAATAATTGAACAGGCAGAAATACAAGTTAAATATTCAGGTTACATCGAAAAGGAAAGAAACAACGCTGAAAAATTAATACGTTTAGAAGACATTAAAATCCCTGAGAATTTCGATTATAATAAAATAAAGTCCATGTCGATTGAAGCAAAGCAAAAGCTAAGCAAAATCCGTCCGGCAACCATTTCACAAGCATCAAGGATCAGCGGAGTTTCTCCGTCTGATATTTCAGTTTTATTAATTTATATGGGAAGATAATTTTTACGTTCCACGTGAAACCAATTTAGCCAAGCCTTATAAATACAGTCTTTATATGAGTTTTCAAAATAATATTTTTCATCTAAAAGTTAGAGACTATTCTGTTTCAAAAGAAATTTTCGAATTACATCACAACCCTGAGTATGATTTGTTAATCACATTTCCAAAACCAAGTACAGAAAAATTACCAAGCTATTACGAAAGCGAAGATTATATTTCGCATACTGATGGAAAGCGTTCGTTGTTTGAAAGAATGTATCATTTCATAAAAAATATTGCACTTAAAAATAAACTGAAATTAATTAATGCAGAATCTGAGAAAGGAAAGCTTTTAGATATTGGAGCTGGCACAGGAGACTTTTTAGTTGTAGCCAAAAATGATGGTTGGGATACAACAGGAATTGAACCGAGCGCAAAAGCAAAAACAATTGCAATTAATAAGGGAGTAAATTTTGCAACTAATCTTTCCGATTTAGAAAGTCATTCTTTTGATGTTATTACGATGTGGCACGTTTTAGAACATGTCCCAAATCTTGATGAGTATATTTTAGAGTTGAAAAGATTATTAAAACCATCGGGAACAATTATTATTGCAGTTCCAAATTTTAAATCCTTTGACGCAAATTATTATGGAAGATTTTGGGCAGCTTTTGATGTGCCTAGACACATTTGGCATTTCTCAAAAACAGCCATTGATAAATTATTTGCAGAAAAGGAAATGAAATTAGTTAAAGTGCTTCCAATGAAATTTGATAGTTTTTATGTAAGCCTATTATCAGAAAAATATAAAACTGGGAAAATGAATTTCATCAAGGCATTTTTTGTCGGATTGAAATCAAATCATAGTGGAAAACAAAACAAAGAGTATTCTTCACACATTTACATCATAAAAACAATTAAAAATCAATTTAAAGCAATTCATTTAACAAAACAAAGCAGAAATATGTAATTAGCTGTTTTAAATGAGAAAAGCTTTTAAATCGCTTTATTTAAAGCCAAACAAAATAAGAAAGCATTATAATAATGTTTTTTATAATAATTAAAACTTATACTCTAAAAAACAACTATAATTCAACATTTAGTTAATTGAATTTTATTTTTATACTTTTGAAAACCAAAATTAAACTTATCAAATCATGATTAAAAAAACAGTTATCCTTTTTGCATTAGCAATTGTATTTATTTCTTGCAATAAACCGACAGAAACAAAAAAATTCAAAACAGCATATATTGATACTTCTAAATTAATGGATGAATCTACAGAAGCAAAAGACATAGGAGCTAAATATAAAGATAAATCTAAAGTTATGGGCAATCAGCTAGAAGCAGAAGTGGCTCGTTTTAAATCTGAAGCAGCAAGTTTTAAGCAAAATGCTCAAACAAATGGGCAAGCCTGGGCACAACAAAAAGGTGCTGAATTGTCACAAAGAGAACAACAATTAAACTATGCTCAACAAGCAATGCTTCGACAATTACAAGAAGAAAGTGGAGCCGAAATAGATTCTTTAGTTGTTAAATATAGAAAAATAATAAAAGAATACGGAAAGGAAAAAGGATACGATTATATTTATGGATCTGGCGATTCTGCACCATCAATTTTATATGCAAAAGACAACTATGATATTACAAAAGAAGTAATCAAAATGGTTAATGATAAATACAATTCGAAGGGAAAAAAAGAGGCAGCACCTAAAGAAGTAAAGAAATAGAACAACTTTTTTTGTAAGATAAAAAGACCTCAATTTTGTAGGTCTTTTTTTGTTGTGTATTGAAATACAATGTTTTATTTTTGCTTCTAAATTATACGCCATGAACTCATTATCAGCCGAAGCAAACTATGTATTGCAATTTATCAATCAAACCAATCGCTCCATTTTCCTTACAGGAAAAGCGGGAACAGGAAAAACTACACTTCTCAAAGAGATAATTAAATCCACACACAAAAATTGTGTAGTCGTGGCTCCAACAGGAATTGCCGCATTAAATGCTGGGGGCGTTACCATTCATTCAATGTTTCAGCTACCGTTCGGCGGATTTATCCCCGATAATTCTACACCTCAATTTTTAGAAAATTCTAAATTCGAAACCAAGGCAACATTACGCAGGCATTTTAAAATGAGCGGGTTAAAGAAATCAGTTATTCAAAATATGGAATTGTTGATTATTGACGAAGTCAGTATGTTGCGTTCCGATTTGATGGATGCAATCGATTTTATGTTGCAATCCGTTCGAAGAAATAATTTTCCTTTTGGCGGAGTTCAAATTCTTTTTATTGGCGATTTATTGCAATTACCACCTATAATTCGTGACGAAGAATGGAGAATATTACGAACTTATTATAAAGGAAAATTCTTTTTTCATTCGCATGTTATTCAGCAATATCCACCATTATATATCGAATTGTCTAAAATTTTCCGCCAAACGGATGAGCAGTTCATTTCGGTCTTAAATAACTTAAGAAACAATCAGATTACGCAAAGCGATATTCAAATTCTCAATCAATTTGTTCAACCAAATTTTGATTTAAAAACCAATAAAGGTTTTATCACTTTAACAACACACAATGTCAAAGCTGATGCTATAAATTCACAATCTTTACTCGATTTAAAAGGAAACACTAAAATTTATAAAGCATTAATTGTTGACGATTTTCCAGATAAAATTTATCCTTTAGAAGAGAACCTTGAATTAAAAGTTGGAGCGCAAGTAATGTTCATAAAAAACGATTTGTCTTTTGAAAAAAATTATTTCAACGGCAAAATGGGAATCATTAAATCACTTTCAGATGAAGAAATCTTGGTGAACTTTCCAGAAGAAAATAAAACTATAGAAGTGGAACGATATGAATGGCAAAACATCCGCTACTATGTTGATGAAAACACCAAGGAAATCAGCGAAGAAATACTCGGAACATTTACACATTATCCAATAAAATTAGCATGGGCAATTACGGTTCATAAAAGCCAAGGATTAACATTTGACAAAGCAGCACTCGATGTTTCTCAAGTTTTTCTTCCCGGACAAGCCTATGTTGCACTTTCCCGACTGCGTTCTCTAAAAGGTTTGGTGTTACTTTCTCCATTACAAATGAATGGCATCTCCAGCGATAATGATGTCATGGAATATGCTGAAAATAAAGCTAGTGCAGAACTTTTAGAAAATTCCTTGAAGAAAGAAACAAAAATGTTTATCCATAATTATCTAAAATCCAGTTTCGATTGGACCGATTTGGCTCAGGAATGGCGAAATCACAAGTTCAGTTACAACGAAGACTCTGAACTATCTGCCAAATCAAAGCATGCCTTTTGGGCCAAAAAACAAACCGAAACCATTGAAAATCTTTTGGATCCTTCCCGAAAATTCATTTCTCAATTGAATTCACTATTCAAAGAAGAGGAAGTCGATTTTAAATTTGTTTTTGAACGAATTCAAGCTGCTTATTTGTATTTTTTACAACCGTTAGATAATATGGTTTATGAAATTCTGTGGAAATTAGAAGAAGTAATTAGGATTAAAAAAGTGAAAGCATTTTATGATGAATTAGTTGTTTTGGAAACGCTACAAACCAAAGCGGTTTTACAATTGATGAAAGCAAAATTACTTATAGAAACTATAGTCAAAGGCGAAACAATCTCTAAAGAAAAATTATCTTCTGAAGCCATTAGATTTTACAAAATCAGAAAACTAGAAACCATTCGCGAAGAATTTAAAAATATAAACGCAACATTGATAGAAGATGAAGTCAATTTAGAACGTTATACCAAAAAGAAAAAAACAGATAAAGCTCCAAAAAAATCAACTGTTCAGGAAACCTATGAATTGTGGTTGGAAAAGAATACGATAAAAGAAATAGCCGCAATACGTAAGCTAACAACTCAAACAATTGGTGGTCATCTCGCCAAACTTATAGAAACAGAAACCATTTCAATTTCGGATGTTTTACCAGAAGAAAGAATCCAAGAGTTAGCCAAAGCTTTTAAAGGCTATAAAGAAGAAATGCTCAACGGATTGAAAGAACAATACGGAGATAAATTCACTTGGGATGAACTTAAAATGTTTAAAGCGAGTTTATAATTATACCGTCAAGGATAAATTCGGATAGCAAAACAAATCACCAGTATTAAAATCCCTTTAGGGATGAAATATTAATAGCTCAACCAATGAACTGCCAATACAGCCGGACCAAAATAAATAGCTATTGTACGTGCTCCATCATAATCCTTGGCTAATCGTTGACCTAAAAGTAATAAAATCAATGTGATACATGAAAAAACAGCGCCGTAAAAGCCAAATGTTCTGCCGCCATTAACCAACAATTCTACACAACCAACCAAAGTTAAAACACCGGTTATTAGCTCGAGAATAAGAATAATTCCTAATGATGAGGGAATATTATTCTTTAGTAATGAAGTGTTTGCAAAATGACCTTTAAGCCAATCAATATTTCCTTGCCAGCTAAAAATTTTATCATAGGCCGATTGTACAAAAGTTACAGCAAGAAAAAGTAAAATGAGTATGGAAGCAGTGTTAGTCATCATAGCTAATTTTTATGGATTAATCGTGTAAGTTTTATAGACAAATCAGTCAAAATAATTTTGGCATTTCCATTGCGTTCAATATGATATATTGCATCGGAAAGTTCATTAAAAATAGCATTAATATTATTCCCATTTACAAATGGTGCAAATTTGTCAAATGTAAAATTCTCAACTTGCGGCTCAACATAAACCAGGTTTTTAGTTTCATAATTATGAAGCAAAGCTTGACGGAACATAACAATGCAATAATTCAAAAACTGCTTTTGTCCTTCGCGACCCAATCCTGCAATTTCTTCACTCCATGAAATTAAGTCTTGAATAGCAGAGGCGTTTTTTTTTGCGCTAAAAGCAGCTCGAACCCATGCCACAAACCACTTTTCAAAAGGAAAATCTACCGTATCGTTTTTCACAATATGAAGTGCTTTATTGTAATTTCCCTGCGCTTGATGCGCTACTTTTGCCGCTGAAGAATCATCTAAAAAATAGTGGGTTTTTAAGGCTTTCGAAATTTCGACTTCAGGCAAAGGACTAAAATGCAACACTTGACATCGTGAACGGATGGTTTGAATTATATCCTCTTCATTTTCAGAAATCAATAGAAACAATGTTTTTTTAGGTGGTTCTTCCAACAATTTTAATAATTTATTGGATGCGTCGATGTTCATTTTTTCAACCATCCAAACAATCATAATTTTATAACCACCTTCGTAAGACTTCAACGCCAAAGACTTCAGAATATCTGAGGCATCCTCTACCCGAATCATACCTTGTTTGTTTTCAACACCAAGGTGCTTATGCCAGTCAAATAAACTACCATAAGGATTTTTCGTAACAAACTCTCGCCAATCCACAATAAAGTCAGCACTTTTTGGTTTAGTTTTTACATCATCATTTGTTACATTAGGATAAACAAAATGCAAATCAGGATGCGATAGCGATTGAAATTTTAAATTGCAACTTTCGTTTCCGCCACTGTTTTCCTGACCTTGGTTATTACATAAAACAAATTGGGCATAAGCAATAGCCATAGCTAAAGCGCCACAACCTTCAGGTCCAACAAACAATTGTGCATGGGGAATTCTGCCCAAAAGCACACTTTTTACAAGATGATTTTTTATATAATCTTGACCAAGAATATCTGAAAACTGCATAAAGCAAATATAGAAGAAAAATTTTGCTATTAGTAAAATCAGATTTTGTTATTCAAAATAAATTCAACTGTAAATAGCTATGAAATTATTTGCTATTTATTTGTAAACAAAGAATTTATATCTTAAAATTTTCTTAAAAAAACATCGATAAAAGCACAAAAAAATCGACAAAACTAAATTTTATTATATTTGTAGCGATTCACACCTTTTGATTTATTAAATGAAGACACTTCAAGATTTTAATTTCAACGCCAAAAAAGCCATAATTAGAGTTGATTTTAATGTTCCTTTAGATGAGAATTTCAACGTAACAGACGCCAACAGAATTGAAGCCGCTAAGCCAACTATAGATACCATTCTTGCCGATGGTGGCAGTGTAATTTTGATATCACACTTAGGAAGACCAAAAGGAAAAGAAGACAAATATTCATTACAACATATTGTTGCAAAAGTAACTGAAGTCTTGGGGGTAAATGTTCAATTTGCTTCAGATTGCAGAGGAGAAATAGCAACAAATGCTGCAAAAAATTTAAAATCGGGAGAAGTTTTATTGCTAGAAAATCTTCGCTTTTATGTTGAAGAGGAGGCAGGAGATGTAATTTTTGCAAAAGAATTAGCTTCATTAGGCGATATTTATGTGAATGATGCATTCGGCACAGCACACAGAGCACATGCTTCAACAACAATAATAGCTGAATTTTTTCCAAATCATAAATGTTTTGGATTGCTTTTAGCCAAAGAAATAGAGAGTTTAAATCGAGTTTTAAATAATTCGGTAAAACCAGTAACTGCAGTTCTTGGAGGTTCAAAAGTTTCTTCAAAAATTACAGTAATTGAGAATATTTTAGACAAAGTGGATCACATGATTATTGGTGGCGGAATGACATTTACTTTTATAAAAGCATTGGGAGGAAAAGTCGGAGACTCAATTTGCGAAGATGACAAACAAGAATTGGCTTTAGAAATTTTAAAATTAGCTAAAGAAAAAAATGTTCATATTCACATTCCAATAGATGTTGTTGCAGCAGATTCATTTTCAAATGATGCCAATACTCAAATAGTTGATGTTCGCGAAATTCCTTATGGATGGAAAGGTTTAGATGCCGGACCAAAATCATTAGCTAATTTCAGAGAAGTAATCATAAATTCAAAAACAATACTTTGGAATGGCCCTTTAGGTGTTTTTGAAATGGAAAATTTTGCCAAAGGAACAATCGAATTAGGAAATTATATTGCCGAATCAACAGCAAATGGAGCATTTTCTCTTGTCGGCGGTGGAGATTCGGTTGCAGCGGTAAAACAATTCGGATTAGAAGAAAAAATGAGTTATGTGTCAACAGGAGGAGGCGCCATGTTGGAGATGTTGGAAGGAAGAGTATTACCGGGAATTGCAGCTATTTTAAGTTAAAATTCTAAACCAGCACAATAAAAAATAATAATGGACGTTATTAATTATTAATAATACAAATATTTGAAATATAACACTTTATAAAATAAAGTTATGATTATAAAAAAATTAATCTCATTAGCCCTACTGATAGCTTCTTCCGCGATTTTCGCTCAAGATACTATCGTTGCTACATCAGTAAAAAAAGAATCACTCACCAGAAAGGAAGTTTTAGACTCTTTAAAATCCACTTTTGTTCGAGATAATATTGCTTCATGCATTGACAGCTTATGGATGAAGGAATTGGTCAGCTTAGATTTGTATAATGAATTAACTTTTGATATAAAAAACATTAATGTTGATGAAAAGGTTGAATACGAATTACCAACAGAATTACTTAAAGAAAGATTAAAGAAACTAGACGAAAAATCCCCGTTCAATATTGAATATAATGTTGGATTGGAGAACGTTATCAAATCATTTTTAAAAAACAGAAAGAGAGCATTTGAAAGATTAATGGGAGTTTCCCAGTTTTATTTTCCGCTATTTGAAGAATCTTTAGCCGCACAAAATATCCCTTTAGAAATAAAGTATTTATCCGTTGTAGAATCGGCGTTGAATCCGAGAGCTGTTTCACGAGTAGGCGCAACAGGGTTGTGGCAATTTATGTATCAAACAGGAAAACAATACGGTTTAAAAGTTAATACATATGAAGATGAAAGAAGCGATCCTTTGAAAGCTAGTAAAGCTGCAACTCAATATATGAAAAACATGTATGCTATTTTTGGAGATTGGGATTTAGTCTTAGCATCTTACAATACAGGTCCGGGAAACGTAGCAAAAGCAATTCGTCGTTCAGGTGGAAAACAAAATTATTGGAATATAAGACCCTATCTTCATAAAGAAACGCAAGGATATTTACCAGCTTTTTTAGCAACGATGTATATCTTTGAATATCACAAAGAACACGGAATCAAACCAGATAGAGCTGTAGCAAATCATTTTGCAACAGACACCGTAATGATTAAAAACGCAATGAGCTTCAAACAAATTTCTGATTTGTTGGATGTTCCGGTAGCGGAATTACAGTTTTTAAACCCATCATACAAAAGAGATGAAATCCCTTATATCACCGGTGAAAATCATTATTTAAGGTTGCCGGTTAACAAAGTTGCGGTATTTACTTCAAATGAAGATAAGATATATGCTTTTCTTCAATATGAATCAAACAAAAGGGAAAGACCTTTTGAAAGTTTGGCATCTAGAAACACAAATGAGTCTGATAACGACGGAACAATTTCAAGAATAAAATATCATAAAGTTAGAAGAGGAGATAGCTTAAGCGAGATTTCAGATAAGTATGGCATCACAATGGCGGAACTTAAAAAGTGGAATCATTTACGAAGCAACAAAGCGCCAATGGGTAGAAGATTAAAAATTATTACAAAAGAAGCGGTTGCATCAAAAGATAAAAAAGTTACAAAACCAGATACAACCTCTGTAAAAGAATCTACGGCTATAGCATCAAACACGGCAAAAATTTTCAAAGAAGAAAAAGTCATTTCGTATAAAGATGTTGTAAAATATCACAAAGTGAAAAGAGGAGATAATCTTGGTGAAATCTCAGATAAATATGGAGTTTCTGTTGCTGAATTAAAAAAATGGAATAAGCTTCGAAACAACAACCTTATGACAGGTGATAATCTGAAAATAATAAAAAACGAAAGAGTAGTAACTACAGTTAGAAAAGAAATAAAAGCTGATAAAAATGCAACTGAAACTGCAGTTACTTCAAATGAGCCAACTGAAAACCCTAGCGATTTTTATGAAGTTCAAAAAGGGGATAATTTATTCAGCATTGCAAAAAAATTCAACGTTAGTTTAGAAGATTTAAAAAAATGGAATAATCTAAACGATTCAAATGTTGAGCAAGGCTCAAAATTGGCATTGGTTAACAATGATGAAGAGCCTGCAAAAGAATCAACCTATAAAACCGAATTAAAAATTACCGAACACATAGTTGATAGAGGAGAAACTTTAGGGAGCATTGCCCGAAAATATGATGTTTCAATATCAGACATCAAAGATTGGAACAAAATTGAAGATAGTAATATTCAACTTGGAGTAAAGTTAATTGTAGGTAAAAAATATGTGGTTTCAACAGACACTAAAAACACACAAACTAAAAAAGAAAATATAGCAGTTAATGACAGAGATGAAGTTAAATTATATTATGTTAAAAAAGGCGATTCTTTATTTAGCATTGCCAAAAAATATCCTGGCGTTTCGATTTCTGATTTGAAAAAATGGAACGGAATTAAAAGCGAACGTTTAAAAGCAGGTATGAAATTAAAAATTAACGGTTAATCCGAAAATCTTCTATAAATTTGGGTTTTATTTCAGTATGAATAAAACCCTTTTTTTATGCCTTTTTGTCTCTTTTTTTGTGAGCTCTTGTTCATTTAAAAAAGATAAATTGCCCGAAGATTCTTCTGCAGCTATAAATACGATTGCTGTAATTATTGATGATCAACTTTGGAATGGTGTAGTTGGCGATAGCATCAGAAACAAGTTTGCCTCCCCAGTTTTAGGCCTACCGCAAGAAGAACCATTATTTAGTATCAATCAATATCCGGTAAAACTTTTTGAAGGATTTTCAACCGATAGCCGAAATATTCTCATAGTCAAAAAAAGCAATGAAAATAAGTTTGAATTCAAAGAAAATGAATTTATTACGCCTCAAAATGCCTTTTATATTTCGGGAAAAACATCTTTTGAAATACTAGAATTACTCGAAAAAAACACGCCTGATATTATCAAAAAAATGCGTGCAATCGAAATTACTCACAAGCAAAAAATAATCAAAGATTCTTTACTTGATATAAAAAAAATCCAAAAAAAATTTAACATTGACATATTGATTCCCTCGAAATACGAATATGTCATGCGAAGAAGAAATTTTATTTGGCTAAAAAGCGAAATCGTCAGCGGTAACACAAGCCTTATAATTTACCAGATTCCTTGGAAAAGTATAAACCCAAAAAATGCTGTAAATGATGTCGTAAAAGTTAGGGATTCCATCGGAAAATTATACATTCATGGCACCGCTTACAGAAAACAAATGGTAACAGAAAAAGCTTACTCACCCTATTTTTCTATTACAACTTTGGCTGGAAACAAAACCTATGAAACCAAAGGAACGTGGCAAATGAAAAACGATTTCATGTCTGGACCGTTTATCAGTTATGCTATTTTTGATAAAGCCCATAAACACATCCTTGTTTTAGAAGGATTTTGTTATGCACCATCAAAAGAAAAGCGCGACTTAATGTTTGAATTAGAATCGATTATTAAATCCATACAAATTAAAAAATAGCAGCATGAACTTAGAATGGAAAATAAGACGATTTGAGGCGTTAACTACTATTGAACTATATGATTTACTGCATTTGCGAAGTGAAGTCTTTGTAGTGGAGCAAAATTGCGTTTATCAGGACATTGATTACAAAGATCAAAAAGCATTGCATTTTTTAGGACAAGTCAATGGTCAAACGGTCGCTTATGCCCGCTTGTTTAAACCAAAAGATTATTTTGAAGAAGCTTCAATAGGACGCGTTATAGTTAAACCAACGTATCGCGATAAAAAACTTGGTCACATACTAATGAGAGAAGCAATTTATTTTATGAAGCACCAACTTGGAGAAACTAAAATAACGATTTCAGCTCAATTATATTTGAAGAAATTCTATGAAAGCCATGGTTTTATTCAAACAAGTGAAATGTATCTCGAAGATGATATTCCACATATAGAAATGAGAAGAAGTTAGATTTTGGTTATAACTAATTCCACTCTTCTGTCATAATCTGCTCCTTTACCCAGCGGAACGGTGTTTCCGTATCCTTTGAAGGTCATACGGTCTTTTGCTATTTTTTTAAACAGTAAATATTTATAAACCGCTTCTGCTCTGTTCACAGAAAGTTGACGTTTTCTAGTGTCTAAATCGATGGCTTCTTTTTGATAGGGTGGAGTGCAACAAACATGTCCTTGAATTTCAAATTGAAGGTTCTTATATTTCATAAGCAAACGAGCAATTTTATCTAATTCGTTTTTAGATTTAAATGGTAATTTGCTGCTTCCTCTTTCAAATAAAATGTTATTTAAATAAATGTGATCTCCAACAATGTGATGTTTTTGAA
>NZ_JBMOGQ010000062.1:0-12326 GCF_049318325.1 Flavobacterium sp. | reverse complement strand
CCCAGATAAAATATCAATTGCGGATTGATGATTCTGAATATTTTCAGCAAAGCGATTGGTTTTGAATGTCTGTGTTTCGTTACTGTTATTGATCACAATCATAACACTTTCACTTTCATTGTAACTGAAATAAACATAGACATTATTTTCGGGAATGTAATGCGTCATTTTCCCATTGTGAATTACTGATTTTGATTTCCTCCAGTTTAATAATTTAGATGTGAATTCAAAATATTTTTGCTGTTCATTTGTTCTACCGGCTTTGGTGAAGGCATTGTTGGTGTCGCTATTCCAACCGCCAGGGAAATCTTTTCGAATATCAGCATCGCCTTTGTTTTTGTCTCCAGCCATGCCAATTTCGGAGCCATAATATAATTGTGGAATTCCTCGAACAGTTGCAATAAGAGTCATTGCCATTTGGTATTTTTTGAAATCGTTTTTATAGATTTCGTTAAACCGGTTGGTGTCGTGATTTTCAATAAAAGTCAAAATATTATTAGGATTTGAATACAAAAAATCATTCGTGAAGTTTTCATATACTTTTATTATTCCTTTATCCCAAGAGGCTTGGTCTTCATTAAAAACTGTGCTAAAAGTATCGTGTAAAGTAAAATCCATTACCGATGGTAAATGGGAATTAAAACTCTGAATGGCTCCAATTTTACTATCTTTTTGCCAATAAGCCATTTGCGCTTGATTATGCATCCAGACTTCACCAACAATATTAAAATGTGGATATTCATCGGTGATGGCTTTGGTCCATTTAGAAATTCCTTCTTTATCGTTATAGGAATACGTATCTACTCTAAATCCATCCAAATCGGCATATTCAATCCACCAAATTGCATTTTGTATCAGGTAATTTAAAACTAATGGATTGGATTGGTTTAAATCGGGCATTGATTTTACAAACCAACCATCCATACAATTTTTAGCATCAATTTTTGATACATTGACATCAAATTGCGATGTCATTCTGTAGTTAGATTGTGTAAACTCTGGAAATTGATGCACCCAATCTTTAGTAGGCAAGTCTTTATACATCCAATGTTGCCAACCCCAATGATTGGTTACATAATCCATAATGTTTTTCATTCCTTTTTTATGTAATCCTTCACTTAATCTAAGATAATCCTTATTGGTTCCATATCGCGGATCAATTTTATAAACATCAGATTGGCCATAGCCATGATAGGAATAGCTTTCATCATTATCTTCACAAAGGGGAGTGCACCATACAGCTGTTGCGCCTAATTCTTTGATATAATCTAAATGATTAATAATACCTTCAATATCGCCACCATGTCTTCCACCTGGCAAATTCCGATTGGCTTTTTCAGTAGTTTCAGCTGAACTGTCGTTGTTTGGATTTCCATTGGCAAATCGATCCGACATGATAAGATAGATAACATCCGAGCTATCATAACTTTTTCTAAATTTAGAATTCTCTCTCCTTGTTTTAATGGAGTAGTTTCTAGTAAATGATTTCTTGCCGTTTTTAAATGTAAAAATTAAATCCTGTGCAGGAACATTTTTGGTGTCAATAGTCACAAAAATATAGTTAGGATTTTCTGTTTTTTGAATGCCTTTGATGATTATATCATTAGAAACAGAAACTTCGTTTTGGGAAATGTTTTTTCCATAGAACATAATTTGCAAATCAGCATGGTTCATACCTTCGTACCAAAATGGAGGTTCAATTTTGTCAATTGCTTTGCTTGTTCGGTCTTTGGCCTCGGGCTGTGCTAAAACTGAATAAGAAATTAGGAAGAAGAAAAACACTTTTTTCATAGTTCGCTATTTATAAACCATATAAGGCATATAAGGACAAATAAGAAAAACTTAAATGAACTTATATACCTTATATGGTTCAATTAATTATTTTTATACTGTTACCAAACTATTTGGCTCGACCGAAACTTCTTTTCCGTTTACAAAAACAGAAATTGTAGTGTCACCTTCTAGAGTAAAATTAGTTTCGTTTTGATGAACGGAAACTTTCAAAATTTGGTTTCTAAAATTGATTTTGAATGAATAGCCATCCCACTCTTTCGGAATTCTTGGTTCGAAATGCAGCGCATCATTTTTGACTCTCATTCCGCCAAAACCTTCTACAATACTCATCCAAGTTCCTGCCATGGATGTGATGTGTAAACCTTCTTCCACTTCTTTATTGTAATCATCTAAATCCAATCGTGATGTTCTCAAATAGAACGTATATGCTTGTTCCATTCTGCCCAAAGTAGCTGCCTGAATCGAGTGAACACAGGGCGAAAGCGAACTTTCATGAACTGTAAATGGTTCGTAGAAATCGAAATGTTTTTCCAGTTGTTCTTTGGTGAAATGATCTTCGAAGAAATAGAAACCTTGTAAAGTATCCGCTTGTTTGATATAAGGCGAACGCAAAATTCTGTCCCAAGACCATTTTTGATTGATTGGTCGTTGCGATTTGTCTAAATCGTGCACTTTTACCAATTCTTTATCTAAAAAACCATCTTGTTGTAAATACACATCATGCTCTTCTGAAAAAGGGAAGTACATATTGTCTGCTACTTTTTTCCAATGTTCAATTTCTGTAGTGTCTAATTTTACTTTGCTCATTATTCTTGTATGATCAGCATTGTATTCTTTCTGAACTTTGTTGATTTGCTCGATGGTATAATCAATACACCACTTGGCTAAATAATTAGTATAGAAATTATTATTGACGTTGTTTTCATATTCATTAGGGCCGGTAACGCCCAAAATAACATACTGATTTCTAAAAGTAGAAAAAGTTGCTCTTTGATGCCAAAAACGGGCAATTCCAATTAATACTTCTAATCCTTTTTCAGGAATGTAAGAGTAGTCTCCAGTAAATCGGTAATAGTTAAAAATAGCGAAAGCAATTGCTCCATTTCTATGAATTTCTTCGAAGGTAATTTCCCATTCGTTGTGACATTCTTCACCATTCATAGTTACCATTGGATACAAAGCCGCACCATTTGCGAAACCTAATTTACCTGCATTTTCAATAGCTTTGTCTAGTTGATTGTAGCGATAAGCCAAAAGATTTCGAGCTACTTGTTGGTCTTTGGTAGCCATATAAAAAGGAATGCAATATGCTTCGGTATCCCAATAGGTTGAGCCGCCATATTTTTCGCCGGTAAATCCTTTTGGACCAATATTCAAACGGGAATCTTTCCCTAAATATGTTTGATTTAAATGGAAAATATTAAATCGAATTCCTTGTTGCGCTTTTACATCGCCATCAATAGTAATGTCGCTCATTTCCCAAATTTTTGCCCAAGCTGCAATTTGATTATTTACTAATTGGTCGTAGCCAAATGATAATGCTTTCGCAATAACATTTTGGGCCGCAACTTGTGTGTTTTCGTGATTCATTGAAACGGTATAACCGCCTAATTTTTGAATTGAAGCAGTTTGTCCTTTAGCTGCAGTGACTTCATAAGTAAACTGTACTTTTTCGTTCGAAGTTTCAATATTTGAAGGAAAAGCGTTTTGTTTTTGACCATTTACTAGAATACTATTTTGCATGAAAGTAGTAGCGATGAAATGAGTTTTGAACGTTCGAGCAGTTACAAATCCTTCATTACCTGAGTTTTTAACTTCTAGTGGCTCCCAGAATTTTTCTTCCCAATTGGCATCTTCATTGTGAACTCCGGCATCTAGATAAGGTTTGAAGATTATTTTGGCATCATTGTTTAATGGTGTAATTTCATAATTGATAACACCTACTTCATCCATATCTAAAGAAAGAAAGCGGCGAACATTGACAGCAATTTGAGTTCCATTTTGCAAAGTAGCTTCAAAAGAACGATTGTAAATTCCTTCTTTCATATTTAGTTCCCGACGGAAGTTTTTCACTATTGCACAAGCTGCTAAATCAAGATTTTCTCCATTTATTTCGATGTTGATTCCAATCCAATTAGGTGCATTTAATACTTTAGCGAAATATTCGGGGTACCCATTTTTCCACCAGCCCACTTTGGTTTTGTCTGGATAATATATTCCGGCAATGTAACTACCCTGGAAAGTTTTTCCTGAATAGTATTCTTCAAAATTGGCACGTTGTCCCATTGCTCCGTTTCCGATGCTGAATAAACTTTCAGATGATTTAACTTGTTCTAAGTCAAAACCTTCTTCTATAATTGACCAGTTGTCTGGTTTGATATAATCTTGATTCATTTAATTTTCCTTTTATCATTCAATTTTAGTCTATGAATGCTTCTATAAAAGAGGTATCCATAAAGGTAAAATCTTTAAAATTGTATTTTGCTTCATGGAGAATTTTTTCATCGCCAATTCCGATACTCGTCATATTGGCAATATTAGCAGCTTGAATTCCAGCAACCGAGTCTTCAAAAACCATAGAATTCTCGTTGGTTGTATTTAATAATTTCGCTGCTCTCAAAAAAACTTCCGGATCTGGTTTTGCATTGGTTACGTCATTTCCATCAACAATGGCATCGAACATGTGCAAAATTTTCACTTTTTCTAGTATTGGTCGAGCATTTTTACTAGCCGAGCCCAATGCAATTAGTTGTTTTTTTTCTTTAATATATTCTAAAATATTGACAACGCCAGGAAGAATTTCAGATTCATCCATGTTTTCAATATAAGATAGGTAATCTTCATTTTTTTGGGTTAACCATTTGGTTTTATTTTCTTCAGAAGCTTCGATGTTACCAAGTTTCAAAATAATATCTAAAGAACGAACACGACTAACTCCCTTTAATTCTTCGTTGTGTTCCGGGGTAAATTCGATTCCTAAATCGCTTGCTATTTTTTGCCATGCCAAAAAATGATATTTCGCCGTATCAACAATAACACCGTCTAGGTCGAAGATGAATGCTTTTTTTGTCATTATAAATTCTTTAACCTGAAATTGCGTTTTTGTCCGTAATAAAGAAGTTACATAATCCAGCAATAATTAGTGATAATCCAGCTAAGATCATGGCATTAATGTGTGCTTCCCCAATTAATTTGTATAAATAATTGATTCCGCCAAGAGCAGCAATAATTTGTGGAATTACAATAAACATATTGAATAATCCCATCATCATTCCCATTTTATTTGGGTTTACTGAACTTGATAGCATGGCATAAGGCATTGATAAAATACTTCCCCATGAGAAACCTATTAATATAAAGGAATACATTAAAGTTGAAGGGGTTGCATAAAACATATAAATAAAACCTAATCCACCAAGAATTAACGAACACATGTGAATATATTTTCTATTTATTTTGTTTTTCATTGTGTAAAAAGTAAGTAATAATGCAAAAGCCATTGAGGACAATCCGTAAACTCCTGTTGCTGAACCCACCAAATCGGCTGCATCATTATAAACTTTATCTTTAGATTCGTATTCTATTTTTTTGTCAGTATTGAGATAAATAACTTCTTTTTTGTCATTTTTTAATGCATTACCTTCTTTATCTAATTGAGCATATTCTTTTACATCTGGTTTAGGTGAATTAAAAACATGCTCAGTTAAAGCAGGCATTGATAAACTCCACATTGTAAAAAAAGCAAACCAACTGAAAAATTGAATTAATCCAAGTTTTTTCATTGTTGGAGGCATTTCTTTCATGCTTTTTATTAAATCTGGTATAAATCGGGATTCCTTTTTTTCTGATTCAAATTTCTCTAAATCTGAAGGTGGATTTTCTTTAGTTGTAATTATAGTGTATAATATACTTGCAAAAAACACAAATGCACCTACTGAAAACGCTACAATAACCGATGGAGGAATTACTCCAGCTGGAGCTTCATTAGAAACTCCTAATTTGTTTACCAACCAAGGTAGGTTACTAGCAATCCAAGTTCCAATTCCTATAATTAGTGTTTGAATTACAAAACCGTTTGAGCGTTGTGATTCGGGTAATTTATCGGCAACAAGAGCACGAAAAGGTTCCATGCTTATATTTATTGAGGAATCTAAGACCCATAATAATCCTGCGGCAATCCATAGGACTGGCGAGTGAGGCATGAAAAATAAAGTAATAGATGCTAAAATTGCTCCAATTAGGAAATATGGTTTTCTTCTGCCATATTTAGGGCTCCAAGTATTATCTGACAAGTACCCTATGATTGGTTGAACTAAAAGACCTGTTAGGGGAGCTGCAATCCATAAACCAGGAATATCATCTACCTCAGCGCCAAGAGTTTGAAAAATTCTAGACATGAATCCACCTTGTAGGGCAAATCCAAATTGTATTCCTAGAAATCCGAAACTCATATTCCAAATTTGCCAGAAACTTAACTTACGCTTTTCCATTATCGTAATTTAATGGTTAGAAATACGATAAGCGCAATGCTTATCAAAACTTATTTTTGTTTTCGAAGTAAAAGTATAAGCTTTGATAATTGGCAGTAAATATATAAAAGTTTTTATGATTTGGATTTACAATTAGTTTTTTTTGATAAAAAGTTTAAATTGTGGATTCTCTTTCTACCAATTCAGTTTCGATTACTTCAGTGCTATAATGTTCATCTTTTTCGTCTTCTGATTCCAATCTTTCGATAAGCATTTTTGCTGCTTTTCCACCCATTTTGATGCCATTTTGACTAACAGTTGAAATACTCGGTGTTGAATATTTTGAAATAATTCCATCAGTAAATCCAATTATTGAAAGTTCTTGAGGTACTTTAATATTCAACTTCCCAGCTAATTTGACGGCAGTTACAGCAAAAATTTCATTTACGGCAAAAATGGCATCTAGGTCATTATTTGCTAACAGATCTTCAATTAAAGCTTCAAAGTTTTCGGTATCTTCAATTTTGAGAATTAAATTCTCATCAACATTTATATCATTATTTTTTAGTGCTTTAATATATCCTTGTGTTCTTAGTATACCAACACTTACATAATCAACTGTAGTTATCAAAGCTATTTTTCTAAATCCTTTATCGATAAGAAATTGAGTAGCATTAAATGCAGCTAAATTATCGTCAATAATTACTTTATCACATAAAATGTCATTGGTAACCCGGTCAAACATAACTACAGGCATTCCTTGATTAATCACTTCCACAATATGATGAAAATCTTTTTTCTGTTGAGTTTCTTTTGAAAGCGACATAATAAAGCCGTCAATACTTCCGTTGGCTAACATTTCCATATTAATTACTTCTTTATCAAAAGATTCATCGGATAAACAAACCAATACATTATAACCATTTTCATTAGCAACATTTTCAACGCCGCTAATTACGGTTGCAAAAAAGTGATGAATAATTTCAGGAATAATAATACAAATTGTCTTTGTTTTTCTGTTTTTTAAACTCAGTGCAATATTATTAGGTTTATAGTTATATAGTTTTGCAAATGCCTGTATTTTTTGCCTAGTATCTTCGCTAATTTCTAAGCTATTTTTTAACGATTTGGAGACGGTTGATATTGATACATCTAGTTCTTTGGCAATTTGCTTTAATGTAACTTTTCTTTTCATTGTGAGAATTTGATAAATACTTAATTCTGAATAAAGGTATAGGATATTTTTTATTCTATCAATTTTAGCGTTAATTAATCATAAAAAACAAAAAGTTTTCAACACGCAAACGTTTTCGTAGCGCATTTAACAAGTGTTTATTAGTTAAGTTTATTTTTTTACCTAAATTTAACTTTCGAAGTATAAGTATAAGCACAAAATTATTTTTTAACCTAAACAAAATGTATGAAAACAATTTACAAAAAGTTGTTATTTTTATTCCTGTTGTTGCCATTTAGTTTATTGGCACAAAGTTTAAGCGGTGTAGTAGTTGATAAAAAATCGAATCAACCCTTACCTGGAGTAAATGTAGTAGTTCAAGGTGCTAATCAAAGCACAACAACAGATTTTGACGGAAAATTTAAGTTAGCAGGGCTAAAAAACGGAGACAAAGTTGTCTTAAGTTTTATTGGCTATGAATCCCAAACTTTAAATTATTCTGGTCAAAAAGAAGTCAGCATTAGTCTTGATGAAAGTGCTAACCAATTACAAGAAGTAGTGGTTCAAGTGGGGTATGGATCTGTTAAGAAGAAAGACGCTACGGGATCTACAACAGTATTGTCAGCTAAAGAATTTAATAAAGGAGCAAATGTAACTACAGAGAACTTACTTAACGGTCGAATTGCAGGGGTATCTGTTAACACAAGTGGTGCTCCCGGATCTGGTTCTGAAATTAGAATTAGAGGTGGAGCATCTTTAAACGCTTCTAATGATCCGTTAATTGTAATTGATGGTTTGCCTATTTCAAACACAACAGTTGCTGGTTCTACTTCTTTCTTAGCATCATTAAATCCAAACACAGTTGAGTCAATCACGGTGCTTAAAGATGCGTCTGCAACAGCAATTTATGGTTCTAGAGCATCAAATGGTGTTATTTTAATAACTACCAAAAAAGGAGGAAAAAAACTATCAGTTGATTATAATTTTCAATATGGTTCTGGTAGAGTAGTTAAAACGGTTGATGTTTTTGGAGCTGATCAATTTAGAGAAGTGATTGCTGATAAATATCCGGCTTTAGTTCCGACATTAGGAAATTCAAATACAAACTGGCAAAACGAAATTTATAGAAGAACAGATTTTGTTGATAATAGTTTGTCTATCAAAGGGAATTTATTCAACGCGATTCCTTCTCGTCTTACTATTGGAAACACGTATCAAGAAGGATTAAGGTTAACTAATAATTTTAATAGAAATACTGTGTCTTTAGCATTAGCGCCAAGTATGTTTAAAGATCATTTAAAGATCAAACTTAATGCTAATTATACCAATGAGCGAAATAGATTTACGCCTGGGGTAGAAGGAAGTGCTTTGTCTTTTGATCCAACACAACCGGTATATGACCCATCATCTCAATTTGGTGGTTTCTTTGAATATAGAGATACTTCTATATCAACAACTACAGTAAATGCTTTAACGCCTAATGTTGCTAGAAATCCTGTTGCTGAACTACTTCAAACTAACGATAGAGGTTTAAGTAATAGAATTTTTGGTAATTTTGAAGTTGATTATAAACTGCATTTTTTACCTGAGCTACGTTTTGTAGTGAATTTAGGATATGATCAAGCTAAGGGGGAAAGAACAAAAAGGGTTCCAACTAATAGTGCTGTTGCTTTCAGTAATCAAAACACTATTTATGGAAATAATGAATTTGCTGAAGAAACAATCACTAATAAGTTGTTAGATGCTTACTTAAACTATAACAAAGCATTTGGTAAACTTAATTTGGATTTGACAGGTGGTTATTCTTATCAAAAATTCGAAAAAGAAAGATTTGACAGAGGTAATGTTAACAATCCTCAATTAGCAGCTAATTTCCCAGAAACTTCTATCGATCCAGATATTGTATTACTTGGTTACTTTGCTAGAGCTAACTTTACTTATAACAGTAAATATCTTTTAACTTTAGCATATAGAAGAGACGGGTCCTCAAGATTTTCAGAGAATAACCGATGGGGCAATTTCCCTTCAGCATCTTTTGCATGGAAAATATCAGAAGATTATTTTAAAGAAAACAAAACTATTTCTGATTTAAAAATGAGATTGGGTTGGGGTGTTACCGGACAACAAGACACAGGGGCTGAACGTTATGGTTATCTTGAAAGATATAATCAAGGTGATGGTGTTTCGCAATATTTCATTGGTGGCGTTGCTTATCCGGTAGGTGTTCCAACAGCAAGAACAGCAATTAAATGGGAAGAAACAACAACTTACAATATAGGTCTTGATTATGGATTATTTAAAAACAGAATTACGGGTTCGATAGATGCATTCTATAAATTATCAGAAGATTTATTGTTTAATGCACCTACTGCCGATGGTTCTAACTTTACGAATTCAAGTTTCCAAAATATAGGGTCTTTTAGTACTAGAGGTTTAGAGTTTAATTTAAACGCTGATATAATTCAGAACGAAGGCACAGGTTTTAATTGGAATGTTAATTTTAATGCCACCACTTACCAAAGAAAAATTGAAGAGGTAGATCCTTTTACTCGAATTGAATTTGGAGGAATTGAAGGAGGTACTGGAGCAAGTGTATTGGTAAACCAATCTGGTTATACTCCTGGTTCATTTTATGTATATAAACAATTGTATGATACTAGCGGAAATCCTATTGAAGGTGCTTATGCTGATTTAAATGCAGATGGTATTATCAATTCTGATGACAGATATATTTACAACAATTCAGATCCAGATTTATTATTAGGTTTTGCCTCTAACATTAATTACAAAAATTTTGATTTTTCTTTTAACTTAAGAGCTAGTTTTGGAAATAGAGTTTTTAATAATGTGAAATCTAATAGAGCTGTTTTTGCTAGAATGCAACCTTCAGGAACACTTGCAGCAGCTAACGTACCAACTTCTGTTTTAGACACCAACTTTGAAAATACCACTAATACTTTAACATCTGATCTGTATGTTGAAAATGCTTCTTTTTTAAGAATGGATAACATTACATTAGGATATACTTTCCCAAAATGGTTAGAAGGCAAAGCTTCATTAAGATTGTTTACTGGTATTCAAAATGCATTCATTATAACAGATTACAGCGGTTTAGACCCTGAAATTACAGGTGGAATTGATAGAACAATTTATCCGAGACAAAGAAGCTTCTTGTTTGGAGCTAATGTTAAATTTTAATAATTATTGCAATGAAAAAAATTAAATTAAATTTATTTATGTTTTTAAGTCTCTTGGTAGTCACACAATCGTGTACAGGCGACTTAAATGTTACGCCAGAAGATGACGACGATTTCTTGTCTGAAGATTTCTTTGCTCAACCTGATGCATATAAGAGGGCACTTGCGGGTGTTTATGGAAATCTATCTTTAACTGGTACAAATGGTGCCGGATCTTCTTTATTGCAAGGTATCGATCCAGGTACTAGTCAATATTCTAGATGCGTATGGTATCTTCAAGAATTATCTACAGATGAAGTTATCTGGTCTTACGAAGGATCTAATGATCCTGGAGTTAGAGAAATTCAAAGAAATATTTGGAGCGGAGAAAATCCCATTTTCCTAGGAATGTTTAGTAGAGGTATGGTTCAAGTAGCTTTGTCAAATGAATTTATCCGCCAAACTACTCCTGAAAAATTGAGTTCTAGAGGAGTAACAAACACAGCGGAACTTATGGAAATTGGCTATTACAGAGCCGAAGCTAGAGCTTTGAAATGTTTGGCCTATTACCATCTGCTAGATTTGTTTGGTAAAGCACCTTTGGTAACTGAAAATGATCCGGTTAATTTTAGAGGACCTCAAATGGATAGAACACAATTGTTTAATTACATTGAGACTGAATTGTTAGCTGTTTTACCTTCTTTAAAAGATGCTAGAACAAATGAAAGTGGTCGTTTAGATAAAGCATTTGCTTGGGCAATACTTTCTAAAATGTATTTAAATTCAGAGGTTTACACAGGAACTCAAAGATATCAAGATTGTATGACTATGTGCTCAAACATAATAGGAGCGGGTTATCAATTGAAACTAAATTATTTAGATAATTTTAAAGCTGATAACAACACATCTTCGGAATTGATTTTTGCAATTGAATCAGATGGTCTAAAAACACAAAATTATGGTGCAACTACTGTAATGTGTAATGGGCAAGTAGGTTCAATTGAAGGTAATGGACAAACTTTATATGGTGTAAATGGATGGGGAGGCGCATTAAGACTTCGCAAACAGTTTGTTCAAAAATTTGATGGATCTGAATTTGATTTTGATTCTAGAAAAACAATTATCTCTGCTGGAAGACCTATAGAAATATCTAACGTTGCTATACAATCTCAAGGTTATGTACTAGGTAAATGGTCTAATAGAACTTCTACAGGTTTACCTGGTCAAAGTTCAGCTTTTGTTGACACTGATTTCCCATTGTTTAGACTTGCAGATTTTTACCTAATGTATGCAGAAGCTCAAATGAGAAGAGATGGTGCTACTAATGGAAATTCAACTGCTAATGCTGATGCCACCTCACTCGGATACATCAATGCTTTAAGAGAAAGAGCAAATGATGGTAATTTTGCAAATGTTAATACAGGTCAAGTTACTTTAGATTTTATGATCGATGAAAGAGCAAGAGAATTACATTGGGAAGGTCATAGAAGACAAGATTTGATTCGTTTTGGTAAATTCACTGGAGGTACTTATACATGGGCATGGAAAGGAAATGCAACGAATGGTGTTTCTATTCCGGCTAATTTTAAAGTTTTTCCGTTGCACCCAAACACAATTAATGCCAATCCAAACTTAACACAAAATACAGGTTATTAATAATTAATAAAAAAAATGAAAAAAATGAAAAATACATTCAAAATACTTATTGCAGCT
>NZ_JBMOGQ010000061.1:0-12479 GCF_049318325.1 Flavobacterium sp. | reverse complement strand
TGACCAACATTTGTTCAATTTATTTTACTACAAATAATTTCACCCAACGGGTTAAACTTAATGAAAATTTTCTTAACTCCTTTAATGGTAAAAAATGAACCTAATCCTAGAAACCGACCGACTTATTCTCCGTCCATTAGATCTTTCTGATGCAGCCGCTATGTTTGCTATGGATAATAATCCGAAAGTACACAAATACCTTTGGCAAAATCCAACACAGACCATCGAGGAAACCATCAAAACTATTGAATATGTTTGCAGTCAATACGAAAGAAATAACATTGGTCGGTTTGCTACAATTTTAAAAGAAACTGGAGAATTCATCGGTTGGACCGGAATAAAATACATTGATGATCACATAGAAAATGGAAACACCAATTTCTATGATTATGGCTATCGCCTTGATGAAAAATTCTGGCGAAAAGGCTATGCGACTGAGGCCTCGATTGCTTGGTTAGATTATGGTTTCAACCAAATGAATATTGATATAATGAATGCCTACACCCATTCACAAAACGGGGCTTCCAATCACATTCTGCAAAAAGTAGGGATGAAATTTGTCGAAGATTATTTAGATAAAGATAGTGTGTTATGGAAATGGTGGCAAATGAACAATCCAAAAGATAATTAAAATAGACAAAGAGATAATAGACAAAACAAAGTCTATGATCTCTCTGTCTCTAATCCAAAAGAATTATGAAACCCATAAAAATAGCAGGCGTCCCTGAACATTTCAACCTTCCATGGCAATTATGTATTGAAAATGGTGATTTTGAGAAAATAGGTATTGATTTGCAGTGGACTGACATACCAGAAGGTACTGGCAAAATGTGCCAAATGCTTCGTAATGGCGAAACCGATATTGCTGTTATTTTAACGGAAGGAATTGTAAAAGATATTGTAGGCGGAA
Source organism: Flavobacterium sp. (assembly GCF_049318325.1). Taxonomy (GTDB): domain Bacteria; phylum Bacteroidota; class Bacteroidia; order Flavobacteriales; family Flavobacteriaceae; genus Flavobacterium. The sequence continues at coordinate 11,569 of NZ_JBMOGQ010000061.1, read as the reverse complement.
ACGATTGTTCAATTGTACAAGTTTATGTAGAAAGTCCATTGATATGGGGAATTCATGTAGTTGCCAATTCAAAATACAAAGTAATAGCTGATATAGAAAACACCAAAGTAGCTATTTCTCGTTATGGTTCAGGTTCACATTTAATGGCTTATGTTAATGCTCAAAATCAAAATTGGAATACGGAAACACTTCAATTTGAAATCGTAAACACTATTGATGGCGCTGTTGAAGCTTTAACTAAAGGCACAGCCGATTACTTTATGTGGGAACTTTTTATGACAAAACCTCTTGTAGATAAAGGGATTTTTCGTCGCGTTGCTGATTGTCCAACGCCTTGGCCATGCTTTGTAATTGCAGTAAGAAATGAATTTTTAGAAGCTAACAAGCAATCTATAGCGCTCCTATTGGAAACGATAAACAACATCACCATCAAATTCAGAGATATTCCTAATATCGACAGGACTTTGGCTTCAAAATACCATCAAAAATTAGAAGATATACAGGAATGGTTATCGCTTACCAAATGGTCACAAAAACCATTAGAAGAAAAAGTGTTAAACAAAATTCAAAATCAATTGTTTGACCTAAAAATTATCGATAAAAAAGGTACTTTTGCTGAAATAGTGAAAGAAGTATAGCTTTTGCCATTGGCAACATGATAAAACTAGGAAATCTTACTTATCAAAAACTGAAAGAAAAATTCAGAATAAAAAGTCCTTGGGATTTGATTATCATTTTTGTACTGAATATCCTTATTACCATTCCTGCCTTTATTATAGCCCATCATAATTTTATTACTTTAGACTGGGCACATCATGTGGACAGAATCTTATTGTTTCTCATAATACTGACTGCATTTCAATTCCTGTTAAGAGCATTGCGAAGAGTTACGCTGATTTCTGTAATTTTATATTTTATATTGCTGCTCTACGGAACATTATCGGGTAAATATGGATTCCAAAGTATTTTTGAAGATTACCGCTCTATGGTATACACCATGAATGATAATCCCTATCCTCAGGATATTATCATCACAAAACTTTTACCATTTCCTAACAAATATAAAATTATAGATGCCGTTGAATATCAAAACCCTAAAATCAGAAACTTTGCCATAATAGCCATTAATAAAAACTTTAAGCAATTAAAAGGCTATCACGATTATTCAACAATTGTTCAGGCGTTTGCTGTTTTCAAAGAAATAAACAGTCGCTGGAATTATGTAAGCGATCCTAAAGGTCATGATTATATAGCTAAAGCGACAGAATCTGTTCAATATCTTTCTGGAGATTGTGATGATCATTCCATATTTATGGCTGCTTGCATCAAATCTATTGGCGGAACAATGCGACTGATTCATACTAAAGGACATATTTATCCAGAACTGTTAATTGGTTCTAAAATAGATTTGGAACACATCAATTATGCTATTAAAAAGGAGCTTTTCCCTGCAGAAAGCAGGAACAAAACTATCAATTATCACATTGATGAAAGAGGAAATATTTGGCTTAATCTTGATTATACCGCAAAATATCCTGGAGGTCCATTCATGAATGAAGAAATTTTGGGAGCGCTGACTTTGGATTAATTCCTAATTTTATTTTTATTATCTTCGTTTGTAAATAAAAGCCTTATAATGAAAAAATTGTTTTCTTTAATTCTCCTTATTTCGTTTGCTTCACAAGCGCAAGAAAACATGTTGCTTTCTAGCAAAAAAAATGAATTTCGTGTAGATTTATTGTCAGCGGTTATTTATACAAAAGCTAGTATTAGCTACGAGCTTTTTTGGGGCAAAGATTTCTCAACAGGTATAAATGTAAACTTTTCAAATAGTAATAAGCTTAATGAAGATTTCGATAATGGCTACCGAAACAATGTTCCTAAGTTTGAATTTAATCCTTATTTGAGATATGCTCTCTCCAAAAGCAAATCAAGATATTATTTTGCTGAAATTTTTGGTTCGTATAATGGCGGTGATTATAAGGAAATAGTCCGCATAGGAGATATGGCAATGCCAGATTATTACACTACCAAAAAGTCAAAATATACTGATTTTGGTTTAGGTGGAAGTTTGGGTTACAAAATGTATTTTAAGAACAGTATAGCATTGGAGTTCATAGTCGGATTTGGTTCAAATCTTAGCAATCGAGATAAAAGTCCGGATGTTATTTCGAGAGTTGGTTTAAATTTAGGATATCGATTTTAATAAAAATGAAGATGAAAAAAATACACTATATACTACTAATTGCCTTTGCATTTCTGGTTTCTAACTGTGATTCCAATGACGATGGTTTTTACAATAATGTTTATGTTGATATCCCGAACTTAGTTTCCATCGAGTCGCATTCATCAACTTACACGGTTGGCGAAAAATTATACATTGATGCTGATTTTTCAAGGTATTTAAGTGATGGCGCACTCTTAGATATATATAAAACCACAGGAGCAACACAGTTTGCCTTTTCATATGTAATCGAAAAACAAATCAGTGCAACAGAATGGGAAGTCGTTACGGTGAATGACAGTCAATTAGACATCGTTAAAGGCTATGCTCAAAACGGTTCTTATGTTTACGGAATTTGTGAATACAATACTACTGATGAAACTTATGAGTACCGAGTTGGTTTTCCATTGTTATCTCCAGGAACCTATCGTTTGAGTTTTGGCTATAATAGTGATTATCCGGATAAAGTTGAGTTACGTTCTTTAAGTCCGGCTACTCGCTTAATCTTAAACATAAATTCATTGGTTACTGGCTTGAATGATGATGGTTATTATAACTTTACGGTAAATTAATTTTTACCATTTTATAGTTTCTTTTCCTAAACTCTGCATGTAATTATTGGTTTTGCTGAAGTGTTTGTTTCCAAACCAGAAACCTCGATTTGCACTTAATGGTGATGGATGTCCGGATTCTAGAACATGGTGTTTAGTCCTGTTTATTTTGGCTCCTTTTTTTTGAGCAAATCCACCCCAAAGTAGAAAAACAATGTTTTCTTTTTCATCTGATAATTTCTGAATAACGAAATCGGTAAATATTTCCCAATCTTTATTCTGGTGACTTCCCGCTTCACTTTCTCTTACTGTTAAAGTAGCGTTGAGTAACAAAACACCTTGATCTGCCCATCGTTCTAAGTTTCCCGAAATAGGAATTGGCAAACCTAAATCTGATTGGATTTCTTTAAAAATATTAATTAGAGACGGAGGAAAATTAATACCGTCATTTACCGAAAAACACAACCCATTGGCTTGCCCAAATCCGTGGTACGGATCTTGACCGATAATAACAACTTTTACTTTATCAAACGGACAATGGTTAAATGCAGCAAAAATTTCACTTTCTAGTGGAAAGCATCTTTTAGTAGCGTATTCGTTTTTAACAAAAGAAATTAACTTTTGAAAATAGAGTTTTTCATACTCGCTTTCAAGCACCTGTTGCCAGGAAGAATGTATCTTAATGTCCATCAAGTAAATTTTTATCAAAAATAACACATTCTGTTGCAATATGGATTGCATACTTTGTAACTTTGACACGAGCCATTTTTATGGATAACTGATGAAATATACTTTGCCACTTTTATGATATCCATCACCGATAAAACATTACAAGATTTAGAATTCAATACGGTTTTGCAAACCATTTCAGAGCGATGTAATACTGAAATCGGAAAACAAAAAGCATTAGAAATTATTCCTTTCAAGGATAAGGAGGCCCTGATGAATGTGTTGTTACAAACCTCGGAATACTTGTCTTCGTTTTCCAACAACAATGCGATTCCCAATCACGGTTTTGATAATCTGACGAACGATTTAAAATTTCTTTCTATTGAAGACAGCTTTTTGGAAGTGGGTAGTTTTAGAAAAATTGCTTCGCTTTCCGAAACCGCAAATGTATTGTTGTTATTCTTTAAGAAATTCCATGATTATTATCCAAAGCTTAACGAGAAAGCCGCTCAAGTCGAATATACTAAATTCATCATTAATAAAATTGATGAAGTTGTTGATAAATATGGTGAAATTAAAGACAATGCCTCTCCCGATTTAGTCAACATTCGTAGAGATATGAATTTGGTTCGCGGCAAAGTAAACCAAAGTTTTGGACAGGCAATGAGCCAATATAATTCATTAGGTTATTTGGACGAAATCAAAGAAAGCTTTGTAGATAATCGTAGAGTTTTAGCGGTTTTAAGCATGTATCGCCGAAAAGTAAAAGGTGCTATTTTGGGAAGTTCTAAAACGGGAAGTATTGCTTATATTGAGCCTGAAGCTACATTTCGTTATTCAAGAGAATTGAGTAATTTAGAATATGAAGAGCGCGAAGAAATTACCCGAATTCTAAAGAAACTGTCTAACGATATACGTCCGTTTTTAGTTCTCTTAAAACAATATCAGGAGTTTCTGAGCGATATTGATGTTATTGCCGCGAAATCAAAATATGCCAACAAAATCAATGCTATTCTACCAACAATTACAACTGAAAAGGAATTGTATTTTAGGGATGCCTTCCATCCTATTTTGTTTTTAAGCAACTTAGAAAAGAAGGAAAAGACATTTCCACAAACTATTGAATTGAATCCTGAAAGTAGAATTATTGTAATTTCAGGTCCAAATGCCGGAGGAAAAACTATTTCGCTGAAAACCGTTGGATTATTACAACTGATGCTACAAAGCGGAATTCTAATTCCGGTTCACGAGCGTAGCAAAACATTCTTATTCGATAGAATTCTGACTGATATTGGTGACAATCAATCGATAGAAAATCATTTAAGCACATATAGTTATCGTTTAAAAAACATGAATTATTTTCTGAAGAAATGCAACGCTAAAACATTGTTCTTAATTGATGAATTCGGAACTGGTTCAGACCCTGAATTAGGCGGTGCTTTGGCAGAAACATTCTTAGAAGAATTTTACCATCGGGAAGCTTTTGGTATAATAACAACACATTATTCAAACTTGAAAATATTGGCCAACGAATTGCCTTATGCATCTAATGCTAATATGCTTTTTGATGAGAAATCATTGGAGCCCATGTATAAGTTGATTTTAGGTCAAGCAGGAAGCTCTTTTACTTTTGAAGTAGCACAGAAAAACGGAATCCCATATGGTTTAATCAATCGCGCCAAAAAGAAAATAGAAGGCGGAAAAATACGGTTTGATAAAACAATTGCTACGCTTCAGAAAGAGCGTTCTAAACTAGAGAAAACGTCTCTAAATTTGAAAGAAGAAGAATCTAAAGCAAGGGAAGAAAGCAAGAAAATGCAAACCATAAATTCTAAAATTCAAGAGAAATTAGAACGTTACCAAGAGTTGTATGATGCTAATCAGCGTTTGATTTACATGGGTCAAAAAGTAGATGACATTTCAGTGAAATACTTTAACAATAAAGACAAGAAAGTATTAATAGGTGAATTCTTGAAAATAGTTGAAATCGAAAACTCCAAACGAAAAAAAGCTACTGTAAAAGAGAAAGTGGCAAAAGAAATTATTCAAAAAATAGTTATCGAAGAAGTAAAAGTAAAAGTAGAAGAAATTAGGGCTGAGAAGAAAGAAAAGAAATTAAAAGCTATTCCTGAAGAAAAACCTAAAGTAACTCTTAAAGTTGGCGACAGGGTTCGTATGTTTGATGGTAAAGCTATTGGCACTATTGACAAGATTGAAAAAAATAAAGCTGTTGTAAATTATGGTGTGTTTACTTCAAAAGTAAATTTGGAACAACTTGAATTCGTACAGGCTAAATAAAGAATCATGGAAATTTCAACTTTGCCAAAAGATAAAAAGGTAATACTATTTGATGGCATATGTAATCTTTGTAATACATCAGTTCAATTTATTATAAGGAACGATAAAAAAGATGTTTTCCGATTTGTTTCTCTTCAAACAACATTTGGTCAAGATATTTTAAATCATATTGGAGTTGACATCAAAAAGATTGACAGCATTGTTTTATATGAACCAGGAATTGCCTATTACATCAAATCAGAAGCGGCTTTTAAAATTGCCTATGAATTAAAAGGTTTATACAAATTTTTAGGTTTCTTTTCTGTGTTACCTAAATCCACAACAAACTTATTTTATGATTACATAGCCAAAAACAGATACAAATGGTTTGGAAAAAAAGAGAGCTGTATGATACCAACACCCGATTTGACTAGCAAGTTTCTAGCATGATAAATGTCATACCAAATATATTACTATTAAAGTTGATTAGTTAAATCCACAAAAAAATCAATATTGTAAACAAAAAAAAACTGTCCGAAAATTAATTTCGGACAGCCTTTTGATATTAACTAATTACTCCTTTCCGGAATATTAGCCAGTATTTCCAAAAAAAACTTCCAAAATTTCTGAGACGATTTAATCGAAGCTCTTTCATCTGGGCTATGTGCACCGTGAATAGTTGGTCCAAACGAAATCATGTCCATTCCCGGATAGTTTGTTCCCAAAATCCCACATTCTAATCCAGCGTGACACGCTACGACGTTTGGTTTGGTACCATTTTGTTTTTCATAAATATGAACTAAAACATCTAATATTTCAGACTTCACATTCGGTGTCCAACCTGGATAACTTCCGTCAAAAGACACTTCGCAACCAAACAATTCATAAGCAGAACGTAAGGCATTCGCCAAATCCATTTTAGAAATTTCTACAGAAGAACGCGTTAAGTTTTGAATTGAAATTTCACCATCTTTTACAATTACTCGAGCAATATTGTTAGAGGTTTCAACTAAATCTTCCATGTCAGCAGACATTCGGTACACACCGTTGTGAGCAGCATAGATCGCGCGAAGTAGCCCTTCCTGAACACCTAAATCCATCACACTTTTTGGTAAATCGCTTTTTACAATTTCAATGGTAAGATTAGGTTCCGTAGTTTTGAATTCGAATTTTATATCGTTGATGATTTCTTGCATATCAAATACAAACGCTTCATCATACATTCCGGCTACAATTACTTTCGCTACACTTTCACGGGGAATAGCATTGCGCAAACTTCCACCGCTTATTTCAGCGATTTGCAACCCAAAATTTTCAAATCCATCAAACAATAGACGATTCATAATCTTGTTGGCATTTCCCAAACCTTTGTGGATGTCCATACCAGAATGTCCGCCGTTTAAGCCTTTGACTGTAACTGTATAACCAACAGATCCTTCTGGAGTTTCTTCATGATTATAACTTCTGGTTGCCGTTACGTCTACTCCACCAGCACAACCAATATCAATTTCGTCATCTTCTTCGGTGTCTAAATTTAACAGAATTTCCCCCTTTAAGATTCCACCTTTCAAATTCAAAGCGCCGGTCATTCCGGTTTCTTCATCAATAGTAAACAAGGCGTCAATAGCTGGATGAGGAATATTTGTACTTTCTAAAATTGCCATGATGGCTGCTACGCCTAATCCATTATCGGCACCAAGTGTTGTTCCGCGAGCACGAACCCAGTCTCCATCAACATACATATCAATTCCTTGAGTAAGAAAATCAAAATCGGTATCATTATTTTTTTGGTGCACCATATCCAAATGCCCTTGAAGAACAACTGTTTTACGATTTTCCATTCCTGGAGTTGCGGGTTTTCGGATGATTACGTTTCGGATTTCGTCTTCAAAAGTTTCCAATCCTAAACTGTTTCCAAAGTCTTTCATAAACTGAATAACTCGTTCCTCTTTTTTTGACGGACGTGGAACCGCATTTAAATCTGCGAATTTATTCCAAAGCACTTTTGGTTCAAGGTTTCTAATTTCCTGGCTCATTATGTAGTTATTTTTTAATGTCGAGGCACAAAGTTACAAAGTTTAGTTTCTTTGCGAATTGATATTATAATATATTTACAATTAAAATTGCCATCGTGAAACGCAAATACATACTTCCTATTTTTCTGCTAATCCAAATCATTTTTTTGAAGGTTTTGGCATTCTTTCCCGAAGTGGTTGAACAGTATTACAGCAATGGATTATACGTTTTCACATCACGATTTGAACGAACGGTTTTAGGCAAAATTCCATTCTCTATTGGAGATATTATGTATGGAATTTTCATTGTTTATTTGTTGATTTCAATATGGAAATTAAGAAGAACTTGGCGTAAACAATGGAAAGATAAAGTGTTGAATATACTTAGTGGTTTTTCTGTTTTCTATTTCTTTTTTCATGTTTTGTGGGCTACAAATTATTATCGTGTACCGCTTTTTGAAAAGATGCAAATTCAAAGAGAATACACCAATGAAGATTTATACGCGTTTACCGAAAAACTAATTACCAAAACCAACGAAGTGCAATTTGCTATTACACACAATACAAACCAAAAAGTAAGAAACCCGTATTCTCAGGACAGCATTTTCAAAATGACACAAAATGGTTATGATAATTTAGCCAAACAATATCCTTATTTTAGGTATGAGATTCCGAGTCGAAAAAAATCACTGTTCAGTTTTCCATTGACTTATATGGGTTTTGGTGGTTATTTGAATCCGTTTACGAATGAATCACAAGTGAATTATATGTTGCCTATGTACAGTTTTCCCAATGTGGTTTGCCACGAAATGGCGCATCAAATTGGGTATGCCAGTGAAAGTGAATGCAATTTTATTGGTTTTATGGCTTGCATCAAAAATGATGATTTGTATTTTCAATATGCAGCTTATAGTATGGCAATGCGCTATTGTTTAGAAAATGTGACGATGAAAAATGAAGTAAGATTTAAAGCCTTAAAAAAAACAATTAATCCCGGAATTATTGAAAACTATAAAGAAAGTCAACGCTTTTGGGAACAATATGACACCTTTATTGACAAAGGATTTCATGCTTTTTACAATCAGTTTTTGAAAATGAACCAACAAAAAGATGGATTGGAAAGTTATAGCAAGTTTGTTGATTTATTGATTAATTATTATAAAGGGAAAGAGTTGAGATAATTCTTTTGTCATTCCAGCGAAGGTGGGAATGGCAGTACTGACTATTTTACATTCTGCTTAAAGTAAACTTCTGTTGCGCCTAGTCCATACTTTTGATAATTAGCATCTTGGAAAACAATATTATCATAGCGTCCTAACAAGAAATCGAGATCAGATTTCAATACACCTTCTCCAACTCCATGTATAAAAACAATTTTTGGAATGCGATTTCGAATGGCGAATTCAATATGATATTTTGCAGTATCCAATTGTTTTGTTAAAATATCATAGTTATTCATTGCTTTATAATTCTTAACTAATTTTTCGATATGTAAATCAAACTCGGGAACCGGAAGTTCTTTTTTATTCTTCTTTTCGTTGTTGATGTAGTTTGGTTTAGCTACTTCTTTTTCGCTAATCACCTGTCTTTTGTTAAAACTGAAATTCATAGCATTACCGCTTCCAATCTTAATTAACTCGCTACTTTCAAACGTTAGGTTGAAACCATCAGTAGTTTCTATAGTAACTTCAGTACCTTTAACTTCAATAACAACACCATCAATGGCATCATCTAAAACTGATACTTTATCGCCTTTAATCAGCATCTTCTTCCTCCTTTTCTTCTTGACTTTTGCTAGGTAATTTAGCGCTCAATTTCATAATGCCAAACATAAATATCACAATTGCAATACATAAAACATAAATATTGGGGTTGGATTTAGATTGCTCAAACAAACCTACAATGATCGCTACAAGCGTAAAAGGTATTACTAGTTTTTTCATACTCCGTTTTTACTTTCAAAAGTAAAAAAAAACCAGCTGAACTAGCTGGTTTTAAATAGATTTATTTTAAGATAATTACTATCTACCACTTCTTATTTTGCTGCAAAAATAATTACTCCGATAAGAATTATTATATAATGGAATAATAACTATAGATTAAATACCTAAAATTTTAAGTTAACTAAAGAATCCGAAAATAAATCGCTATTTCTTGACCATAAAGCAAGACATGTTCAAGTTGAGCAATTTTATAAAATAATAAGGTCGTACTTAATTATAAAAAAAGTTGGCTATTTACTTTTCAAATTGCTTTAACGTTTTAATAATTATTGAAATACAATCTAATAATTGTTCTTCATTCATTACTAATGGCGGTGCAAAACGAATGATATTTCCGTGTGTTGGTTTAGCTAATAATCCGTTGTCACGTAAAGCCATACAAATATTCCACGCCGTATCGCTTTCTTCTGTATCATTTATAACTACTGCGTTTAGCAATCCTTTTCCACGGACTAAGGTTGCAATGTTTGAAGTCTTAACGTATTCTCCTATTTTCTCTCTAAATATTTTCCCTAAACGACGTGCATTTTGAATTAAATTTTCATCATTAACAACATCTAAAGCTGACATAGCTACCGCAGCGGCTATCGGATTTCCTCCAAAAGTTGATCCGTGTTGTCCTGGCTTAATTACATTCATAATGGTATCATTTGCCAACACTGCAGAAACTGGATAAGCACCACCTGAGATAGCTTTTCCTAAAATCAAAATATCTGGCGTTACATAACTCGCTTGCTTTTCGCATTTGTTTTCACATGAACAATTACCACAAACAGCTAATAAAGAACCTGTACGTGCAATTCCTGTCTGTACTTCATCGGTAATGAACAATACATTATTGGCTACGCATAACGCTTTAGCTCTTGCCAAATAATCTTCACTTGGCACATAAACTCCGGCTTCACCTTGAATTGGTTCTACTAAGAATCCCGCTATGTTTTTGGAAGATGTAATGACGTTTTCTAAAGCTTCAATATCATCGTAAGGAATTTTGATAAATCCAGTTGTATACGGTCCGAAGTTTTTGCGTGCATTTTCATCATTAGAAAAAGAAATAATAGTGGTTGTTCTTCCGTGGAAGTTACCTTCACACACAATAATTTGTGCTTCATTTTCATTGATTCCTTTCTTTTCATATGCCCATTTTCTGCATAATTTCAAAGCGGTTTCAACTGCTTCGGCACCAGTATTCATTGGCAATACTTTATCAAAACCAAAATACTTAGTGATATATTCTTCATAAACACCTAGTTTATCGTTGTAAAATGCTCGTGAAGTTAGTGTCAAAGTTTGCGCTTGTTCAACCATAGCTCCCACTATTTTTGGATGACAATGACCTTGGTTTACAGCTGAATAAGCCGAAAGAAAATCATAATATTTTTTGCCTTCAATATCCCAAACATATACTCCTTCTCCTCTATTTAAAACTACTGGTAACGGGTGATAATTGTGAGCTCCATACTTGTTTTCTAAAGCAATAGCTTCAGCTGAACTCATTTTTTCTAAAACTGACATTGTAATAAAACTTTTTAATCTGCTATCATTACAGATTATTTATTAAATCGTAATTCCTTCTTTATTTGGAGAGAAATCATCCATAGGTTGAACAAAAGTATAATTTAATTACGAATTATAGGTCTAACTGTTCATTAAAATTGTAAATACATTAAAGCTACAGCCGCTACAGTCATTAAAATTAAAGCGCTGAATCCTAAAACATTAGAAAACCTGCTGTTGGTAAAATTTCCCATTACTTTTTTATTATTTGAAATATGTAGAATTATAGCAATCAAAACTGGAGCTGTTAATCCATATAGTATAGCCGTATAT
>NZ_JBMOGQ010000060.1:0-12712 GCF_049318325.1 Flavobacterium sp. | reverse complement strand
CAGACCAATGAATAACATCAAAAATCAATTAATTTAATTTCACCCAACGGGTTAAGTTTATTAAGTCTTAATGAAAACCTTAACTAGACTTAACTTCTTAATGTTTAAACTATTCAGCTAATTTCCCCAACGTATACTGTATCAAAGCATCAACCGCTTTATATGGATCATCGCTGAAAGTTCCGTTAGCTCGATTGGCAATGATGGCGTTTAATGATAAGCAGTTATGTCCCAAAAGCTTTCCTAAGCCATAAATAGCCGAAGTTTCCATTTCAAGATTTGCCATTCGCGAATCGTTGAATTTGAAGTTATCCATTTTACTATTCAACTCAGGATCTTGAATTGTCAAACGTAAGACTCGGCCTTGTGGACCATAAAAGCCACCGGCAGTTCCGGTAATTCCTTTATGGATTTGGTTACTGTCAAATTTTTTTTTTAGGGTTTCTGAGCAGCTAATGATATACGGTTTTCCTTTTCTCATATCCCAATTGGTGTGTTTGATAAATGCATCTTCCATATCATTCTCACAAATGTCATCAATCAGATAGGAACGAAGCATGTTGTCTAATCCGAGACCATATTCACCCATCACAAAGCTGTCCACTGGAATATCATGCTGCAAAGAACCTGAAGTTCCGATACGAACAATGTTTAAAGAGGTTAAATTCTCTTTTGGCATACGTGTTTTTAAATCGATATTTACCAACGCATCCAATTCATTCATTGTAATATCAATGTTATCGGGACCAATTCCTGTTGACATTACGGTGATTTTTTTGCCTTTGTAATAGCCTGTCTGAGTTTTGAACTCCCGTTTTTGTGTAAAAAATTCTATGCTATCAAAAAACTGGGTTATTTTTTCAACTCTATTTTGATCACCTACGAAGATGATATCATTAGCTATATATTCCGGTTTCAAGTTTAAGTGATAGACACTCCCGTCTGGGTTAAGTATTAATTCTGAAGATTTTATCATTTGGTTATTCGGTTATTTGATTATTCGCAATTCGCAATTCGTAATTTTTTCAACCTCCAACACGCTTTACTTTAAAGCCTTTATCTTTTAAAAGGATCATAATTTTATCTCGGTAATCTCCTTGAATGATAATAGCGCTATCTTTAAAAGTACCACCAACACTCAGTTTGGTTTTTAGTTCTTTGGCTAATAGTTTAAAATCCTCATCACTACCTTCATAACCTTCAATGATAGTGGTGGATTTCCCTTTTCGCTTTTCATACTTGCAAATAATAGGTTCTGTCTGTATAAAAAGAGTATGCTCTTTATGTTCAACTTCCTCCGGATCATTAGAAAGTTGATGCTCAGGAAATAGTTTTTTTAACTGGTCTTGTAAATCCATTTGTATCAATTCTAAAAACAATGAAGTACGAACTAAATAATCCGTACTTTATTGTATTCTATTTTTAAAAAAGGTACATTCTAATCTATTTTCATTAAAATGCTATTACAAATGTAAACATATTTTGAATTTATTATAATAACGACCTCAACAATATTTAGCTTTTATTAGATATTTTAACTGATATAATTTCGGGTAAAATGTTTACTTTTGAAAACTTTAAAACTAGAACAAACAAATGAACTTCGATAGAAAAGAATTATCCAATATTCAGTTACTCGATTTATATAAGAGGCTTCTCAAACCTAGATTAATTGAAGAAAAAATGCTTATCCTTTTACGTCAAGGTAAAGTATCCAAATGGTTTTCGGGAATTGGGCAAGAAGCAATCTCCGTTGGAATAACAGCTGCTTTGGAAAAAGACGAATACATTTTACCAATGCATCGAAATTTAGGTGTTTTTACTGGAAGAGATATTCCGCTACACCGTTTGTTCTCTCAATGGCAAGGAAAAAAGACAGGTTTTACAAAAGGCAGGGATCGTAGTTTTCACTTTGGTACACAAGAGTTTAATATTATTGGAATGATATCACATTTGGGCCCGCAATTAGGTGTGGCTGACGGAATTTCATTAGCCAATAAATTAAAGAAAAACGGGAAAGTAACAGCAGTTTTCACAGGTGAAGGAGCAACTTCAGAAGGTGATTTTCATGAAGCACTGAACATAGCTTCTGTTTGGGATTTACCTGTTTTATTTGTGATCGAGAATAATGGTTACGGGCTGTCGACGCCAACCAATGAGCAATACCGATGTGAAAATCTTGCCGATAAAGGAATAGGATACGGCATACAAAGTGAAATCATCGACGGAAATAATATATTAGAAGTTTATACTAAAATTTCAGCACTCAAAGCATCTTTGGCTGAAAATCCTAGACCGGTATTGTTGGAGTTTAAAACCTTCAGAATGCGTGGTCACGAAGAGGCGAGTGGTACTAAATATGTTCCTCAGGAATTAATGGATATGTGGGCTGTTAAAGATCCGATTGCTAACTATAGAGATTATTTAAAGCGTATCAGTGTACTTTCGGATGAAGATGATGCTATAATAACCAAAGACATTAAGAATGAAATTGACGAGCATTGGGCCATTACGCAAGCAGAACCGGAAGTAACTGCAAACCTAGAAGAAGAATTAGGTGACGTTTATAAACCTTATGATTTTGAATATTTTAGTCATTCAGATAAAGTTGAAAATATTAGAGTTGTTGATGCCATTTCGAATGCCTTACGCCAATCTATGGAGCGTCATGAAAATTTGGTTATCATGGGACAAGATATTGCGGAATATGGTGGCGCTTTTAAAATTACCGATGGTTTTGTAGCCCAGTTTGGAAAAGATCGGGTTCGCAATACACCAATTTGTGAAAGTGCGGTGGTTTCAGCCGGAATGGGATTATCTATTAATGGTTATAAAGCGATTGTTGAAATGCAGTTTGCTGATTTTGTTTCCACAGGGTTTAATCCGATTGTGAATTTATTGGCTAAACAACATTACCGTTGGAACGAAAAAGCCGATGTGGTAGTGCGCATGCCATGCGGTGGAGGAACACAAGCCGGACCGTTTCATTCACAAACCAATGAAGCTTGGTTTACCAAAACGCCAGGACTTAAAGTAGTTTATCCTGCATTTCCTTATGATGTAAAAGGATTGTTGAATACAGCGATTAATGACCCTAATCCGGTTATGTTCTTTGAGCATAAACAATTATACCGTTCGGTTTACCAAGATGTTCCAACGGATTATTATACAATTCCGTTCGGAAAAGCAGCTTTATTAAAAGAAGGAACGCAAGTAACCATTATTTCATTTGGTTCCGGAGTTCACTGGGCATTAGAAACCTTAGAAAAACATCATGAAATAAGTGCTGATTTGTTGGATTTAAGAACTTTACAACCATTAGATACTGAAGCCATTTTTGCCTCGGTAAAGAAAACCAACAAAGTAATAATTTTACAAGAAGATACCCTTTTTGGAGGTTTAGCCAGTGATATTTCGGCTATGATAATGGAGCAGTGCTTTGAGCATTTAGATGCGCCGGTAAGAAGAGTAGGAAGTTTGGAAAGTGCTATTCCATTTGTAAAAGCTTTAGAAGATCAATATTTGCCAAAGGAACGTTTTGAGAAGGAGTTGATTGAGCTATTGGCTTATTAGATAAATAAAGTACACTTATTGGCGTTTTTATTGTTTAATATTTTTTAATTTAAATGCTTTTCGAGTCTTTGTTGTATCACTTGTAACGGAGAAGCAATAGCATTAACATACTGATAATTACCTTCACTCTGGTTATTTATTGAGAGCTGTATTGGGCAAGCTTCACTTTGAATAGCATTTACTTTAAAGGTGTTTGTTTTGGAGTCATACACTACATAAGGCGCTCCCGATGAACCAAATCTAAAGTAACCTTTAATTAAATAACGTAATCCTTCAAGAGTATAGTTACCGCCAATACTTTCTTGAAAAATAGCAAAATGTTCTGTAAAACCTTCAATTTGGGCTTTGTTCAAAAGTTTACCGATTTCACTGGTTGGGGAACTTTGCAGAAAATAATAGTTTTCCTGATTATCTTCTAAAATAGTGTAATCTATTTCCAGACTTGGTATAACATCAATTATAGCCTGTGGTGTATTTACCATTTTATACAAAGCAATATCTTCATTATAAAAAGCTTCTACCAATTCGACTTCTATTAAAAATGTGTATCGATTTATTCTGGGTTCAGCAAAAAAAGTATTGGCATTAAAATGTGCGTTCAATTCCGCTTTATTATAAAACACATTGTTCTTGAATTGTATCACCAAATAAGGCTTACAAATAGAACGTTCCATCATCGTTTTCCAACGTGTGTCAAAATTGATTTGCTTTAGGGTGTCGATTACTAACTGAAAATCATTTGCATTAGTGTTATTCCAATATCTTTTACCGGTAGAAATGTCTAATGGATAACAAGCTTCAAATAGTTGGGCTTGCTCAGGATTCAGATAAGGGAATATATCTGTTAAAAAAATACCATTATCTATTGATTTGAAAAGTTTGGCTTCTGTATTTAAATTATGAGCCACAGAAAGAATAAAACCATTGCCAATATGGAAAGCACAAATATTGTTTTCAAAATGCCTTCTGTGTGGCTCATCTTTATTCTGAATTGACATTATTCGGAAGAGTGGGGAAGTTTGTTCATTTGTTAGTTCGAGCTGTTTTTGGAGCATATTGTTTTGGTAATTAAATATGGTATAATATTTTTCAGCACTTCTGAGATAACAAAGAAAATAATCAAATGTAAAGTGTTGATTTTCAAATTAAAAATTCAGTTTGACTAAATCTACTAGCAATAATAACTCTTTTTATTTATAAGTAAAGTAGATATTTCTATTAACATAAAATAATTAGAGTTGAAAAAATGATATATTTTTTATAGACATTTATAACTTTAGTTAAAAATGTTCATTTTCTCATCATAAATAGGACTTTGTAAACCTAAAAAATTTAAAACACTATGAAAGACATGGTTTTGTGATACTATTTTATTAGGCTTTAGTTGTTTTGAACCATCGGAAACCCATACTATAAAAGGAATTTCATATTGTTCTTTGGGAGCTATACTCATAGGTAATCCGTGCATATATAGATTTTTTTCGCCTAAAGATTCCCCATGATCTGAAACAAAAATCATGGCACTCTTAAACTCTTTTAATTGTTTTAAATCTTCAATTACCCTAGATAAAATATAATCCGTGTAGACAATAGTATTATCGTAAGCGTTGATAAGCTCTGTTTGAGAACATTTTCCTAATTCAACACTATTACAAACAGGTTTGAAAGTTTCAAATTGTGGCGGATATTTTTTACTATAGGTAGGGCCATGACTCATACTGGTGTGAAGTACAATCAATACTTTATTCTTTTTACTAGTAAGTATTTGTTCATTTAATCCACTCAAAAGAATTTCATCATAATCACATAGTTCTCCTTTGCAATTTGCCTTTAATTCCTCTTTTTTTTGATATTTTTTTATATGAACAGGCGGTTCTCCCCAATTAGATGTCCTCCAAATAACATCTACATTATTTCTGTATAAATAATTAGGTAAGATTTCATATAAATCATTCGTGTCTTTATACTCTAAAATAGATTTTACTCCAGCGGTAGTATAAGTTGCTGAAGAGTTTGCTTCAAAATGAAATACATTAGGTATTTTGGAAAGAAGTGGATTCGTATTTTTTTGGTACCCATATAAAGAAAAATTTTGGCTTCTTGCAGATTCCCCTATAATTAATACTACAACTGATTTTTGGTTGTCCTTTATGGTTGCGTTGGGTAATAAAATTTCCTTTTGATTTTTTTGATATTGATGCGTATAAAAAAGAGAAATATTCACTGTGTAAGACCAAGGCATTGCAAGACCTCCTAATGTTTTTGAATTTTTATCAATCCAAAGTACATTGGTAGCATTCACAAATACTATTGTTAGAATAAATAAAAGGGTGAGTGAGGAGGTGGTTAAAAACTTTTTCCATGTTACCGTAATTATTTTAGCTTTAATGATATAAATACTTGGAATAATTCCAAGTAAAACAATATATACTATTAGTTTTATGGAAAAAAAACTACTGGCCTCTTCATATTTGGTGTTGAATACATTACCAATCATACTTTCATCGATGATAACACTATACGTATTGATAAAGTAAACCGCAATGGAGTTAATAATAAAAAATAAGACTAATAAAAATTTTCCAACATATTGCGAGAGAGAAAAAATTAGATAAAAAACAAAAGCATTTAAAACCAACATTAGTAGCATTAAACTAAAAATAAGTAAAATACCGTTTCCGCTTTTGTAATCAACATTATTAATAACAAATTTATAAAATGGAAGATGAAAGAATAAAAAATTAAGTAAACTCATTACGAGTACAAAATGAGTTATTTTCAAATTATTTTTTAACATAAACAGTAATAATTTTATATAGTGAAATGACTAAACTAGTTAAGGCAAAATAAAATATAATTAGATTTTCATTTATTATCTTGTTAAGTAAAACAATACAACAACCTATAAACAATAAAATAAAAATAGGATAGTATTTTTTATTGTTAATCCATGACCAAATTTCATATTTTCGAGATATAAAAATACCTATAAGTCCA
Organism: Flavobacterium sp.; assembly: GCF_049318325.1. Classification (GTDB taxonomy): domain Bacteria; phylum Bacteroidota; class Bacteroidia; order Flavobacteriales; family Flavobacteriaceae; genus Flavobacterium. Next base: position 6,142 of record NZ_JBMOGQ010000060.1, on the reverse strand, counting down.
CATATATAACCAATAATACTGCCTGTAATAACATCTAAAGGATGATGAGCTCCAACACCAACTCTGGTAAAATCTAAAACAATCCCTAAACTGATCATAAGAAAACCAAATGAAATTTTATAATGCACCTTTTTAGGCATAAATGCAAAAAATAGAATTGTAAGTATAGTGAAAACTGTAATTGAGTGTCCTGATGGCAGACTACTGAAACCAGGCAATCTTCTTCCGACGATTACAAAACTATTATTTTCAAATGCTTCGGCAGGTCTTGGTATAGCAAAAATATTTTTTAGTACTCTAGAAAATATTGCCGAAACAAGTGAAGCTGATAGTAATGATTCCCAAATTTTGGGAGCGTAAATAATAAAAATAGTTAAGAATGATAAAAAAATAAGGGCATCTCCAAACTGAGTCAGGTTATATATAGTATTTGGGAATTGTGATAATTTTGAATTAAGGAATAAGAAACAATTTTTTTGAATTTGTACATATTTAATAATAGATAAAGAGTTTTGACTATAAAGAAAAACAACAATTATCATTAAGAAAAATAGGGGGAGGACAAATAAAGAAGGTCTGAGTTTGGAAAAATTAGCTATTATCTTTTCGTTCATTTTGTATTTTGTATTTTGTTTTCAGATTTACTTTAATCTAATTATTTCAAATGTTATAATATTTTAATATGAAATTATTCACTTATTAATTTGATATATAAAACAGGATATTTATTTTTTCACAAATAAACTAAATTTATGCTTCACTACTAATTAGATGTTCTAATTTATTTAAACGATAATTAAAATTTGATTAAAATAAAATGCGCATTAGTTGTAAATTTTAAATTAAATTTACCTTTAGCAAAAATCTACAATAAATTCAATGAAACACCTGCTTATCATAGAAGATGAAGAAGGAATTCTTCAATTTCTTAAACAAGGATTGGAAGAAGAAAACTTTCAAATTTCTACTGCAACTAATGGTTTGGATGGTTTGACACTTTTTCAGAACGAGAAATTTGATTTAGTACTGTTAGACTGGATGCTACCTGAAATAACTGGATTAGAGGTTTGTAAAAAAATCAGAGAAACAAATTCTAAAACCCCAATAATTTTTTTAACAGCCAAAGATACGGTTCAAGAAACCGTGGAAGGTTTGAAAACAGGGGCTAATGATTATATCAAAAAGCCTTTCAGTTTTGACGAATTAGTAGAACGAATCAAAGTGCAATTGAGAGACAAAGCAGATCAGGAAATACTCACGCTTGGACCAATAGAAATCAACCTCCAAAAACATACTGTAATGGTAAACAAATGCGACGTTTCTCTAACCCAAAAAGAGTTTGATTTGTTAACTTATTTAGTAAAAAACAAAGGGAATGTTTGTTCTAGAACCCAAATTATTCAGGATGTTTGGGACATTCATTTTGATTATGATACTGGAGTAATTGATGTTTTTATGAATGCCATCCGAAAAAAGTTGAACCTCAAGGTTGACGAAGATTATATTAAAACTATTCGCGGTGTGGGCTACATTGCTAACGATTAAAAAAAATGCAACAACTTTCTTTTAAAAATAGAATAGCTTCTAATTATATTATTACTACCGCACTATTGATTTTTGTGGTGTTCTTTGTTATTTATTACATAGTTAGATTTAGCGTATACATCAAAGTTAACGATGATATAAAAACCGAAGTTACCAAGCACTTAAAAGAAATTGAAGTTAAAGAAAATTGTGTACTTCTCATTAGAGAAAAGCATTGGAAGAAGATACAATTCAACAAAGTTGACATCAGCCCGGCATTTATTCAGTTTGTGGATGAATTGGGTGCACTTGTTGATAAATCTCCTAATCTAAAACAGAAAAAATTAAACTATTATCCGGAAGCTATTAATAATGTTTTATTTGATGGAAAGTTAGAAAATACTTCAGTTAGACAGATACAAGTTCCTTTATATCAAAACACTAAAATTATTGGGTTTATGATTATTGCCATGTCACTAGAAGATTCTGCCATGGTATTAAATAACCTTTTTATTATTTTAATGCTTGCTTATCCATTAATTCTTCTAGTATTGTTTCTCATTGCCCGATTTATTGCAGGAAGAAGTATTAAACCTATTAGTGCTATTATTGAAACGTCAAATATTATTACTAAAGATAATTTGAAATCCAGGATTCCTTTACCAATAAACAAAGATGAATTGCATATACTTGCCGATACGATAAATCATCTATTAGATAGAGTAGAAAATGCCATTGAACGTGAAAAACAATTTACTTCAGATGCATCGCACGAACTTCGAACGCCTTTAGCAGTTATCAAAGGAACATTGGAAGTATTGGTTAGAAAGCCTCGAAATCAGGAAGAATATAAGGAGAAAATAGTTTTCTGTATTAATGAAGTTAATAGATTGAACCATTTGGTTGACGAGTTACTTTTATTGGCACGATTCGAAAATCAAAAACAGTCATTAAAAACAGAAAGAGTTTCTCTAAATGCTGTATTTTTAGATATTGTATCTAGAAATTCTACAATAATTAGTGAAAAGAAACTAAGCTGTATTACTTTATTTACAGAGGATTACTATATTGAAACCGATTCTTATTTGTTTTCGATTATTGTAAATAATGTTTTGACCAATGCCATAAAATATTCAAAATTGGGCGGAATTATAAACTTTGATATCAAAGAAACAAAAACAGCAATAGTTTTCACTATTTCAGATAGCGGGATTGGAATTGCATCAGAAGATTTAGAGAAAATATTTGACCAATTCTATCGTTCAAAATCCAATCAACATCCTCAAATTAAAGGTATTGGACTTGGATTATCTATTGTTAAAAGATTATGCTTATTACTACAAATAGATTTAGAAATTAAAAGCAAAGAAAATGTTGGTACAAAAGTGATTTTAAGTTTTGCCAAATAAGCAAAGTCACTATATTGATTCTAAATAAGATGAGTATGATATTTGTAATCTAAAAGAGTATTTAAAAGTTATAACTTCGACTTCATTATTAATCAAAAAACAAAGAATATGAACGACGCACACTTACATTTATTGGTAAACCATTTTCCAATTATCGGGACCAATTTTGGATTGGGAATTTTAATAGCGGTAATAATTTTTAAAAACAACGCAGTTAAAAATGTATCCTATGTTATTTTTATTGTTACAGCGATTTTCACTTTCATAAGCATGTCTACTGGAGAAGGCGCAGAAGAAATAGTGGAAGATATGCCAAATGTAGGCAAGCAAATTATTCACGAACATGAAGAATTTGCAGAAAAATTGGCACTTGTTTTATATGTACTAGGAGCGGTATCGTTATTTGGACTTTACGCTAATCTCAAAAACTATAGCAAAGCTAAATTAATACCTTATGTAGCATTAGTAATTGCTATTGTTGGTGTAGTTTTAGCCAAGAGTGTCGGAACTTCAGGAGGTGAAATTCGTCATACAGAAATTAGAGCCAATATTCAAAAAGCTCAGAGTTCTGAAGTCGAAGATAAAGAGTAAATTAATTGAAGTTTTAAGTAAATTAAAAAAGGCACAATACTATTTTTGGAAAATAAAATATATAACAAACAGAACTTTCATTCGTATACTTTCTGTATTTGGAGAGAGGTACTTTTTAGTGAAATTAACGACATAAAAATTAGTTATAAGAGCAAATCAGGAAGTCAGTATATTTTTTCCACTGATGGATTGTATCGTATTTCTAATCATTGGGGTAGAGTTGCCAATTGCCATTGGCGACTAATACCATTAGATAAGTTTAAAAATCAAAAAACTATTGTTGGCTATGCCAATTGGACCGATTTTTATTCCAATAATGATAATTCAAAACTATTTTTTATCAAAGTAGATTTTGAAACACAAGATGTTAATTTCTATCATAAATTAAGTACTGAAATACAAGAAAAAATAGTCATACGAAATGCCAAAGAAACTGCCAAAACAATCCAAATTATTAAAATGGTATTAAACGAAAAAGATTGGACAAAGCATTTAAAATATCAAGATTTAGAAGTTTTTAGAAAGATAATTGTCAATGAATTGATATATTCCGAAAAGCGTTTTATAGAGATCAAGAGACAGTACCTATAAAAAAAACAAATCTAAAACGAACTTAAATTAATTGGCAAAACTGCTATATGTAGTTCGAATAGTAATATGAAAACAGAAACATTCCCAAGTTTTCGAATGCCCTTCAAATAGATTATAGATTTTAATTTTTGTCAATTTATCATCTATTGTTCAATAACTTGTAATTGACTTTTTAATCTTTCAACAAGCATATTCATCATTCGCTTATTCAAATTGGAAGATATTCGAATGTATTCAGCATATTCATCTAATGTAAAAAGCGCTATTATCATACCTTTTAGAGAATTTCTGAACTTTATATCTCGTTGAATAACGTTTTCTATATAAATCATTTTTTTTTCGGGAGTCAGACTAAAAAACACATTTTTTTGTTTTACAGCATAATTAATAAATACTTGAATAAATAAATCATTTTGCATTTTAAGAACTGGACGAAGGGTTCTATTTTGAAATACTTCTTCTAATGAAGATTGATTATTTATTATCCCAAAGGTTTTACCTCTAAGTTCAAGCATGTATGTATCTCTATGTTCCATTATTTTTAATTTAAAATTAAAAAAACCTCTGTTTTTCAACAGAGGCTAATTATAGTTATTAATAATTAATTGTTAATTATTGTTTGATTTTGAATACTGTCTTACGCACTAATCGTTTAGCCCAATCAGATTTTTTATCTACAGAATCATCTTCACCTCTTGACATAATAGTTATTCTTGATTCGCTTATGCCTGCTTTAACCAATATAGACTTAACATTCTGAGCTCTATCGTTAGCTAACTTATTGTTAGTTTCTGAATCTCCAGTTTGGTCTGCATAACCAGCAATCTCAACATTTTTTCCTGGATTGTTTTTTAAATAATTAAGAATAAATCCAATATTACTAGCTGATGCACTATTTGGTGTTGCTTTGGTAGTTTCAAAGTAAGCTGCAATGTAACCATCATTAATAAGTTGCAGTACTGCATTTTCTGTTGCCATACTAGCTGTAGCATTGTTATTACTATTAATAGAATTATTAACATATCTCTCTAACTCATCAGGTACTCCATTATTGTTTTTATCAACCATTCTTCCTTTGGTGTCAACAGCAACACCAGCAATTGAATTTTGTTCAGCATCAAGATAATCAGGAACACCATCTTTATCACTGTCATTCATTAAAGTTTCAATTTCTCCAATTCTATTGTTAAGAGAATCTAAGCGTTTGTCATTTATTTCCTTAATAATAGCCCAATCACCATGTATTTTATCTTTACCAAATGAATAAGAAAAACCGAGAGACGTAGTGAACAAACTACCTATTAAGTTATTGTTAGGATCTGAATAAGATCCATCCCAATTAAGATGTTGACGGATGTTTGAATTTAAAGCTACGTCTAAAAAAATACTAAAATTATTTAAAACCCTAATAGAAGGAGTAACTCCAACTATTAATCCTCCGTTCAACTCTTTTTTCCCTTTGTTAATATTCATTTGAGGGGACATTTGTGATACTTGTATACCAAAATGAAATAATAATCCAAAACGTCTAAATTCATTTTGTAAATCAAAAAGTCTCATAGCATTTACAACTCCTTCTAAAGATAATTGTAAGTGCTCTAATTTAAATTCTTTACTTTCAGAACCTGGAAGTTTTTTAATATCATCATAAGAAAAATGCGATTTCAAACCAAACTTAGGGCTAAGCATATATCTAACTCCTAAACCATAGTGATTTATTTGAAAACCTCCTAAAAATTTACCTGGATCACTACCAAAATAACCTTCAGAATAAGGTCTTCCACCTCTGCTTTGTCCTAAATCAAACTCTAAAGACCATTTGTTGTATGTATCACCATCAATTTCATTGTTAGTTTCTACAGAAGTAAGCTCTAAATTTTTATCATTATCTTTTTGGTCTTTTTGAGCGTAAGACGACAAAGAAATACAAAATAATACTATAATTAAAAGTTGGTAGTTCTTCATATAGTTTGATTTTCCATTATTAGTAAAGTTGTTAAAATCGTTTACAAATATAAATGTTTCCA
>NZ_JBMOGQ010000059.1:0-12877 GCF_049318325.1 Flavobacterium sp. | reverse complement strand
AAATATTTTTTTTGAACTCAATGTTCATCTGGCAAAGATGATGGCTAAGTTTAAAGATTACAAAGTTTCAATGGAAGAAATCCATCACACCCAAAAATTGGACAAACCAAGCGGAACTGCCATTTCATTAGCAAATGCAATCATCAATCATACAGATAAAAACAATTGGGCAATCGAAAACCCAAAAGAAGATGATGTTTTTATCGATGTAAAACGAATTGATGATGTGCCTGGAACACATAGTGTTTATTACAATTCAGATGTTGACTTTATTGAAATTAAGCATGTAGCACATAACCGTGAAGGCTTTGCTCTTGGCGCAGTGATTGCTGCCGAATGGATCATTGGTAAAAAAGGTGTTTTCTCTATGAAAGATGTTTTAAACATTGATAATAGATAATAGAATAAAGAAAAAATGTAACAAATTATATTATAAATAAACTTATACACTCATAAACTTTTAAACTCAACATCATGTCTCTATTTCATTGGTTTATATTTTTTCTGCTTATCCAAATCATTCATGGTCTTGGAACCTGTAAATTATACATAAATGCAGGAAGAAAATCTTGGGAAGCCTTTATCCCTGTTTACAATTCGATTGTTTTGATGAAAATCATCAACAGACCAACTTGGTGGACATTCCTCCTATTCATACCAATTATCAACTTGATAATGTTTCCGGTAGTATGGATAGAAACCTTGAGAAGTTTTGGTAAAAATTCAACCATTGACACTTGGTTAGGCATTCTCACTTGTGGTTTTTATATTTATTATATCAGTTACACAAAAGATGTTAAATACATTGCAGACAGAAGTTTGGTTGCCAAAACAAAAACCAGAGACACTGTAAGTTCTTTACTTTTTGCCATTGTTGTAGCGACATTAGTGCATACTTATGTGATGCAACCCTACACCATTCCAACTTCATCTTTAGAAAAATCATTACTGATTGGAGACTTTCTTTTTGTGAGTAAGTTTCATTATGGAGCAAGAGTACCTATGACAACAGTTGCTGCACCAATGGTACACGATACATTGCCAATTATCAAAACAAAATCCTATTTAAGTTGGCCTCAATTGCCTTATTTCAGATTTCCCAGTTTTCAAAAAGTAGAAAAAAATGACATTGTAGTTTTCAACTGGCCGGCTGATACTGTTTATAAATTCTTTGATACTTCAGGAAGAAGTATTTTAAAACCAGTAGATAAAAAATCAAATTATGTAAAACGTTGCCAAGGAACTCCAGGGGATTCTTTACAAATAAAGAAAGGCACTGTTTACATTAATGGAAAAGAATTGATTTTACCTGAGAGAGCGAAAACTCAGTATTCTTATGCAGTAACTTATGATATGAATAATCCGGACCTTGATTTTGAATATTTATTAAATCAAGTAGGCTCTACAGATGGCGCAGGTTTTAAATCAGAAGCAAGAGATACTTTATATCTAAGAGCGTTAACCAAAGCCGGCGCAGCTACTTTAAGAAGTATTTCCGGAATTAAGTCGGTTACACAAATTGTCGCCAAACAAGGAGAGCCTAATATTTTCTCGCACAATCCAAATTGGAATGGCGATAATTTTGGTCCAATTTACATTCCACAAGCAGGAAAAACAGTGGCTTTAAATCTGAAAACACTTCCTTTTTATAAAAGAATCATATCAGTTTATGAAAAGAATGATTTAAAAGTTGTGGGTAATGAAATTTATATAAATGATAAAAAAGTTACCTCATATACATTTAAACAAAACTACTATTGGATGATGGGAGACAATCGTCATAACTCTGAAGACAGCCGCTATTGGGGATATGTTCCGGAAGATCACATCGTAGGAAAACCTGTTTTCATTTGGATGAGCTGGGATTCTAATGGAAAAGGAATTAACAAAATCCGTTGGGAAAGATTATTTACCACTGTTAGTGGCGACGGACAACCACAATCCTATTTCAAATATTTTCTTGGACTGTTAGCTTTGTATTTTGTGGGCGATTATTTTTGGAAAAAGAGAAAAAACGCTAAAGCTTAATCGATTTGAAAATTAGATGATTTGAAAATTTGAAAATGTAAAAAAGTCAAACGGTCGGTTTCAGATTTTATGAATTTTTACTTTTAAAACTTCTTAAACCAAATGAACAATATAATCATCCATCCAAGCTACTTTCCATCTATCAGCCATTTTGTGGCGATTGCTGAAGCTGATATTGTAACTTTTGAAGTGGAAGATAATTTTCAAAAACAAACCAACCGTAACCGAATGTACATCTATAGTCCAAATGGAATTCAGCTATTGAATGTTCCGGTTAAACATAACAAAGAAAGACATCAACGCATCAAGGAAGTCAAAATTGAAAATGATTTTGATTGGCAAAAACAACACTTCAAATCTTTGGAAGCTGCCTATAGGACCTCGCCTTTCTTTGAATATTTTGAAGATGACATACTACCTATTTTTCAAAAGAAACACAATTATTTGATGGATTTAAATATGGAAACGATGGCAATTGTTTCTAAGTGTTTGCGATTGGAATTTGATTATGACGAAACTATAGAATATTTTCATATAGTAACAGACAAAATCGACCATAGAAATCTAATCAACGGTAAAAAAGACACTTCGGTTTTTGAACCTTATACTCAGGTTTTCGGCGATAAGCATGGCTATCTGAACAACCTTTCGATTTTGGATTTACTGTTCAATGAAGGAAGATATGCTTTGGACTATTTGAAGAAACAACAACTTTAGTTACTCGATAAAACTCAACCGTGTCATCACTGGAAAGTGATCTGAGTATTCAAATTGAGCAAAGGTTGTAAAACTATTTACTTTCATTTTTTTACTGGCAAAAATATAGTCAATTCGGGCAGGATAATACTTGAATTTATAGGTTTGCCCAAAACCGTTTCCCGATTCTTCAAAGCAATCATTTAAGTCTGATTTAATATTACGATACACGTATGAAAAGGGACTATTATTCATATCCCCACAAATAATCACTGGATATTTACAACCGTTTTTATGCTTTACTAAAATTTCGGCCTGTTGCTCCTGCTTCTTAAAAGCATCGCGAATTCGGTTGAAAACTTGCTGAGATTTGTTTTGATTGATCGAATCCACGTGTTCTGAAATGTCATTCACATCAGGCGAAATTTTGATTGATTGCAAATGAATATTATACACTCTGATTGTATCTTTTCCTCTTTTTATATCGGCATAAATGATATTGTTTCCCGCTGCTGGAATTTTAAAATTGCCTTGATTAAAAATTGGAAACTTGGAGAAAATAGCTTGTCCAGTCTTTATTTGATTGCCTTCCATAAAGATAGCTTTATACTTGTAAACTCTTAAATCAACTTTGGCATTTTCTGAATATTCCTGTATACATAAAATATCTGGATTTTGTTCATTGATAAAACTTAAGATCGTGTTGCCTACATCATTATTATCAATCCAATCAAACAAGTTAAACAAGCGAACATTGTAACTCATGACGGTAAAATCTTTTTCGGAAGCTTCACTATCATTGGAAGAAAATTTATAGAACTTATTAATAAACGTAATTCCGAGTAATAACACCAATCCGGAAAGGATAACCTGCCGCTTTAATTGTAGCAACCAATAAGTAAAAAACAATGCATTTAGAATAAGAAACAGTGGTAAAATCAAGGTTAACACCGAAAGCAGCGGAAACATTTTAGGTGCTAAAAATGGTAAAATATAAGCAATAAAAGTCAATACAGTAACGACTATATTAAATCCAAATACTACTTTATTAAACCACGATAATTTTTTCAAAAAATTTCCAATTTCTAATTAAAAAACACAGAACTATAAACAAAAAATTAAACTATTTCCCAGCCTTAAATAGAAACTTTTTTTCTTCAGCTGTCAAACTATCATAACCCGATTGGCTTATTTTATCTAAAATCTCGTCCAATTGCTGTTGTGTTTTATCTTTAATAACAATCTTACTTTCACTTTTAGAAGCAGGTTTTTTTGGATTTACATGCACTTTTTTGAAAGGTGTTGATTGCTGCTTACTAAACAGATTCAATATTGAATCTACAATCCGACTCATATCGGTTCCGTTTTGCAAGAGTTTGATGTAAATATAGCCAAAAAATGCTCCGCTCAAATGGGCTATGTGTCCACCTGTATTATTCATTTGAATTTGAAGTAAATCCAATAAAAGTAGTATAGCTGTAATGTGCCAAAGTTTGACATTTCCAATTAAGAGCAATCGAATTTCCATCAAAGGTTGGTATGCTGTTGTTGCTACCAACAATGCCATTATTGCCGCTGAAGCGCCCACCATGCTTGAAGTTTGATGCAAAAAATAAAAACTCAATACAAAACACAATGCTGAAAAAATAGCACTCAGAATGTATAACCCAAAATACTGTTTTTGGGTAAAGAAGGTTAGAAATAATCGGCTAGAAAAATTCAAAACCATCATGTTGAAAAACAAATGCAGGAATCCATAATGGAAAAAAGCGTACGTCAACAATGTCCATGGACTTGTTAAAAATAGTAATGGTTCTGATGAAATAGCTAACCAATTAGGGAAATCAAAAACACCAGACTTAAATTGGTAAAAAAAAGGAATAGACAACAGAAAAATACCAACATTCCAATAAATCATTTTATTAGCAATGCCACCTATTTTATACTGAAACTTTAAATCCTCAATAATACTATTCATAATTAATCCCAACGGTTTCTATTAAACTGATTTTTTTTCCAAAACCACATCATTAAGAAACCTGTTAAAGCACCGCCAATGTGAGCAAAATGAGCAATTCCGGTTCCGCCTGCGCCAAACAGCGAACTTCCTTTGAAACCTAAAAACAAGTCTATTGCAATAATTCCTGGTACAAAATATTTGGCTTTAATCGGAATTGGAATAAACATAATCCCCAATTCAGCCATAGGAAACATAAAAGCAAACGCGGTTAATAACCCATAAATAGCTCCGGAAGCACCAACAGACGTTCCTAAATAACTTCCCATAAAACTATTAAAATCACTCAACGGAATTATATTTTGCCAGTTTGTATCATATTTACCTTCAGCCAATACTTTTAAAATCTCAGCTTTATCTTGACCATTTTCAACCAATAAATTTAAAACATGATGGAAAGTAAAATAATTAACTACTATATGCAATAATGCTGCTCCTAATCCGCAGGAAATATAAAAAAAAATGAATTTTTTGGCACCCCAGTAATGTTCTAAAGCAGTACCAAAAGAAACCAAAGCGAACATATTAAAAACAATATGCATTAAATTGGGCATTGGTGCATGCATGAACATACTCGTAAGGGGTTGCCAAATCCTAAAGTTTGGGTTTTCAGGATAATACAAGGAAAACAATGGATAGGCGTTGGCTACAATTTGTGAGCCTATAAAAAATATAATATTGATAATCAGTAACTGTTTAACAGTATCGGTCATTCGCATCATACGCTGAATTTTTTATCTAAATCTTCCACACTCATAGTGATGAAAGTTGGTTTTTGAAATGGTGATACATTCGGCTCTTTACAGGCAAAAAGATTGTGAACCAAATTTTCTTGTTCTTTTTCGGATAAATAGGTTCCGGTTTTTACAGCCAAACTTTTGGCCATAGATTTGGCAATGGTATCATTTTGACTAAAGCTACTATCCGGAATTCCGTCTTGCAATTCGCTCAATAACTCATCCAAAACAATAGTAATTTCACTTTCCGTCACATTGACAGGCAAGCCTGAAATGACCACATTGTCTTCGTTAATTGTTTCAAAAATAAATCCGGTGTTTTCTAAAGAGGATTTTAATTCGACTATCAATTCAATTTCCGTAGACGAATAATACAATTGTAATGGAAACAGCATTTGCTGACTTGATGCCTGATGCACGGTCATATTGGTCAAAAATTCTTCGTATAATACACGTTCGTGCGCTCGCTTCTGATTAATAATAACCATGCCCGATTTAATTGGGCTAACAATGTACTTCTTTTGTATTTGATACGTTCTTTTAACTTCCTGTTCAATTTCATTTTCTTCAAATAACGAAGAAGTCACAGCATCATTTTCAAACGTCATCTCTGCTATGTCTTGCCCCGCTTGCTTTAAACCTACATAAAGGCTTTCCCAACTAGGTTGTGCTTCCGGTTTTTTATAATTAGAAGAAAATGCAAAAGATTTACTAGGCTTAACTCCACTGTTTTCGGCTATGCCGCGGGTGTCATCTGAAAATGGATTGTATTGTCGGTCAACTTGAATACTTGGATATTCGGCTTCTTTATTTTGGTATTGATAAGGTGTGTCTAAGTTTGGATCTCTATCAAAATCCAAAATTGGTGCTACATTAAATTGCCCCAAACTATGCTTAATTGAAGAGCGCAAAATGGCATACAAAGCGTGTTCATCATCAAACTTAATTTCGGTTTTTGTTGGATGAATATTGATATCTATCGTATGTGGCGGTACATCTAAATATAAAAAATAACTTGGCTGCGCACCAGCTAAAAGTAAACCTTCGTATGCTGCCATGACTGCATGATGAAGATAACCGCTTTTGATAAATCGGTTGTTGACAAAAAAGAATTGTTCGCCTCTGTTTTTCTTAGCAAATTCCGGTTTAACTATAAATCCGTGAAGGTTTACGATTTCGGTTTCTTCTTTTGCTGGAACTAATTTTTCATTGGTCTTGCCTGAAAAAATATTCACAATGCGTTGTCTGAAATTCGAAATAGGCAGGTTGAACATATCACTGCCGTTGTGATACATCGTAAAATGAATATTCGGATGCGCCATCGCAACACGCTGAAATTCATCAACAATGTAACGCTGTTCCACTGTATCCGACTTCAAAAAATTACGTCGAGCGGGAATATTAAAAAACAAATTCTTAACCGAAAACGAAGTACCTTTTGGCAACACAGAAGGTTCCTGCGAAACAAACCTACTGCCTTCAATAATGATGTGCGTTCCCAATTCATCCTGCTCCTGTTTGGTCTTCATTTCCACATGGGCAATAGCAGCAATAGAAGCCAAAGCTTCTCCACGAAACCCTTTGGTATGCAACGAAAATAAATCTTCGGCATGACGGATTTTTGAAGTAGCATGACGTTCAAAACACAAGCGCGAATCAGTAATGCTCATCCCAACTCCATTATCAATAACTTGAATTAATGATTTTCCAGCGTCTTTAATAATGAGTTTTATATCGGTAGCTTTAGCATCAACAGCATTTTCTAATAATTCTTTTACCACAGAAGCCGGTCTTTGCACTACTTCACCAGCGGCAATTTGGTTGGCAACATGATCGGGAAGTAATTGAATTATGCTAGACATTTATACAATTTGTGGTTTAAAAGTAAAAACCAAAGTATGCAAATTTAATGAAAAAGTATTGGGATTTATAGCTAATATTTATTAAAAATAAAAAACCTATTCTCATTGGAATAGGTTAGTATTTTAAACTGAAAAAGGGATATTATAAATTTGATTTCCTTCTTAACTCAGCCATTTTTATTGCCGCAATCGCAGCTTCGGTTCCTTTGTTTCCGTGAACGCCTCCACTTCTATCAATAGATTGCTGTTCGTTGTTATCGGTCAACAAACAAAATATTACCGGCACATCAGTTTGTACATTCAAATCCTTGATGCCTTGTGTTACGCCATCGCAAACAAATTCGAAATGCATGGTTTCGCCTTTTATTACGCAACCAATGGTAATCACCACATCAACTTCCTGTGTAACAATCATTCGTTTTGCGCCATAAACAAGTTCAAAACTTCCAGGAACATTCCAACGAATAATATTTTCCGAGTTGGCTCCACAATCTAACAAGGCTGCTTCCGCGCCATTATATAAACCATTTGTAATATGATCGTTCCATTCAGAAACAACAATCCCAAACCGAAAGTCTTTCGCGTTTGGGATTGTGTTTTTATCGTAATTAGATAAGTTTTTGTTTGCAGTAGCCATAATTTAATTAGGAATTAGGAATTACGAATCATGATACTTTCGTAATTCATAATTTGAAATTCGTAATTATTTATTGCGCTAAACCAATCAAAGCATCAATAGTTTGTGCTTCCGGAGCAGTATCGTAATTATCTTTGATATCGGTGAAATATTTTAAAGCATCGGCTTTATTTCCTAAAACCAATGCAGTTTTACCGGCTTTCATTAAATATCTTGGTCTTGTCAATTCGTTTTTGTTAGCATCAGCAGCTTTAATATAATATTCTAAAGCTTCTTTTTGTTTGTTTTGTTGTGCATATGCATCACCAATTACACCAATTGCTATAGTACTTAACATAATATCATCTGATTTGAATTTCTCTAAACTAGTAATTGCTTCAGCATACTTTTTAGTATTCAAATAAGCAACACCGGCATAATAATTAGCTAAATTCCCAGCGTCTGTTCCTGAATATTCATCAGCAATTTTCACTACTCCAAATTTACCTTCTGAACCTTTTAAAACTAAATTATATAGAGAATCTGCTTTTGTTCCAGTAGCATCAACCGCTTTTTGAAAGTTTTGTTGCGCTACAAATAATTCACTTGCTGCTTCTTCCTGACTTGGCTCAGCAATAAACTTCTGATATAATAAATAAGAAACTGTAGCTAAAGCAACAATGGTTAGAAATCCTAATATATATTTTTGATTTTTGGCTACAAAATCTTCAGCTCTTGAAGCCGATTGATCTAAAGTATCAAATGCTTTTGCTGTTGCGCTGTCTTTTACATCAACATTTACATCTTCAATGTAATTATTATCTAATTTTTCTGATTTTGGTTTTGGTTCTTTATATCCTCTTTTGTTAAAAGTTGCCATTTATTTTAATTTAGTGTGCGCAAAAATAAAATTTTTATTGATAAATGAAAGCTATTTTTCTCGATATTTTTGAATAATTTGCACCTTCTAAGTTTAGAACATTAATTTCAAACAAAAATAAAATTGTTTTTAAAGCGAATTTCATTACTCAATTATAAAAATTTTTCGGAAATCGACTTCGAATTGGATTCCAAAATCAATTGTTTCGTGGGTAAAAATGGTATTGGTAAAACAAATATCCTTGATGCCATTTATCATTTGGCAAACGGCAAAAGTTATTTCAATCCATTGGCTTTACAAAACATCAAACACGGAGAAGATTTTTTTGTGGTAGACGGTGAATTTGAAAAAAAAGGGAGAACCGAGCAAATTTTGTGCAGTTTGAAAAAAGGACAAAAAAAAATCCTAAAACGAAATGGCAAAGTTTATGAAAAATTCTCCGACCACATCGGCTTTATTCCATTGGTTATTATTTCACCTGCTGATAGTGATTTGATTATTGAAGGAAGTGAAACTCGAAGAAAATTTATAGATACTGTCATTTCACAATTGGATAGTTCTTATTTACAACAACTAATTCAATATCAAAAAATCATCAGTCAACGCAATGCCTTGTTGAAATTTTTTGCACTGAACCATGTTTTTGAAAATGATACTTTGTCTATTTATAATGAACAACTCAATACGCTTGGGGAGTTTATTTTTGAGAAACGAAAAAAGTTCTTAATCGATTTTATTCCGATTTTTAACAATTACCATCGTGAAATTACCAACTCGGCCGAAACGGTGCAATTGGTTTACCAAAGTAATTTGTTTGAAAAAGACACTTTAACTTTATTGGAAGAAAATATAAGTAAAGACAGGGCTTTGCACTACACTTCAGTTGGCGTTCACAAAGACGATTTATCTTTTGAAATTGATAACTATCCGATTAAAAAATTTGGATCTCAAGGGCAACAAAAATCATTTCTCATCGCCTTGAAATTAGCTCAATTTGATTTTGTCAAAAAACAAAGTGGTGAAAAACCCATTTTACTGTTTGACGATATTTTTGATAAGCTCGATGAGTTTCGCGTTAGCAAAATAATTGAAATGGTAAATAAAGAAGAATTTGGCCAGTTATTCATTTCAGACACGCATTCGGAACGTACGGAAAACATAGTAAAAACAACCCTTCAGAGTTATAAAATTTTTAATCTTTAGTATTCATCAAATTTGTATTTTTAGCTAAAATTTGAAATTATGAAAATAAAATTCATTTCCTTGTTATTATTGAGTATTCTGTTTATAAGTTGCAACGGACAAACTTCCAGTGCTGTTAATACTATAGATGCAAAATCATTTGCTGAAAAGCTAAAAACTAATGAAAACCCACAGCTATTAGACGTTAGAACTCCAAAAGAATATAGTATTGATCATATAGGCAATGCAAAAAATGTGAACTGGAACGGAGATGACTTTGTTGCCAAAGTTAATTCCTATGACAAATCAAAACCAATTTTTGTGTATTGCAAAGTTGGTGGAAGAAGTGCTCAAGCCGCAAATAAATTAGCCGAATTGGGTTTCAAAGAAATCTATAATCTTAATGGCGGCATTATGAAATGGAATGCAGAAAACAATGCCAATGCAATACCAAGTAACAAAATCATTGGTATATGTGACCAGGAATATAGCGAATTGATAAAATCAAGTAATAGAGTAATGATTGATTTCAATGCCAAATGGTGTGGACCTTGTAAAAAAATGAATCCCTACATTTTGAAGTTTCAAACAGAAATGAAGGATAAGATCAAAATAGTCCAATTGGATGCAGATGAAAACAAAACTATAGTAGAACAATTGAAATTAGATGCTTTGCCAACCATAATTATTTATGAAAAAGGAAAAGAAGTTTGGAGAAATATTGGCTATATTTCTGAGGAAGATTTAAAAAAACATTTGTAAACACAGATTGCACAGATTATCACAGATAAAAAAATGATTTCATGATTACCAAAGAAGCCCTCCAATTTCTTGAAGATTTGGTTGCCAATAATAACACCGAATGGATGCATGCCAACAAGAAAAGGTATGAAAATTATAAGAAAGACTATCACAATTATATAGCGTCAATTTTGGCAGAAATGAAGCCTTTAGACAAGTCGTTGGAGCCATTAGAAATTAAAAACTGTACTTTCAGAATCAATCGCGATATTCGTTTTTCAAAAGACAAATCGCCTTATAAAACCAATATGGGTGTATGGCTTACGCAAAATAAATTCTCAAAAAATAGTCCTGGCTATTATATCCATTTTGAAAAAGGAAAATCATTTATAGCAGGTGGTGTTTGGTGCCCAGAACCACAAGAATTAAAACGCATCAGAAAAGAAATTGCCTTTTTTCATGAAGATTTAGAAGCAATTATCAATGATAAAAAATTTAAATCTGAGTTTGGTGCGCTTACTCGTGATAAAAACAACACGCTGAAAAAAGCACCTAAAGATTTCGACCCAAATCATCCGGCTATTGAGTTTTTGAAATTAAAAAGTTTTACTGCTTCAGAAAAGATTGATGACAAACTATTTTCTGAACCAAATTTTAGTAAAATCATAGCTGAAAAATTAATTGTTTTAAAGCCGATGAATGACTTTTTAAACCGTGCGCTGGAAACCGAAGAATAAATCATAATGTCAAAAAAAAGAATTTTATTTTTTGGAGAAACCTATCGTGCCGATGCAATTACTTGGATAAACGGTCTGAAGGAATTTGGCGACTTTGAAATCGTCACCTGGGAACTAAAGACAAGTAGTAATGGATTCAACAGAATTATAAGACTTTTTGAATTAGCCAAAGCGATTTTAACCATTAAAAGTATAGTTAAAAAATATAATCCCGATATGGTCATTGCAGAGCGAACTACGAGTTATGGCTATTTAGCTGCCATTTCAGGTTTAAAACCAATGGCAATTGCGCAACAGGGTATTACCGATTTATGGCCTTTGAATTCTCCGCTTTATATTTTTAAAAAAAGACTTCAAAATTATGCTTTCAAAAAAGCAGACTTAATTCATGCCTGGGGAAATTCTATAGCAGAACATATGAAAGAAAGCAATGTAGATATAGAAAAAGTAATGATTTTGCCTAAGGGAATAAATTTAGACTTTTTCCAATTTAATGATGCTTCAGATGGAACTATGATAAATGCTGTTGTGACTCGTTCTTTGGAACCAGAATATAAACACGATTTGATTTTGAAAGCATTTTCAATTGTCAAGCAAAAAAATATTTCTTTTAAACTAACCATTATTGGTGACGGAACAGAATTAAAAAAATTGATATGGTTGGCAAAAGAGTTAAAGATAGATAATGAGGTTAATTTTATCGGAAGTATTAACAACAATGACATTCCAAAGTTTTTACAGCAAGCTAATTTTTATATAAGTACACCCATAACCGAAGGTGTCTCCGCATCACTTTTTGAAGCTATGGCATGCGGCTGTTTACCTATTGTAAGTGATTTACCAGGAAACAGAAGCTGGATAAAACAAAAAGAGAACGGAATACTTGTTACTATCGAAAATGAGTTTAATTTAGCCGAAGAAATTGAGTGGGCATTTAAGAATGTTGATTTTACAAAAAAAGCAATAGTTGAAAATCGAAAATTTGTAGAAAAAAATGCCAACTACAAAATCAACATGAAAAAAATTGCATTTACTTATCATGATTTAATTAAAATTAAATCTACTACTCTTTAGAGAAATATGTGTGGAATTAATGGAATTTTCCATTTAAATTACAAACAAGTTGATCAAAATCAACTGATTAAAATGAGGGACGTTCTGGAACATCGTGGTCCAGATGATAAGGGTATTTATATCAACAACAATATTGGATTAGGTCACAGACGTTTGTCAATTATTGATACATCTTCTGCAGGACATCAACCTTTTATTTCTGATAACGGAAGATATATTATTGTCTTTAACGGTGAAATCTATAATTATCAATCCTTTTATCCTGAATTAAAAAGCAAAGGAATCAATCTAAAATCGGGTTCTGACA
>NZ_JBMOGQ010000058.1:0-13071 GCF_049318325.1 Flavobacterium sp. | reverse complement strand
CATAGATATTTTTTTGAATAAAAAATAAAAATACCATGAAAAAATATATTACAATTATTATTGCTGGACTAACTTTTTCAGCATTAAGAGGTCAGGAAACAACACCAGAAGATGCCCTCAGATATGCTGAAGAAAACTTAACTGGCTCCGCAAGATTTAGAGGAATGAGTGGTGCTTTTGGAGCTGTTGGTGGTGATTTATCAGCTATCAACCAAAATCCTGCTGGTTCCATTTTCTTTGCCAATAACTTTGCAACTTTTACTGGTTCTAGTTATAACACCAAAAATACCTCTCGTTACTTTGGAACAACTAAAAGTGAGAACGATAATTCTTTAGACATAAATCAAGCTGGTGTTGTTTTTGTCTTTAAAGATAATAATCCAAAAAATGATTGGAAAAAAATCACAGTGACACTTAACTACGAAAACAACAACAATTTTAACAATAGAATTTATTCAGCTGGAATTAATCCTTATAATTCTATAGACAAGTATTTTTTAAGATTTTCCAACGGTTTACCTCAAGAAGGTGGAATTACATTACAAACACTAGAGAATGCTTTTTTTGAAGATTTAAACTTTATAGATCAACAAGCTTTTCTGGGATATCAAGCTTACATGTTTAATCCTGTTAACAATACACCACAAAATACAACATACGTTACTAATGTTCCAACAAATGGTGATTATTTCCAAGATAATTTTACCATAAGTACAGGGTATGATGCTAAATTTACAGCAAACTTTGCTACAGCATATAAAGACAAATTGTTTTTAGGTATAAATTTAAATTATCACTTTACAGATATTGTAAAAACTACCTCAGTTTTTGAATCCTATAATACTATTGACACAACAACTGGTTTACAGTCTGTTCAGTTTGATACCGAAACTCATACGTTTGGTAACGGTATTTCTTTCAACCTTGGGGCCATTGCTAAAGCAACTGAAAGTCTTCGTGTTGGTTTAGCCTATCAATCACCAACTTGGTATAGATTAGTTGACGAACAACGACAAGCTATATTTGCTAATTGCCCAGATTGTTCAACAAATAATCCGATAAATTTTAATCCAGGTATTACGATGATTTATCGACCATATACAATTCAAACTCCTGGAAAATTGACAGGAAGTGTTGTTTATATATTTGGAAAAAGAGCACTAGTTAGTGCTGACGTTTCTACTAAAGACTACAGCAATACAAAATTTAGACCTCTGAATGATTATACCGGATTAAACTCATTTATGAGTAATGCACTTAATGATGCTATTGAAGTTCGTTTAGGCGGTGAATACAAATACAAAGAATTTAGTTTTAGAGCAGGTTATCGTTTTGATGAAAGTCCTTATAAAGTTGATCAAAATTTTGGCGACTTAACCGGATATTCAGGTGGTTTAGGATATACTTTTGGAGATAGTAGAATTGACTTAGCCTACTCATATGAACATCGAAATTTTAATTATACCTTTCTATCTTCAGGCCTTACAGATCCTGCAAGAGTTAGCCGATATAACAATAATGTAACTATAAGTTATTCAATGAATTTCTAATTTTCATTTACCATATCATACTAAACCACTTCTTCTCGAGGTGGTTTTTTATTTTAACAATTTAATTCGAAATAAAAAGCTTAATTTTGCACGCTTTCCGCACAATCGGGATTATGTCTATGAGAACAAAATCATTAAAGAAAAATAAAATCAATGTTATTACACTTGGATGTTCCAAAAACACTTACGATAGCGAAGTTTTGATGGGACAATTAAAAGCAAGTGGAAAAGATGTGGTATACGAACAAGATGGTAATATTGTAGTAATCAATACTTGTGGCTTCATTAATAATGCCAAAGAAGAATCGATAAATACAATTCTTGAATACGTTGACAAAAAAGAAAATGGTATCGTAGACAAAGTTTTTGTTACAGGCTGCTTGTCCGAAAGATATCGCCCAGACTTAGAAAAAGAAATACCAAATGTGGATCAATATTTTGGCACAACTGATTTACCACTTTTGTTAAAAGCACTTGGCGCTGATTATAAACACGAATTATTAGGAGAACGTTTAACCACGACTCCAAAAAATTATGCCTATTTGAAAATTGCTGAAGGTTGCGACCGACCTTGCAGTTTTTGTGCCATTCCAATTATGCGTGGAAAACACGTATCTCAAACTATTGAGAAATTAGTAAAAGAAGCGGAAGGTTTAGCCCAAAATGGCGTAAAAGAACTGATTCTTATCGCTCAAGATTTGACTTACTATGGTTTGGATTTATACAAAAAAAGAAACCTAGCGGAACTGCTGGAAAACTTAGTAAAAGTTGAAGGCATCGAATGGATTCGTTTGCATTATGCCTTCCCTACTGGTTTTCCTATGGATGTATTGGAATTAATGAAACGGGAACCAAAAATCTGTAATTACATTGATATTCCGTTGCAACATATTTCGAATAACATTTTGAAATCGATGCGTCGCGGAACTACCAAAGAAAAGACAACTAAATTATTAAAAGATTTCCGGGCAGCCGTTCCTGGTATGACCATCAGAACAACTTTGATTGTTGGTTATCCTGGAGAAACTAAGGAAGATTTTGAAATTATGCGTGACTGGGTTCAAGAAATGAAGTTTGAACGTTTAGGTTGTTTTACTTATTCTCACGAAGAGAATACCCATGCCTATTTATTGGAAGATAATGTTCCCGAAGAAGTGAAACAAGCCCGTGCTGCCGAAATAATGGATTTACAATCGCAAATCTCATGGGATTTGAATCAGGAAAAAGTAGGACAGACTTTCAAATGCATTATCGATAGAAAAGAGGGGCAATACTTTATCGGAAGAACTGAATTTGACAGTCCAGATGTGGATAATGAAGTGCTAATAGATGCTTCAAAATTCTATGTGAAAACCGGTGATTTCATCAATGTAAAGATTATTGAAGCTACAGAGTTTGACCTTTATGGTGAACCTAATCAATAGCAAAAACTAATTTTTACAAACAATATTTTTACTATAAGTCTTTATTTTATAACTATTTGCAGATGGTTTTTTATGTTGAATATACAAGTTATTAATAAATTAAATTACCAATAATCCATATTCTCTCAAGGATTTAACTGGTTTTGAAAACCAAAACAATTCAAAATCTTCAAATATATTTTCAAAATCGGTTTTGAGTTGTGCATAAGTTATCGTCTTGTCATTGTTTACAGAAAGTAAATCAAGTGATTTCACCAACCAATTCGCTTTGGCTGACTCTATTGAAATGTCTATCGTTTCCCTTTTATCGTGAAAAGTCAATCGCATCATTTCCCAAGTGATGCCTTTTTTAGATTTTGTAAAAGTCTGAGTTACGGGCTTTCCTCCTATCCAGATTATTTTTGCTGAAGGTTTCATCGCTAAAGTATTTTCATTTTCCAGACAGGAAACAATATAATCGGAAGGAATGGTAGTGTTCGGAATTTTAAAATCGAACCAATCCTGAAGATCGTACTCAAAACAGATGCCGTGCATAAAGTTGAACAGCGATTTCTTTAATCCAAAACTAAATTTATCATGATTGATTCCGGTTATGTCTTTAAATTGTATATCGTTGTTTGCAAAAGTAATATCTTTCATTTCAGGAATTACACCAAACGCTGAAGGAATCATTCCAACCGGACTGTGAGCAGTCATAGCAAACTGATGCCAAAAACCCGACTGCAGTATACCTAACTCAAACATTTGACGCACCATTTCTAAACTATCAATCGTTTCCTGAACCGTTTGTGTAGGGTAACCATACATCAAATAAGCATGCACCATGATTCCGGCTTCGGTAAAATTGCGGGTGACTTGCGCGACTTGTTCTACAGTCACACCTTTTTGAATTAGTTCTAACAATCGGTCTGAGGCTACTTCTAATCCACCAGAAACAGCAATACAACCTGAAGCTTTGAGCAACAAACTCAAATCAGAAGTAAAACTTTTCTCGAAACGAATATTCGTCCACCACGAAACCGTTAGTTTTCTTCGCAGTATTTCCAAAGCTACTTCGCGCATCAATGCAGGCGGTGCCGCTTCATCAACAAAATGAAAACCAGTTTCTCCTGTTTGAGCAACGATTTCCTCCATTCTGTCGACCAAAGTTTTAGCTGCTATGGGCTCATAGAGTTTTATATAATCTAAAGATATATCACAAAAAGTACATTTTCCCCAATAACAACCATGTGCCATCGTTAGCTTGTTCCAACGGCCATCACTCCACAAACTATGCATGGGGTTGGCAATTTCGATAACTGAAATATAATCATCCAAAAGCAAATCGGAATAATCGGGTGTGCCAACATCACTTTGTTTGTAATCATGGCGGATGGTGTTATTTTTATAAACCACCACATTGTTTTCTATGAGGAATGTTCTTTTATAAAGAGATTCTTCACTTAGTTCAGGTTGACAAACATTGTAGTAAAGCAATTCGACAGGCAATTCACCATCGTCTAGCGTGATGAAATCAAAGAATTCAAAAACACGTTTCTCTTTTAAGTCGCGAAGTTCCGTATTTGGAAAACCACCGCCCATAGCTGTTTTTATTTTGGGATAATGCTTTTTAATGAATTGCGCACAACGAAAAGCACTATATAAATTACCCGGAAATGGAACAGAAATTAAAACTAACTTAGGCTGTACTTCTTTCAGTCTTTCTTCTAAAATAGGAAGAGTAATACCATCAATATACGTAAACTCGCTTTGCAGATTAGAATATAGTTCATCAAATGAATTAGCGCTTCTACCCAATCGTTCAGCATAACGGCTAAAACCAAAGTTTTCATCAATCGCTTCTTTGATATAATCCGATAAATCTTCAAGATAGAGTGTAGCTAAATGTTTCGCTTTATCCTGTATTCCCATCGAACCAAACGCCCATTCCATATCGTCTAACTGTTGAAAACGAGAAGCCTCTGGAAGGAAGTTACCCGCACAGATTTGCCTTGCCAATGTTTGATTTTTTCCTTGAAGAAAGGCAATTACTGCGTCAATAGTATTGATATAATCTTGTCGTAATGAATAGATTCGTTTAAGGTTTTCAGTTTTCGGTTGACGGTTGTCAGTAGAAAAAATACTGGTAAGCCCTTCTTTTGAAAAGAGATTTAAAATCACCTCTATACCCAAATCCATTTGAAAGGCAGTTATGCTTTTTGTATTTAGAAAACCTTTTAAATAGGCCGTTGCCGGATAAGGTGTGTTTAACTGCGTAAACAGTGGCGTAATTAAAAGTAGGTCTTTCATTTGTGTTAGATAACAAACAAAAATACGTTATTTCTCTTCCCGTTTTCTTGCAGCAATAAAATCGTTTAATTTTTTTCCGTATAAGGATTTGGCAACCTTTGGTGTCATTGATTTTTGGATGGTATCCATATACTTTAAATTGATGTCATAAATCTCTGCCAAAGCCACATAGGGAGCAACTTCATAATCAGCGTGATTGACTGCAAAATTGGTCGTATAGAGATATTTTCTTTTTTGAATTCCTTTTTGTTCTTCTTCAATTCTGGCCGCCTCTTCTATTTTATTATTCTTTAAAGCATTGATTCGTTTTTCTATCAAATCTAAATCCTGATCAACAAATCTGGAAACGACTTTTTTGTATTCGTCATATAGCGCCTGGTTTTTGGAACCTGTTATTTTTACATCGGCGGTAAAAAAATCTAAAGATGTTTGAATATCCATATTCCCTTTTTCTGCAAAGAATGAAATGTTGTTATCAACTGAATTGCTTACGCCACGGTCTAAAAACAAATACAGCATTTCTGGGGATTGTATATCAAACTCACTGGTAAAATGAGAATCGCCGTTAATTTTTATCGTATCAATAGGAACAAGAACTGTATCATTTATTCTTTGAATGTATAAAGTTCCTTTTTTTAAGCCTTTAATATCTCCGGTTAAAACAAAGTTTTTAGTTGATTTCTTTTCGGAACAAGAAGCGAAAACTACTATTGATAACAGCCCTATTATTGATTTACGCATGATTACTAATTTTTGCAATACTACTAAAAAAAATCCTCAATCTGATTTACAAATTGAGGATTTAATAGCGAATTTATTTTGACCAGAGGCTAAAAAGCAGAACAGAACGATGTTAATTACCCCTTTAACCAATAATTATTTAAAGCTTTTTTTGATTCATCTGTAAACTTACATCCTTCCTCTTCATCAAAATCTAATTTTACTTTTCCTTTGATTATTTGCTCTACTCCGTCTCTTTCTATTGTAACACTGATAGCATCATCGATTTCCCAACTTTGACTTATCATTATTAAATCATAAATGTTGTCTAGATTATACGCTTTGTCATTAAATGACACTAAAATATCGCCTCCTTTTAATCCCAAATTAGTCATAAAACTGTTCAATTTTGTCCCAGGAAGAACAATAATTTCTTTTGTTGAAGGATTTACGGTTATGAATGGCACTGATTTATCTTTCAGGAACGGATTTGCCGACACCTGCACTTTTGCTTTGGAAACACCCATTTTAGTAAAATATACTTCATACGGAATTGGTGTTTTTCCGGCAACATGGGTATTTAAAAACTCACCTACTTCTGGATAAGTCAACTTAGTAATTTTAGCAAAAAGTTCCTCATCATCAAAAGGTTTATCTATACCATACAGATTTGATAAATCTTTCATCATACTTAAAATTCCTTTTTGTCCAGCACTTTTTTCTCGAATTATTATATCAATACACATTGCTATTAAAGCTCCTTTTTCGTAAACATTTAAATATTGATCTTTATAAGGTTCAATCAAAACATTAGCGCTCATTTCGGTAAACGACATGGTATCATTTAAAGTTGAAGCATTATTTATTTTGCCAGACATTCTTTCGTAAAACTCGTCAGCGGTAATTAATCCTTGATTTACCTGAAATAAATTGGCGAAATATTCGGTAACTCCTTCATACATCCATAAATGTTTTGACATTTTTGGGTTAGTGTAATCAAAATACTGAATTTCTTTAGAATGAACACTCAACGGAGTTAAGGTGTGAAAAAACTCATGCGATACTACATCTTTTAACTGCTCACCTAATGCTTCTACATCCATTGCTTCCGGAAAAACTACCGTAGTTGAAGTATGATGTTCTAGAGCTCCAAAACCTTTAGCGTCGTTTTTAGCCATATCTGATAAATACAATAAAACGGTATATCTCTTATTGGCATTTATAGAACCCAAAAAAGCCTTCTGAGCTCGCATTGTTTTTTGTAACTCAGGCAATAAATCTTTTGCAGTATGCACGCCATTTGGAGAATAAACACTAAAAACAATCTCCATATCATCTACGTAGAAAGTTTCTATATCAGCTTTAGCATACATAATAGGATTATCAGTCAAATCAAAATAACGGCTTGCCATAAATGTATCTACTGTATCGCTTTTATCAATATCTATCAGAGAAGTGGCACCTTGAAGAGCTGCCGGATGTAGAATGGTAAGATTATATGGAATTTCGGTTAATTGGATTTTGTCTTCAAAATAACCCACAAAACCATGATTATTCACCATAAAGTTTTTCCCTTCCAGAATGTTTGTTCCTGCAGGTGAAAATATATCCTCTTTCCCAAAGCCTTTTCCAGATTCTGAATCAAAAGTGTCATTTACATAATAAGTAACTTTTACAAGTGATTTAGCATTTGATATTTTCCAAGAATTTGTATCAGTTTTTGAAGTGGCTAATTCTTTCCCATTTTTATCAAATGCTTTTAATTCATCAATAAGTTTTCCATAATTATCAGAAGAATAGGTTCCTGGAACTGTTTTTGGAAAGTGATAAATGATTTCGTTTGAAGTAAACTTTGGCGGGGTAATGGTTACACTTACCTTATCGTCTTTTACTTTATTTAAATCAATAATGACATTGACCTGATTTAAATTTACATCCTTTTTTACTTCTTCTTTTACTGGTACTTTATTTACCGTGGATTTCATTTGTGCTGTTACCGTATAGCCGGAAACAATTAAAGCAAAAAAGGCAGTTACTATTAGTTTGTTCATTGTGAAAATTTATTTTTAAGATGAGTCCTCAAAAGTAATTATTAGTTATAAAAGATTTTATTTTTTTTGATATGATTAACTAAATAGTAAAAGGATGTGCGTTTGAATTAATTAAAAAACTCTTGCAAAAACAAGAGTTCAATTTTTAGTCAAATTTATTTTTGATATAGTACTTACTGTCCAAATCATCAAAATCATCAATAATAGGCTTAGGTTTTGGCTTACTTCCTGTTGCTTTCTTTTTCCAAAGCTCAAATTTATCTTTGGATAATCGTTTGCGCATTAATTCGGTAACTTCATTTTCAGTAAGTCCAAATTCTTCTTTAATTACTTCGAAAGGCTTTCTTTCCTCTTGCGCCATGCTGACAACTCTTTCTAATTCTTCATTGTCAAGTTCAATTAGTCTACTTTTTTTCATTTCTGTAAAAGCATTTAAATAATAAGTATGTTAAATGATTAATTCGTATTTCAATATTAATAAAAAAAATAATTAGTTTACAAACATCAATGTCTTTTTTTTAATTAAGAATTAGGAGAACGTCTTTTTTGAAAAGGAATTGTCAACAGATTGGATAGTTTGTTATTTTCTTCAGGTTTCATGTGAGTGTCAACGCCATAAATTAATTTCTCTCTGTCTAGAGTTTTAAAGGTGCCAAACAACCTGTCCCATATAGAAAAAATATTTCCGTAATTACTATCGGTATAAGGCAAAACGTAATGATGATGTACCTTATGCATATCGGGAGAAACAATAAAACAGCTTAAAATCATGTCTAGTTTCTTTGGTAAAGTAATATTAGCATGATTAAATTGTGTAGCCACAACCGATAAAGTTTGGTATAAAAAAACCATCCACATCGGGCAACCCACAATCAAAACTCCGAACGTTGTAAAAATAAACCGTAGCACACTTTCGCCAGGATGATGTCTATTGGCCGAAGTGGTATCAATCCACGTATCGGTATGATGTATCAAATGAAAACGCCATAAAAATTTGACTTTATGTTCAATCAGATGAATCAGATAAGCTCCGATTAAATCTAAAAGAAGCAGTCCGACAATAGTATATGTACATATATTAAATTGGGGCAACCAATTTAAAATTCCGAAATGACTTTCAGTAGTCCAATCAGCAGCTTTTAATAAAATTAAAGCCAAACAAAAATTGACAATAATTGTGGTAACCGTGAAAAAGATATTAATTCCGGCATGTTGCCATTTATTATAATTGAATTTAAACAACGGAACAGCAGTTTCTACCAACCAAAAGAAAGCAATTCCACCAGCCAAAATAAAAGCTCTGTGTGAAGATGGAATCGTAGAAAAATAATTAATAATCTCGTTCATAGTTTGAGCATTTAGTTCAAATATAATAAAACTACTTATTTGATAATTCGAAAAGTGAGGTTTATTCTCGATTTAATTACTGAAGTTGTTTTCGGAATTTGATGTTTCCAAAAATGCTGTGTCGAACCTTTCATAATCAGTAAACTTCCGTGTTCCAACTTTATTTTTAATTTCTGTTCTTTGATGGTATTGTGCTGCAAATGAAAATACCTTTCGGCACCAAAACTGACCGAAGCAATTACCGGATTTCGTCCTAATTCCTTTTCATTATCCGCATGCCACCCATTGCTATCTTTACCATCACGGTAATAATTGAGTAAAACGGTAGTGAAGTTTTCCTGACAAATTTCCTCGATTTCATTTTTAATAAATACCAATAACGGATTCCAATGATGCGGTTGCATGACAATATTGGAATAACTGTATGACTTTCCTTCATTGCCAAAAAGTGCCGTTAATCTGGGTTGCGGATGTGTTTTTCCATAGACCTTAATATTGTCTTGTTGCCAGGGAATCTCATTTCTTAATTTCTCGAAAAGTTCATCTGACCTATCATTTTTAAAGAAATTTGGATAATACTCGATTTCGGCATCCGGAATGTTAAAAGTGATTTTTTCTTTTGGAAAAAGTGAATTCACTATTTTATTTCTTTTTAAAATTTATATTCATTAAAACAATGGCAAAAATTATTAATATAATTCCAATCCATTGAGACAGGATAACTGTTTCATTAAGTACAATAAAAGCTAAGGTAACTGAAACAGGTAGTTCTAAAGCGGAAACAATACTGCCAATACCTATACCTGTTAATGGAAAACCAGCATTAAGCAACATCGGAGGAATTACGGTTCCAAAAACGGCAATCAAAATGCCCCATTTTATAAAAATATCATAATTGAATGGGGTATTCAGGGTGAGTATTGCAAATATAAAAACGATAATTACTCCACCCAACAGCATATATAAACTTCTTTGAGCCGAGGATATCGATGTTGCTACTTTATTTGCGACAAACATTGTCGTAGTGAATGATACTGCAGCTAAAAGTCCTAAAACGACTCCTTTCCAATTAAGTTCTACTTTGCTTAAAAAAAAATTAGTTGCTAAAGCTGTCCCGAATAAAACAATAACTACTGAAAGTATTTTAATTGGTGATGGAGCTTTTTTTTCTATTAACATTTCAAGAAATACTCCCATCCAAACAGTTTGCATTAACAAAACAATTCCAATAGAAACAGGAACATATTTTACAGTTAAATAATAAAAAATACTTGTCAATCCAGTTGAAGTACCTAATAACATCAATTTCTTTATATCTGTTGAAGATGCTTTTACCACTTTATTTCCTTTTCTATTCTTTTGAAATAAATTTATAAGAAATATTAAAAAAATACCAATTACAAACTGAGCGGTAATTACTTCTGCGGGAGTATAATGGAGTCCTTGAGAACTTGTATCAGCATAAGCTAATTTTACAAAAGTAGCAAGCATACCGTAGCTTGTAGCACCTAACCCAACAAGTAAAACTCCTTTTAATACTTTATTTCCAAACATGATTTAATTTTTAAAGCCGATAAAGATATAGAATTGAAATAGTTTTAAAGGAAGATAATTTAAAAAACAAAACCGCTTCGGTTTAACGAAACGGTTTATTTTGGAGCCGGCGGAGGGACTCGAACCCACGACCTGCTGATTACAAATCAGCTGCTCTAGCCAACTGAGCTACGCTGGCGGCGTAATAGTTTTGCAAATATATAAGTGAAAATTAATTCTCCAAAATATTTGCGAACTTTTTTCTATTAAAGTGCGTTGATTTTTTCAACTAATTGATTTGCAGTTTGTTCTAAATCTGCATTAATTTGCTTGAAATGCGCTTTTTTATTTTCTACTTTTTTAGCATTAACTTTTTCTATCAAACCGTCAAATGACTTAATAGCTTCATCAATGATGTTGTTAGTTTTGTCTGATGGTTTTCCGGTAGTTGTCATTTCGTATATGTAAACAGCTTCAATAATATCACCTAAAACGTAGTTAATATCTTTCTTTAAATTTTTAACACTTGGCATTTTCTTTATTTTTAAAATTAATTTCATTCCGTTCAGCCTTTGGCTTCGGGTCTGTGCAAAATTACACTAAAACTTTAGAAAACAAACTACGAAATATAAATTTCTAATATTGATGATTTTCCAGAAAGCTGAAAATCAGTAATAGCTGCAGGTATCAAAACCGTATCGCCTTTTTCATAACTATAACTTTCATTATCAAACGTCAGCTTAAAGTTACCTTCTACACACATATAAACGGTAAATGAAATTTGGTTTTTATGAATTTCTATGTTTCCGTCGAGCGGGATAAAATTAGTTGTAAAGTAGTTGCAATTAACTATTTCGTTGGCAACGTTTTCGGTTTTAGAATAAAATCGTTGTGATTGAATCTTTTCATAATTCAAAGCTTCCAAAGCTAAATCGATATGCAGCTCTCGTGTTTTTCCATTGGCATCTACTCTATCAAAATCATATACACGATAAGTAATATCCGAAGATTGCTGAATTTCGGCAATCACAATTCCGGCTCCTATAGCATGAATCGTTCCTGTATCTAACATAAAAACATCACCTTGCTTTACTTTTTTAGTATCCAAAATAGTGAGTAGGGTTTTGTTATTCAAGTTTTTAATATACTCCTCAGGTGACGATTTTTCTTTGAAACCTACAATCAATTGGGCATCCGTATCGGCTTGCATCACATACCACATTTCGGTTTTACCAAAAGAATTGTGACGTTTTTTGGCTAATTCGTCGTTGGGATGGAGTTGAATAGACAAATCTTCCCGAGCATCTAAATACTTAAAAAGAAGTGGGAATTGTTTTCCAAATTGGTCATAAACTTTGGTTCCCAAAATGGTTTCGGGAAATTCGTTAATCAATTCGTTTAATGATTTTCCTTTCAATGCACCATTAGCCACAACACTAACATTATTTTCTAAAGTAGATATTTCCCAGCTTTCACCTGTAATATTAGATGTTATGGGTTTGTTTAGAAAAGTTTTTAATTTGGTTCCGCCCCAAATTCTTTCTTTCAAAATGGGTTCAAATTGTAACGGATATAATTTCATCGATGCCATTTTGAGCAAACTTACATAGTTTTGAGAATTTCAAGCGCCTTTGCGATGTGTATTTTTGCCGAAGTACTATCAAAAATTAATTGAACAACTCCTTTTTTATCAATAACATAAGTAGCTCTGCCGGGAATCAAACCCAAGAAATCATTAGGTACACCAAATTGTATTCTGATTTTTTTATCAAAATCTGAAAGCAGTATAAATGGAAGTTTATAACGTGATGCAAATTTTTGATGTGATTTTAAACTATCACTGCTTATTCCAATTACTTCAGCACCAAGCGCTTTAAAATCTTCATAATTATCTCGAAAAGTGCAGGCTTGGATAGTGCAACCGGGAGTGTCATCTTTCGGATAAAAATAAATTACTAATGGTTTTCCAATGTATTCTATTATATCAAAAGAATCTCCTTTACTATCTATCGAGGTAAATGTAGGGATTTTGTCCCCAATTTTTAGCGCCATTAATTTCCGTTGTAGGTTACAAAATTTCTTGGTGTTTCATATAAGACAATTTCTAAATCTTTACTGGCATCAATGTATTTTCTTAGCTTTTGCCAAATGACAACT
>NZ_JBMOGQ010000057.1:0-13340 GCF_049318325.1 Flavobacterium sp. | reverse complement strand
AACGATTTAGTTGAAATACCAGCTAATCATCCTATTTTTCAAAAACCAAATCTTTTTGCCAATGGATTGCCAAAAATTCACGAACACGATGGCAAACGTCCACAAGCTTTTGGTATTTTTATTGACAACCGATTAGTATTGCTTTACACTTTTGAATGTGATTTGGGTGATGGATGGGAAGATCCAGAAGTTCATAATGACCCGAAAGAAGTTCGTGAAAAAGCATTAAAAATGGGTGCTAATATTTTGAACTATATTTTCAATAATTAATTATACTTGGCATGGATAAGAAGCTATTGTCTGCCGAAATTCAAGAGTATATTAATTCAAATATAAATGCTGACGTATCTAAATTAGCACTACAAAAAAACAAATTTGCTATAACTGATTGGACAACAATACTAGGCCAAATTACTGCCAAACAGAAAGCCAAAACTAAACTTCCAACATGGTTTTACACTCACAATATTTATTATTCAAGTAAAATATCAATAGAACAAACTTCCTCAGAAAAAACTGCTGAGTATAAGTCACAATTAGTTTCTGGCAAAAGCCTTATTGATTTGACTGGAGGTTTTGGTGTGGATGACTTTTACTTTTCCAAAAAAGTAAATCAGGTTACTCATTGCGAAATCAATCAAGAATTATCCGAGATTGTAAAACATAATTTAGAACAACTTGGTGTGACAAACGTTGAATGTCATACAGGTGACAGCACTGAAATTCTTATAACCTTAAATCAAAAATTTGATTGTATTTATATTGATCCTTCGAGGCGAAATGATGTAAAAGGTAAAGTATTTATGCTTCAGGATTGTATGCCAAATGTTCCTGAATTACTTGATTTTTATTTTGAGTTTTCAGATAACATCATGTTAAAAACAGCTCCTATACTTGACATTTCTGCCGGATTATCAGAATTGAGAAACGTAAAAACAATTCACATCGTTGCTTTAGAAAACGAAGTAAAGGAATTGCTCTGGGTTTTAAAAAAAAATCATGCTGAGAGCATTCAAATTGTTACATGTAACTTGACAAAAGACTCCACACAAGAGTTTACTTTTGAACTCGGTAATACTTCGGTTTCAAATTACAGTTTGCCAAAAAAATATCTATATGAGCCAAACGCAGCTATTATGAAATCAGGCGGATTTGACGAAGTGACCTCACAATATGAGATTGAAAAATTAAACAAACATTCGCATCTGTATACATCTGATATTTTAATTAATTTTCCTGGGAGAGTTTTTGAAATTGAAAACAGTTTTGAATACAACAAACTAAATATGAAATCGTTTTTGGAAAACAAAAAAGCCAATATTACTACTCGAAATTTTCCAGAAACGGTAGAAAACATTCGCAAAAAGTGGAAAATAAAAGAAGGTGGAATTGTGTATTGTTTTTTTACAACTGATATAAATAATAATAAAATAGTTTTACTTTGTAACAAATTAAAATAGACTATGAATAAGAAAATAGCTTTAGCTTTACTTCTTTTTGTCAACTTAATTGCCTTTTCTCAAAAGCCATGCGAGATTGAAACCAATGTTACCGATAGTTTAGGAACTTATAAATTGACCAAACAAGCTATTATTTTTGAAAGAAGTTTTGCAGGAAACTCAACTACTATATTTTTTGCGTTATTTAATAACAATGGTGTTTTAGGACTTGAAACTCAACAACTACAAAGCAGTGCCGACTTCATTAAAGCCAATTGTCTTGATAGCAATTCAAAAATCTTTTTGCAACTAAACAATGGGAAAATTGTTACTTTATTGTTTGCAGAAGCAGAAACTTGTGGTACGTTAATTCGTAATGATAAAAATGAAAACACCCGAATTTTAATTGGTTCTTTTGTCTTTTCTAAAGATAATTTTGAAGAATTAAAAACCTCACCCGTAACATTCATGAGAATAAAATATTCTGGTGAAATAATAGATTATCCTTTTAAAACAGAGTTAATTTCTGAATTAGATAAAAAAACCTATCAGCCCGAAAATTACTTTATCAATTATCTGAAGTGTATTGAGAATTAATTTTCGCAGCGCCATTTTTTATTAGAAACTTCATCATTATTGCTTCCTTTTAAATTATAATGCCACCACTCAGAATCAAACGACTTGAAATTGTGTTGAAGCATAATTTCTTTTAAAAACCTTCTATTAGACAAAATTTCATCAGATAAATTTTGGTAATTATGACTAGCTTCTTCACCAAAAAAATCAAACTTAGTTCCCATATTCAGTTCATTTCCAACAGAATCAACTAAAGAAATATCTACTGCTCCACCACGATTGTGAATTGATCCTTTCTTTGGATTGGCCACAAAATTAGCATCAGGTACAATTCTCCACATTTTTTTTTGAATCGCTCTTGGTCGATAACAATCGTAAAGCTTGATTTTGAATCCTTTTTCAATAAAAGACTTGTTAGCTTCTATTAGCGCTTTCACCGTTTTTACTCTGAGAAAACATTCATCACAGGGGTATACTTTTTCTTTCAGAAAATTATCGGCTGTGGCATATTTCATATCAAATACAAAATCAGAACTATAGTTTTTTAGATTTACAAAAGCATTACTATCATTTTCCTTTTTTATATCGAGTATAACTGATGATTTCTTTGAATCAAGATAGGTTGATTTGCAAGAGAGGAAAAGAGAAAATAATAATATAAATGGAAGTACTTTCTTCATAATATTAAACTTCATCACTCGTAAACGTAGTAAAACTTTTCTTTTTGAAAGGCCTAATGATTAATCGTCCTTCTCGGTCAAATTTAATATAATTGTAAACCCAATTCAGAAAAACAACCGCCTTGTTTTTGAATCCAATTAATGAGAATAAATGCACAAACATCCATACAAACCATGCAAAAATACCACTGAAATGATAATGAGGTAAATCAACTACAGCTAAGTTTCTTCCAATAGTTGCCATTGAACCTTTGTCTTTATATTCAAATGGAGTCATAGTTTTTTTCTGGATTAATTTAATCAAATTTTCTCCTAATAATTTTCCTTGCTGCATCGCCGGTTGTGCCATCATTGGATGCCCTTGCGGATATTTCTCGGTTTCCATCAAACAAATATCACCAATAGCAAATATGTTATCATAACCAACCACCTGATTGTATTTGTTTACCCGAATTCTAACTACTTTTTCAACTATTGAATTTGGATCTAAACCAATTATTTTTACACCTTGAACACCGGCTGTCCAAATCACTGTAGCAGAATCAAAAGTTAAATCGGTATTGGTAGTAATAGTTCTTCCGTCGTAATTGGTCACACGAACATTTTTCCAGATTTTCACACCCAAATTCAAAAGAAATTTTTCAGCTGCTGCAGACGACTTTTCACTCATCGTATTCAAAATCCGGTCACCACTCTGAATAAGATTTATTTGCATTTTATCAATATCCAGATCGGGATAATCTTTTTGAAGAATCGCTTTTTTCATTTCGGCCAAAGCGCCAGCTAGTTCCACACCTGTTGGTCCGGCACCAACCAATACAAAATTGATTAACGTATTTCTATCCGCTTGATTTTTGGTCAAAACCGCCTGTTCAAAATTTTCCAAAATCAAACTGCGAATATTCAACGATTGCGGTATCGTTTTCATTGACATCGAATTCAGTTCAATTTCTTTGTTGCCAAAATAATTGGTTTTAGAACCTGAAGCAATGACTAGATAATCATAATGCAGATCACCTATTTCGGTGATTATCTTTTGGTGCTTAGTGTCAATTTCCTTAACCGAAGTCAAACGGAAATAAAAGTCTTTATATTCCTGAATAACTTTCCGAATCGGATAAGCAATTGACCCGGCTTCTAATCCTCCAGTAGCAACTTGATATAATAAAGGTTGAAATGTGTGGTAATTATGTTTGTCAATAAGAACCACTTGAACATTCTTGTTTCGAAGTTTTTTTGATAATGCAATTCCAGCAAAACCACCACCAATAATTACAATACGAGGATATATTGAAGTTGGAATGTTCATTTGACTATTTAATTTTCGTCTCGAAAGGCAACATCGCCTTTCCATTGAGAAAATCCTCCTTCCAAATTAAAGGTGGTTTCAAAACCCATTTGGTTCATAATAGCACAGGCTTGAGCACTTCTACCTCCAGCTTTGCAATAGACATAATAGTTTTTGGATTTGTCTAATTCATCTAATTTATAAAGAAATCCTTGACCTTTATAAATGTCGTTTAAAATAGCATTTGGAATAATCCCTTCATTCCATTCATCTTCTGTTCTAACATCAAGAATAACTGCATTAGGATCGTTCTCTAATTTTGTTTTCCAGTCTTTTTGTGATAAATCCATCGTTTATTATTTTGAATAACAAATATAGTCCTTTGTTACTTTATTTGTCATTGATAAAAGGACAAACTTCTATTCTAATAAAATTTAACAAAAAAACAAGATAACATTTATATTAACGACTAAAAAATGTTATACATTTGTACCTACAAATATTGTATTGACAATTATGAAAATTGAACATTTAATAAAATCTACAATTCCATTTGATGATGCAAAAAAAGTTTTCTTGAACTTTACCTACACTCAAAATGTAATTGGAGATAAGTTTAATGAAATTTTAAAACCTTACGATATATCAAGAGAACAGTATAATGTATTGCGAATTTTAAGAGGTCAAAAAGGTAATCCTGCAAATATGTGTATCATTCAAGAACGAATGTTATCCAAAAATAGTAACACTACCCGACTCATTGACAAATTATTGTTAAAAGATTATGTAACTCGGGAGGTTTGTCCTAATAATCGAAGAAAAATTGAGGTGTTGATTACACAAAAAGGGTTAGACATACTATATAAACTTGATCCTATTGTAATGGAACACGAGCAGTTTTTTGCCAACAATTTGACTAAACAAGAATTAAAACAATTGAATAATTTATTAGAAAAATATCGAACAATTAATAAATAACTATGAGCAATTTTATAAAAAACGCTAATTGGCGTTATGCTACCAAAAAATTTGATGCTACAAAAAAAATATCTAAACAAGATTTAGAAACTTTAAAAGAAGCAATTCGTTTATCAGCTTCTTCTTTTGGTTTACAACCATATAAAGTTTTAATTGTCGAAAATCCAGAATTAAGAACAAAATTACAACCTGCAGCTTGGGGACAATCACAAATAGTTGATGCTTCACATTTGATTGTCTTTGCTAACATAACCAATTTTGGAGAAACTGAAATTGATTTAAGCATAGCCAATTTAACTGAAACAAGAGGATTGCCTGCCGATTCATTAAAAGGTTATGGCGACTTTATGAAATCTAAAATAGTTACATTACCAGAAGATGTTAGGAATACTTGGGCATCAAAACAAACTTATTTAGCCCTCGGAAATTTATTGAACGCTGCATCCGAATTAAAAATTGACGTCACACCAATGGAGGGTTTTGAACCTACTCAAGTGAATGAAATTTTAGGTTTAGGAAAACTTGGCCTTAATGCAACTTTACTTGCAACTATTGGATACCGTCACGAAGAAGACGCTACTCAGCATTATGCAAAAGTGCGTAAATCAAATGAAGAATTATTTATCAATTTATAATCAATAACTAAATATTAAAACAATGAAAAATTTAAAAACAATCGCAATCACATTATTAGTAGCTTTTGGAACAACACTAGCTACAGCGCAAAGTAAAAAAATTAACCCTGAAAAAAGTACTATTAACTGGGTTGGTAAAAAAGTAACCGGAGAACATAGCGGTACAGTAAATTTAAAAGAAGGAAATTTAATTTTCAAAGATGGCAAAGTTGCTGGTGGAAATTTCACTGTAGATATGACATCTATATCTACTACTGATTTGTCTGGTGATTGGAAATTAAAATTAGATGGTCATTTAAAAGCTGATGATTTTTTTGGAACTGAAAAAAACCCTAATGCCACTTTAGTATTCAAAAAAATTGCTACAAAAGCAAACGGTGTTTACACAATAACAGGTGATTTAACTATAAAAGGAATTACGAATCCGGTAACTTTTGATATGGCAGTAAAAGGAAATACAGCTTCAACGGTTGTAAAAATAGACCGAACTAAATATAATATTAAATATGGCTCAAAAAACTTCTTTGAAAGCATTGGAGACAAAGCAATCAATGATGATTTTGACTTAACTGTAAACCTACAGTTCTAAATAGGGAACTATTGCTATGAAAACCTCGAAAATTTCTTTTCGAGGTTTTTTATTTTTACTAGAAATTAAATACAATCCTATATTTGTTTATACAAAATTTATAATGAAGAATTCCATAGATAATGCTTGTGTAATAGTATATCATTACTAGTAGATTATTTAGTTTAATTTATCTAAAAAATAGCAAGCTTATTATTAATTACAAGCAAAAATAAATACAGTTAAGAAGTTATTTTAATCTGTGATAAGTTTAAAATAGAATAATTAAAGGTTAAATAGTATAAATTAGCAGAAACCATTTAAGATTAATAATAGATAATGAAAAAGATAGCAGTAATAGACAATTATGATAGTTTCACATACAACTTAGTTCACTATTTAGAAGATTTTGATAACAAGGTAACCGTATTAAGAAACGATGAATTTGAATTGGACGAATTACAAGCTTTCGACAAAATTTTGCTTTCGCCTGGCTCTGGAATTCCGGATCAAGCAGGTTTACTTAAAGCTGTGATTTCGAAATATGCCGAAAGCAAAAGTATTCTTGGCGTTTGCCTAGGTCAGCAAGCTATTGGTGAAGTCTTTGGCGGAAGCCTAATAAATTTGAATAAAGTATATCATGGTGTGGCAACTAAAGTCACTCAATCTGTAACAGATGAAACTCTGTTTAATGGTTTGCCAAATGAATTTGAAGTCGGTCGTTACCATTCATGGGTTGTTTCTAATGCTAATTTTCCTTCCGTTTTAGAAATCACTTCTATAGACGAGAACGGACATATTATGTCATTACGACACAGAACACTTGATGTAAAAGGTGTTCAATTTCATCCTGAAAGTGTTTTGACACCTTTTGGTAAAAAAATTATTGAAAACTGGGTTAATGGTTAGTGTTCAGTATTCAGTAAAAATGAAAACAATTTTTACCACAAAGTTACTTTTTAATAAGCTCTACAAAACACCAAAAAGGAGCTATCATTGGAAGTAGTTTAATTCAATTTATTGCTTACAATCTAATTTCAAGGATTTCTACATTTATCCAAAATTTACTTTAGTAGATTTAGTTTATAGCTTTGATATTTAATTTAATAGATATTCAATATAGAATTTATCTATGATGTAAATTATGAAAAAATCAATTCGATAATCAACTAATTTACAAGTTATTAACGATTTGAATATTTTTTGAAGACAATTTCTTAAATTTGATTTAACATTGTTAAAATAGTATTTATTAAATCGATAATTTATGGGAATTTTCAACACTCACGAGAAAAAAGTAATCACCGAACTTCGCAAGAAAAGCGAAGCTATAAGCAATGACATCAGTAAAGAAATTAAAGAGCATCTGGATGATTTAAAAACAGATTATGAAGAAAACAAAATAGTCATTAAAGAGTTCGATGACTTTGTTAGTGAATTAGAAACTAAGCTTTCTCCTCAAGATATAGAAAAACTTCACTCCTTTTCTTCCCGATTATATAAAGTAAAACGTTGTGCCAAAAAAGGGGTTGAAGCGATGAGGGAATTATCCAGAAATCAAAAAAAGGCAACAAATGAAACTTTAAGAGAATATCAAGAATATCTTTACACCTAAATTATCTAGTAAAAACAAGATTGTTCCCCTTGCTCAAGTTTGCATCAAAAGCATACCCTTCATAATTAAATCCCTTCAAGTCATCAATTGTTTCTGTATTGGTATCAATGATATAACGAACCATCATACCTCTAGCCTTTTTTGCAAAGAAACTAATCATCTTTAATTTTCCGTATTTGTAGTCTTTAAATTCAGGAGTAATTACCGGAACTTTCAATGCTTTTACATCAACCGCACTAAAATATTCATTACTTGCCAAGTTGATAAACAATTCGCCAGTTTCCAATTCGTCGTTTAGTGATTGGGTAATCGTTTTTTTCCAAAATTCATATAGATTTTTGTTTTTACCTATTGGCAATGTAGTTCCCATTTCTAATCGATAAGCCTGCATTAAATCTAATGGTTTAAGTAAACCATACAAACCTGAAAGAATTCGAAGTTTATTCTGTAAAACAGCTAATTTATCGTTAGCTAACTCATAAACATCCAAACCAGTATAGACATCACCATCAAAAGTATAAATAGCTTGCCTTGCATTTTCCAATGTAAACGGCGGCTTCCATTCTTGATTGCGTTGCCAATTGAGTTCTGCTAACTTTTCAGAAATATCCATTAACTCTGCGAGTTCATTTGGCTTTTTCTTTTTTAAGGTATTTTGTATAATAGTTGCTTGTTTTAAGAACTGTGGTTCTGTATAATTTAAAGTTGGCAACTGTTTTTCGAAATTCAACGATTTGGCTGGAGATATAACGATTTTCATTTGATGTGTATTTGGATTCCAAAAATACAAATTCAACATAGAAAAAATAAGCAAGAAAATAATAATTGATTTAAATTTAAAAAAAAAGAGATAGTAATCTATTTCGCCTTGATAGTAAACTATTTTTTTATTTCGTACAAATTCCTATTTTAGTGGCTTAATATATAAACTTATGAAACTACTAGGAATTGGCTCGAGAATAAATCACGTCGAATATGGCAAAGGTGTAATAACAAATGTTTCCTCTAAAGAATATTGGGTAACTTTTATTGATGGAGGCCTAGAAACTATTGCAATTAACAGT
The DNA here is from genome assembly GCF_049318325.1 of Flavobacterium sp. Lineage (GTDB taxonomy): Bacteria > Bacteroidota > Bacteroidia > Flavobacteriales > Flavobacteriaceae > Flavobacterium. The sequence goes on along the minus strand of NZ_JBMOGQ010000057.1, from coordinate 4,497 downwards.
GAATTTGAAGTGATAGAAGCTGCTGAAAATGAAGTTGATACGATTAGTTTATATGATGTAGAACAAAGTTTACTTTCCATCCTAAAAAAATGGAATGGACTCGGAGAACCTGTAGCTATTGGTGATAAATGGAAAGGTGGCAACATGAAATTAGTTCCGGGACAAGCCGGATTGGCGCATAAAGACGTACCGATAGATGTCTTCTTTCATAAAATTGTAATGCTTCGTGACCGCTTGCGTGTGATGGAACAGAAAATAAATTCCAGCAATTTAGAAGAAATAGAAAAAGTTGAATTACAACAATACATTACCCGTATTTATGGTAGTTTAACTACTTTCAATATTCTCTTTAAATCTCAGAATGATTATTTCGTGGGTGAAAAAACAAAGTAAACTTTAACAATTGAAGTGTTATCGAAGGTAATAATTTGAGTACTTTTATGGTTAAAAAAAGAAGAAAACATGAAAAAAATAATAATCGTTTTTAGCATTTTTGGGATTTTGATACTAAGTTGTAAAAGCTCAACTTCAAATGAAAAGAGTAAATCAATAAACATCACTTTTGAATCTAAAAGTGGCAGCAAAGTTAATGGTACTGCTACTTTCTCAGAAAAAAATGGCTCAGTTACTTTAACAGCCAATTTTACAGGTTTAAAACCTGGTGAACATGCAATACATATCCATGAAAAAGCAGATTGCTCTGCTGTAGATGCTACTTCTGCAGGCGGACATTGGAATCCCACTTTTAAAAAACACGGGCGTTGGACAGATGCCGAGCACCACAAAGGTGATATGGATAATTTTAATGCTAATGCTGATGGAAAAGGTACCGTATTATTTAAAACCAATGAATGGTGTATAGGCTGCGGTGATGAAACCAAAGACATTATTGATAAAGCTGTAATTGTTCATGATAAAGCCGATGACTACACTACACAACCAACAGGAAATGCTGGCGCAAGAGTAGCTTGTTCCTCCATAATTAAATAGACTTATCAAATGATAAACCCATCAGCATTTGGTTGGATAGATAAGTTTTTTATTGAACAAAAAACTAGTGATCAAATTATTATGGCTTCTGAAGAAGAGTTTTACCTTCAAACCAGAGCCACAGGCTTTATTTTTGGTCACATTATAAGTTTTGATACTGTTGAACAAATACCTTTAAAAGAAAGACTTGCGGAAGAGATTTCAAAAATTGGAATGCTCAATACTTTATATAAAATGTATTGCTTGGTCAAACAAAATACAAATCAAGATAAATTCATAAGTGAAGCTGTTTGCTTTTATAATATATTGACTCCAAAAGGATTTAATCCATTACAGAAAATGCTTCCTAGCAGCACTGATTCAAGTAAACTTGAAAAAATAATTCACGACAGAGTACAAACGAATGAAGATTTATTTAGCAAAAGCTTTTCGCATGTAATTACCAACGCCCTACTCTTTATAGATGTTTTAGCTTTCAAAAAATACTTAGAAAAAGGATCCTTACCCGAAAAATACTTTAACAGAATTGAAGATAGTATTATAAGTGTGATTTCGCTTTCTTTAAAATCTAAAACCGGAATTTCGGTTCATGATGATTTGTTACAAAAACTATTTGAATCTTCTGTTCGATATACTAAGTTTTCAGATAAACAAATTAAATCTATTGAAGATATTGATCTAAGTAACCTTGAAAATGATTTAGAAAAATTTTATGCAATCGATTTGGCTGGAATAAGTTTATGGAGTGATGAAAAAGTAGAAAATGAAGAACGCTATTTCTTGTTCAAGTTGGCCGAAAAACTTAACATAAGCGAACGTTTCATTATCGAAAGCATAGATTTTGTTAACGATTTTATCATAAAATATAAAAACGAAATTCCATATTTCAATAATTCTAACCCAGTAAAAAACTTCTATGATCATACAACTGAAAGTGTAGTAGTATTATTAAACAGAAATAAAAAACGTTTGATAAAAGAAGTTTCTCAAAGTAAAGAGTTGATGCAACTTATTGCCAAATCAACTCACAAAGAAATAGACAAAGAAGAGAAGAAAAAAATTAAAACTCAATTACTTGATATTTGTAAAACAGTACCGTCCTTGACCATTTTCTTATTGCCTGGTGGAAGTTTACTTTTGCCAATATTGATAAAATTCATTCCACAATTATTGCCTTCGTCATTTAACGAAAATGAAGAAAGAGAATAACTTTTTAAAAGCGAAGGCCTTCTACTTTCCCGTTTAATATTACTTTTGGAATGCCAATTTATCTTTCAATTATACTTTGTTGTTAAAAAACACTAATTAGAAAATTTTAAACGATATACTTCATCAAGTTCGTTATTCGAACTCATATTTACATCTAAATCAGTTACATAACCCGAATTTAAACCGTAGGTCCAACCGTGCAATGTTAAATCTTGTCCGTTTTTCCATGCTCCTTGAACAATGGATGTTTTAGCTAAATCAAAGACTTGCTCTTGAACATTAATCTCTACAAACTTGTTGAATCTATCTTCTTCATCTTCAAATGAATTTAAATACTCTTCGTGTAAACGATACACATCTTTTATATGACGAATCCAATTATCTATAAGACCAATAGATTGATTCCCCATTGCCGCTTTTACACCTCCACAACCATAATGTCCACAAACAATAACATGTTTTACTTTTAAAACATTGACAGCATAATCTAAGACACTTAGCATGTTCATATCAGAATGAATTACCATATTAGCAATGTTTCTGTGAACAAAAACTTCTCCTGGCTTTGCGCCTATTATTTCATTTGCAGGTACACGACTATCAGAACATCCTATCCAAAGTAATGGTGGTTGTTGGCCTTTTGCTAAATCTTTGAAATATCCATTATCTAAAGAGAGTTGATTCTCAACCCATTTTTTATTGTTATCAAGTATTTTTTTATAAAATTCAGCACTCATAGTTGTTCTTCTTTAAAAATTATTTCTTTATTCTCAATTACTTCCATTTTTCGTTTCATTACATTGTAGCGATGCTCAATAGTAACTTTATTTATATAACCATCACTGTTTTCAAGATCATAAGCATCTTTAAAACCAACCAATTTAGTACTAATATTTAATTCTTTTGACTTTATTTTTTTAAACTCCTTAATTAAATCCAAAACATCATGAGCAATATAGACGGTGTCTGTTGCATTAATTACAACTTTTGAATTAGAAGGAATTTTATTTAAAGTAGCTTTAATTGCAGCTTTATTTAAAAAAGAAACTTCTTGAGCCAAATCAATGTGAATGATATCTCCTTCTGAATATTCTTCTTTTCTAAAGTTATAAGCACGTTGCATATTACCTTTTAACACAAATAGTACACTAATAATTAAACCTAAAGCTACACCTTTTAACAAATCAGTAAACACAACTGCTATAAATGTTGCAATAAATGGAATAAATTGATACTTCCCTTTTTCCCAAAAATGTCTGATGATTTTTGGATTGGCTAATTTATATCCGACTAATAACAAGATTGAAGCTAAAGTAGCTAGCGGTATTTTATTTAATAGGGCTGGAATTGTCAAAACACTAATCAATAATAATAGACCATGTATTATTGTCGACATTTTAGATTTTGCGCCTGCATTATTATTAGCAGAGGTTCTAACTACAACAGAAGTCATTGGTAAACCACCTAAAAGAGAACTTAAAATATTTCCTATTCCTTGGGCTTTAAGTTCAACATTAGTATCCGTATACCTTTTTTGTGCATCCATTCTATCTGCAGCTTCAATACAAAGTAAGGTTTCAATTGAGGCTACAACTGCAATAGTTATCGCAACTATCCAAACTTTACTATTCGAAACAGCTAAAAAATCAGGAAAAACAATAATATTCTTTAACTCATGAAAACTTTGAGGAACCGGTAAACTAACTAAATGTTCACTTCCAATAGCTAAACTACTTCCAGATTGGATAAAAAATTCATTCAAAAGTATTCCGAAAATAACTGCTATTAATGCCGCTGGAACTAATTTTAATTTCTTTAAAAAATCTACTTTTGTCCAATAAATAAGAATTGCTAAAGAAACAATAGTTATTATTAAGGAACCCAACTGAATATAATTGAAAATATTAAAAAGTTCAGAAAATGTGTTTTGCCCATCTGATTGAAGAAATGCTTCATCACCAGCAAAATCATTATCATAACCAATAGCATGAGGAATTTGTTTTAAGAAAATAATTACTCCTATCCCAGCCAACATTCCTTCTATAACATTAGTTGGAAAATAATTTGAAATACTTCCTGCCTTTATAAAACCTAATAGCAACTGTATTATTCCTGCAATAAATACTGCCAAAAGAAAAGAATTAAAAGCACCTAATTCGGTTATTGCGGTCAACACTATTGCTGTTAATCCAGCGGCTGGACCAGATACACTTAAATGTGAGTTACTCAAAAAACCTACTACAATACCTCCGACAACACCTGAAATAATCCCTGCGAATAATGGCGCTCCAGAAGCAA
>NZ_JBMOGQ010000056.1:0-13612 GCF_049318325.1 Flavobacterium sp. | reverse complement strand
CGTTTAATTCTATAATGTCTATTTGGTTTAAAGTTAAACCTGCCTTGGCTAATGCTTTATTTGTGGCTTCTACAGGTCCAATACCCATAATTCTTGGTTCTACTCCTACCAAAGCTGAACTTACTATTCGTGCTAATGGTTTTAGATTATATCTTTTTACTGCTTCTTCCGATGCAATAATGGTTGCAGCTGCTCCATCATTTAATCCTGAAGCATTTCCAGCAGTTACGCTCCCTTCTTTTTTAAAAGCGGAACGGAGTTTGGCTAAACCTTCCATTGAAGTATTTGGCTTGATGAATTCGTCTTTAGTAAATTGAATCGGATCTCCTTTTCGTTGTGGAATTTCTACAGCAACAATTTCTTTGGCTAACCTTCCTGAAGTTTGCGCTGCAGTGGCTTTAATTTGACTATTCAAGGCAAAAGCATCTTGATCTTCGCGAGAAATAGTATATTTTTCTACAAGATTTTCGGCCGTTTCTCCCATAGCGTCAGTGCCAAACATAGCATGCATTTTCGGGTTGATGAAACGCCAACCAAAACTAGAATCGTACATTTTAGAATCGGTTCCATAGGCAACCGATGGTTTGGAAACCACTAATGGTCCACGGGTCATGTTTTCGACACCTCCTGCTATAAATACATGTCCATCACCTGCTTTGATGGCTCGGCTTGCGTTGATAATAGCTGACAAACCCGAACTGCACAAACGGTTTACAGTTTCACCGGGAACGGTATATGGCAAACCAGCTAGTAACAATGACATTCTGGCTACATTGCGGTTATCTTCTCCAGCCTGATTAGCACAACCCATGATGACATCGTCGTAGGCATCTTTAGGAATGTTTGGATTTCTATCGGTTACCGCTTTTATTACCAATGCCCCAAGATCATCGGGACGAACCGCTGATAAAGTTCCTTGATAACTTCCGATTGGAGTTCGGACTCCGTCTATGATGTATGCTTCCATTTTAATTGATAATGGATAATTGATAATTGATAATTTTCTGTCACAGAATTGTCAATTGTTAATTATCAATTGTTAATTGTTAATTATAATTCCCATATTTTATCACTTCTAAACACAGTTCCTTTAAATAAGGCTACTGTTTTTTCTTCTTTTTTTATTTCGATGGTATAAAAACCAAATTTATTTTTTAGTGCATCTTGTTTTGCAATAGCTACAATTTTTTCGCCTTCTTTTAAAACTTCTATATGATTAATAGATGTGTCAACACTCACTGATTGACGGCCATGAGAATTAGAAGCGAATGCTAATGCACTATCAGCCAACGAGTAGGTGATTCCACCGTGAGCAATGTTAAAACCATTTGTCATCTCTTTTCGGATAACCATTGAAAGTGTGCATGTACCTTCGGCTACATTCTCAACCGTGATGCCTAGCCATTGGCTAAAAGGATCATTATCGAACATTTTATGTACAATTTCTTTGGCTGTCATTAGTTGAAAAAAGTTTTGTTCTCTCTATTCATTTTTCTTAAAATTGGACTGCATCGGTATCGATCTTCGTGGTAATCATTGTAGAGTTCGTCTAATTTTTCAACACACCAACCGATTCCAAGTTCATCGGCCCATGCTAATAATCCTTTAGGGTAATTTACTCCTTTTGTCATGGCATTGTCTATATCCTGAGCAGAGGCTATGTTTAGAAAAAATGCTTCGGCTGCTTCATTGACAAGCATTACTATAACTCTTTCGAATATGGCTTTTGCCAAAGTCAATTCTTCAGATGGTTTAGGCAATTCAATGCTATAATCATAATAGCCTTTACCTGATTTTCTACCTAAAAATCCAGCTTCAACAAGTCTTTTTTGAGTGAAGGAAGGTTTGTACCTTGGGTCAAAATAAAATGAAGTAAACACGCTTTCGGTGACTGCATAATTGACATCGTTACCTATAAAATCCATAAGTTCGAACGGTCCCATTCTAAAACCTCCAATAGTTTTTAAACTCCAATCTATGGTCGCAAAATCAGCTACACCTTCTTCATAGATTCGCAAGCTTTCGCTGTAAAATGGTCGGGCAACTCGATTTACTATGAATCCTGGAGTGTCTTTTACAACAGCAATCACTTTTTTCCAGTCGGTTATGGTTTGGATGGTAGTTTCCAAAGTGCCTTCGCTTGTTTGAACTGCAGGTATAATCTCAACTAATTGCATCAATGGTGCCGGATTAAAAAAATGAATTCCGATAACACGTTCCGGTTTTTGGCAGGCAGCTGCAATTGAGGCAACGGATAAAGAAGATGTATTTGAAGCTAATATAGTTTCGGGCGAAACATAGTTTTCTAATTCCGCGAACAGCTTTCTTTTGATTTCTGCATTTTCTACTATGGCTTCAATAACCAAGTCGGAATGTGATAAATCGCCTAGAGCATGAGCATATGAAATGTTGCTCGTGATTCTTAACTTTTCGTTTACATCTATTTTTCCTTTTTCTACTAATTTAGACAAAGTATTTTCTAAAGCAGCTTTACTTTTGTTCAGTGCATCAACATTAGTATCGTAAATTTTTACTCCACAACCTGCCGTGGCGGCTACTTGGGCAATGCCACTTCCCATTGTTCCTGAACCGATTACTGCTATTTTCATTAACGATTTTTGATTAACGATTGCTTCGCCAATTCGAGCAGAGCTCTCGGGTGCTGATTTTTGATTTTTTGAGTCCATTTTATAATTCACGTCTATTTTTTTGATGAAGCTGTTTTTATACTTGTCACAAAAATTGAAATTAGTTCATCGTTTTCTTTTAACAACGTATTTAATGTATCAATATCAGTTACTAATGAAGCTCCTTTTTGGATTTTCATATTGATAAAACTTTCTCTTAGTTCTTTCAAACAAATTTTCATTTTATGAAGAAAATCATTAGCAGATTCTCCACTTCTAGCTTCTCCATAATTTAAGGCAGAAGAAGTTGCTGAACGTATTAATTGTTTTGCTAAATGTTCAGAAGCAAAAGATTTATCAATTTTTTTACACATTAAAATTATATCAACTGCAAACTGAATTAATCTCTCTTCTAAATTTATTGGTTTCATTTGTTTTCTCCGAATTCAAAAATCAACAATCAAAATTCGTTACTCGTTAATCAATTTCCTTTAAATTCTGGTATTCTTTTTTCGACAAAAGCGGTAACACCTTCTTTGTAATCGTTAGACGAACTCGCTTCAATTTGCAAATCACTTTCTAAAGCCATTTGCTGTTCTAAATTATTGGTCATAGATTGATTTAGTAAGCTTTTGGTTAAGCCTAATGCTATTGTCGGCATTTTGGCCAAAGTTATTGCTAAAGTCATCACGTCTTCATTGAAAAACGATGTTGGGAAAATTTTATAAATCAGTCCCATTTGAAGCGCTTCCTCGGCGACTATTTTATCTCCTAACATCATCAAAGCAGATGCTTTTTGGAAACCTATTATTCTTGGCAAAAAAAACGTTCCTGCGCTGTCGGGAATCAATCCAATTTTACTAAAAGCTTGAATAAAACTACCATGCTCTGAAGACACTACTATATCACATGCTAAAGCAATATTAGCACCTGCACCAGCAGCAACACCATTAACTGCTGCCACTATTGGCTTTTCAATAGTTCTTATTTTTTGAATTATAGGATTGTAGTGCTCATCTAAAATTTTTCGAAATCCTGGATTTAATTCTGTGTCTGTTACTTCTTTTAAGTCTTGACCGGCACAAAATGCTTTTCCGTTACCGGTAATTACTATAGCGCGAACCTTTTCATCGTTAGCACAATTGTCTAAAGTGCTTTGAAATAACAAAGCCATTTCACGATTGAAACTATTGAAAACTTCGGGACGATTAAGATATATCCACGCCACGCTGTTTTCAATTTTTAACTCAATTGATTTGTTGCTCATAATTAATTTAACTCAAATATTCAAGGATTTAAAACCTTGAAGGTTATTTATTTTAAACATTTAAAATAGTCAAAAGGTTCCAGGCAGTCTTCACATTGAAACAATGCTTTGCAGGCTGTAGATCCAAACTGACTTACTAATTTTGTATTCAATGATCCGCATTGTGGACACTTTACTAATTTTTTATTACCTAATAACGCTTCTTTATCAGCTTCTGCAGATAGTGGGGAAGCAATTCCGTATTTTTCTAATGCTGCTCTGCCTTTAGAGGTAATCCAATCGGTTGTCCATGCCGGTGATAAGACTAAATCCACTTTAGTTTCGTAACCTTTTTTTTTGAATACTGATTTAATTTCATCTGAAATCACATCCATGGCTGGGCAACCGCTGTAAGTAGGAGTAATTTCTACCTCAACTATACCATTTACTATTTTTGCAGAACGCACCACACCCATTTCCATAATAGATAGCACCGGAATTTCTGGATCAGAAATTGTTTCGAGAATTTCGAATAGTTGTTGGTCTATATGAAGTTGGGTTGTTGTCATTTTACCAAGACATATTTGGATAGGTCCGTTGCATGTATTGCATTTCTGTTAAAATATAACCCATATGCTCACTGTGAATACCATTTTTTCCTCCCTTTTGGAAGTATTCAATGATTGGTGTTTGTAAAGTTGACTCATCTAAAACAGCACATACTTTTTTATAGTAATTAGCTTTTAATAGTGTTACATCTACACCAATTCCTTCAGCCACCATGGTTTTATCGGCTTCGGTTTGATGGAATAACTCATCGGTGAAAATCCATAAATCATTGATAGCAGTTTGAATTCTATTATGACTTTCTTCAGTTCCATCTCCTAATCGTCTTATCCAATCCGATGAAAAACGGTTGTGATACAAAACTTCTTTTATACTTTTTTTAGCTATAGCGGCCAACATCTCGTCTTTACTGTTTTGCAATTCTTCCAACAAGGCCAAATGAAAAACGTCGAACAAAAATTGTTTTGCTATGGAATAACCAAAATCAATATTAGGCTGTTCTACTAATAAAACATTTTTATATTCTCTTTCCAAACGCAAAAAAGCTATAGTATCTTCGGTAGCATCTCCACCTTGTAATTTCGCTGCATATTGATAATAACTACGCACCTGACCTAGTAAGTCGAGAGAAATATTAGTCATGGCGATATCGGTTTCTAAACTTGGTCCGTGACCGCATAACTCTCCTAAACGTTGCCCTAAAATTAATGAATTGTCTGCAATCCCAAGTATGTATTGAACCAGATTGTCTTTCATATTACATGTGTTTTAATTCATCTGGTAGTTCATAGAACGTAGGATGACGATAGGCTTTATCTTTTGCAGGATCGAAAAGCTCTGCACTGTTTTCGGGGTTGGATGCTGTAATTTGCGCCGATGGCACTACCCAAATACTTACGCCTTCCATTCTTCGAGTATATACATCACGGGCATTTTCCATTGCCATAGTCGCGTCACTAGCGTGAAGTGAACCGCAATGACGGTGTTCTAATCCGTTTTTACTTCTAATAAATACTTCCCAAAGTGGCCAATTTTTCATCTTGTTTTGGTTGTCGGTTGTCGGTTTTTGGTTGTCGGTTATAAAACAGATAACGAATTACAGACAACAATTTATATTGCCTTTTCTAATTCTTTATTTGTTTGTTTTTCAGCATAAGCCATCGCGGCTTCACGAACCCATTCGCCTTTACTCCATGCATTTTTTCTAGCATTGATGCGCTCTTTATTGCATGGGCCATGTCCTTTTACAACTTGCCAAAACTCATCCCAATCTAAATCGCCAAATTCGTAATGTTTGGTTTCTTCGTTCCATTTCAATGTTGGATCTGGAATGGTTAAGCCAATCATGTCGGCTTGAGGTACAGTTTGATCTACAAATTGTTGACGTAGTTCGTCATTGGTTTTGCGCTTTAATTTCCATTTCATAGATTGTTCGGTGTGTACGGAAGCATCATCTGTTGGACCCAACATCATTAAGGACGGAAACCACCAACGATTCAATGCGTCTTGTGCCATAGCTTTTTGCTCGGGAGTTCCTTTAGCCAATGTCATCATAATTTGAAAACCTTGACGTTGATGAAAACTTTCTTCTTTACATACACGCACCATTGCACGAGCATAAGGTCCGAAAGAGGTTGAGCACAAAGGCACCTGATTAATAATTGCAGCGCCATCTACTAACCAACCAATAGCTCCCATATCGGCCCAAGTTAATGTTGGATAATTGAATATGCTGGAATATTTAGCTTTACCAGAATGCAGTTGCTCATACAATTCCTCTCGTGAAATTCCTAATGTTTCGCATGCGCTGTATAAGTACAAACCGTGACCAGCTTCATCTTGAATTTTGGCTAATAATGCTACTTTTCTTCTTAAAGAAGGAGCACGTGTTATCCAGTTTCCTTCAGGCAGCATGCCTACAATTTCGGAATGTGCATGTTGCGAAATCTGTCGAATGTGTGTTTGACGATATTTTTCGGGCATCCAATCTTTTGGTTCGATTTTTTCGTCTCTAGCGATGCGCGCATCGAAGATTGCTTCTAAATTTTTAACTTCTAATTCTGACATAATTCTTTTAATTGATAATTGTTAATTATCCATTTTTAATTAATTTAAACTCCAAATTCAATTACAACATTTTTTGAAGTTGGAACAGCTTGACAACTTAAAATAAGTCCTTTTGCAACCTCATTTTCATCTAATGCATAATTAATTTTCATTTCAACGGTTCCTGAAATTATTTGACATCTACACGTACTACAAACGCCACCTTTACAAGCGAATGGCAAATCGGCACCGGCAGCTAAGGCACCGTCGAGAATGTTGTCAAAATCGTCATCCATGGTGAAATGGAATTCTTTCCCGCCATCAATTATAGTTACTTCGGTACCATCAACTTTATGTTCTAATATTTTAGAAATACGTTGTTTATCTTCCTCTGAATTACCCGTTGAAAATAATTCAAAATGTATTTTATCTTTTGATAATCCAGCCGAAACTAATTCATCCCGTATCAGAAAAATCATTTCTTCTGGGCCACAAATAAAACAATGATCTATAGTTGGAATATCTATTATTTTACTAGTTAACACTTGTAACTTTTCCTTGGTAAATCGACCATTAAATAACTCAATGTTGCGATGTTCTTTGGTTAAAAAATGAAAAATTTCAAATCGATCAAAATATTTATTTTTAAGTAATTCAATTTCTTCTTTAAAGATGATTGATTTCACACTTCTATTTAAATAAAAAAGTTTGAAAGTACTTTTGGGCTCTAATGCTAAATGCGTTTTGATTATTGAAAGTATTGGAGTTATACCACTACCCGCTGCAAAAGCGATATAATTTTTAGATTCTGACGGATTTGCTGGTATAAAAAAATCACCATTAGGTGGCATTATATCTATGTGATCTCCTTTTTTTATTTTCTCGTTTACAAAAGTTGAAAATACTCCGCCATTGATTTTTTTGACTGCCACTTTCCATTTATTTTCTATTGGACTAGAACAAAGCGAATAAGACCGCCTTTCTTCTTTGCCATCAATCGATGATTTTAAAGTAAGATATTGCCCTTGACTATACTGAAATTCTTCTTGTAATTCGACAGGTATTTCAAAAGAAATGACGGAACAATCTTTTGTTTCTTTATAAATATCTGCAATTTTTATACGATGGAATTTTGACATTTACATACGTTTTATTAAAACTAACAGTTGTTAGTTTGTTATGCAAATTTAATGATTTTTTTGATTGATTACGAAAACGTTGTAATTTTTTTGATTTAATGAACCCAAAGAGTTTAATGTTCATTTAGTTTTTGTAATCTCGATTTATAATTAAACTATTCCGTTAAGAAGAACTTGAATCATATTCGATTTCAGCACGGACGGATCGGGACTTTTCTTCTTTCCGTACCAAATATAAAGTGTTCGTAGAGTTGAAAGAGTGGAAAAAATAATTACTTCTAGATTTAGGTTTTTGATTTCACGATCTGCGATTCCTTTTTTGATAATTGTTCGAAAATTCTCTTCATAGTCTTCACGCATTTTAATAAAGTAAATCAATTGCTCATTTGCCAAATGCATCCAATCATTATTTAAACACGCTAACGCTTCTGCATTTCTCAATGTAATATCGATATGCAATTGAATAATTCGTTCAATTTTTTTGATGGTGGTTTCATCTGAAGCGACCACTTCGTTCATCGTTTGAGTAAATTCTTCGGCGATTTCAATAATGATTAGAACGAGAATCTCCTGTTTGGATTTGATATGGTTGTACAAACTCGCCGCTTTGATGTCCATAGCTTGGGCTATATCACGCATGGTTACGGCACTATAGCCTTTTTCTTTGAAAAGCTTTGCAGCTACAGAAATAATTTCGGTTTTTCTATCGGTAATTTTCATTCTAACAAATAGTTATTTTAAAAATTTAAAGTGCGGGAATTTTTTTTGAAGCATAATAATCTTTTCGTTAAGGACATTCTGAAACTTTTGATGACTCGCTGTATTTGGATTAAAAGGACGATGGGCTAATCCTTTTTTAATGCTACAAACTTCTTCCATGGTTGCAAAGTTTTCTTCTGAAATATAATTTTCAGAAAAACGCTTCCAAATATAATCAATTGCCGTTTGGCTTGGATGCAGCATGTCTTCGGCATAAAAACGATAGTCGCGTAGTTCGTCCATTATTATCTCGTAGGAAGGGAAATAGTTGCACTTTGACTGGCTCAGTGCGACAAAATTGTGTAAAGCCGAGATTAAATGTGCCTTGCTCCTTTGATTTTCTACAAAGCCATCTTTGATGTGGCGAACCGGGGAAACCGTGAAGATGAAATGGCAATTCGGATTGACTTTCTGAATTAAATCAATAGTGTTTTGAATGGATTTTTCGATAGTTGCTACCGATAGGATTTCTTTTTCAAATTGGTTTTGCGGTACTTTATGACAATTGGCAACAATACAATTTGATGATTTGTTTCGGTAAACCCAAGATGTTCCGTATGTAATTTGAACATGTGTTGATTTTAAAATTTGAAGATGAAAATCGCTCAATACTTGATTTAATCTATCAAGGAAAATTGTTTTGTCAGAATAGCTTAACTCCGAATGTACTTCAAAACAATGCCATAATTCATTGTGAGAGAAAATATCATTTTCGGTAAACAATTGATTATTGACCACTCTAGAAATCAAGTTCTCAATAGAAACTGGATTGAAAATAATTCCAAACGGATTGACTGTGTTTTGGAATTTAAAGTAGCTGAACTTATCTCCAATATTTTGTGCAAAACAGGAACCCAAAGATATAATTCTTGAATCGTAATCTATCGGATTACTTGATTTGCTTATTGGGATTGTAGTAGTAAAGTCCATTTTCAAATTTTAAACTCCAAAAATACAAAATAAACATTCTATCAAATTATAAAAGTATTACAATACAAAGAGCATTAGACTGTCCTTTAATTTTCTACTTTTGACAAAAATTAATGAGATCACTTCGTGTCTCACAATGACAAAAAATGAAACTACTATACGCTTATCTCAAAAAACATAAATTACTCTTATTTTTGGCGCTTTTAATGGCCGCCATAAACATCTGTTTCAGTTTATCCGACTCTGTAATTACTGGAAAATTAATGCAAGATTGTGGTGTTGGGATTGCCAAATATAAAGGCAATGAAATTGGTTTTATAAAATCAGTAGCATTTTGGCTCAGTTTATCACTTGGAGCAGCTATGATTTCCAGAATTACTAAAAATTTTCAGGATTATTTTACGAACATTGTTATTCAGCGCACTGGTGCTGAAATGTACACTGACGGAATCAAAAAATCACTCGATTTGCCTTATGAAGAATTCGAAGACCAACGCAGTGGTGAAACGTTAAGTAAATTAACTAAAGTACGATCCGATTCCGAAAAGTTGATCACGCTTTCTATTTCATTAATATTTCAAACGGTAATCGGATTTATTTTTGTGATTTTGTATGTTTCCCAAATCGACTATAGAATTTCATTTATCTTTTTAATTACGGCACCAATTATAGCATTTATTAGTTCTTATTTAGGTAAAAAAATAAAAATAGTATCCCGAACAATTGTTACACAAACGAATGCCTTGGCAGGCTCAACAACAGAAAGTTTACGCAATATTGAATTGGTGAAAAGTTTAGGATTAACTTACCAAGAAGAAAAAAGGCTGAACTTAAACACCTTAAAAATTCTGCAACTTGAGATACAAAAGGTTCGATTTGTCAGAAGTTTGAGTTTTATTCAAGGTACCACGGTACATTTTATGAGAACATGTGTTGTTTTTTCTTTATATTATTTTCTGTTTGGCGGAAAAATTTTGGTCGGCGATTTGTTGACCATGGTCTTTTTTACTTTTTTTATTTTTGGCCCTTTACAAGAGCTCGGTTCATTTATCATTGCATTGAATGAAACCAAAGTTTCTATGGAAAATTTCAAAGAATTATTGAGCGCTCCAAAAGAATACCGTCCAAAAGATGCCAAACATATAGGTGCTATTCAAGCATTGCAATTTTCAAACGTGAGTTTCAAACACAAAACGGCCAAACATCCTGCTGTTGAGAATATTACTTTCGACATAAAACAAGGGGAAACGGTTGCCTTTGTTGGCCCTTCGGGAGCAGGAAAAACAACTTTAGTTAAACTATTAGTGGGATTATATCCTCCTATGAAAGGCCATGTAAAATACAATGCTATTGATTCGTCCGAAATAGATTTATTAGATTTGAGAAAACAACTCGGATTCGTAACACAGGACGCCCAATTGTTTTCAGGAACTATCCGTGAAAACCTATTATTTGTAAAACCATCGGCAACCGATGAAGAACTTCTGGAAGTTTTACACAAAGCCAGTTGTAATAATTTATTAGCTCGTGCCGAAGACGGATTAAATTCAACCATTGGCGAAGGAGGCATCAAAGTTTCCGGTGGTGAAAAGCAACGGTTATCCATCGCTCGAGCTATTTTGAGAAATCCGAACTTATTGATTTTTGACGAAGCAACATCAGCGTTGGATTCGATTACCGAAGAAGAAATTAATGCAACAATTAGAAGTATATCGGATAAAAACCGAATTACTGTTTTAATTGCACATCGATTGTCAACGGTAATGCACGCCGATAAAATTTTTGTATTGGAACAAGGTATGATAATCGAGCAGGGTAAACACGAAATTTTACTGGAAGAGAAAGGGTTGTATTATGCTATGTGGCGTCAGCAGATTGGTGAGCGGAAATATTAAGAAATACTATCTATTTTAACAATTATTGTTTAATAATTTTTGAAGTAAAAGTCCCTTCTTCAGTTTCTATATTAACTAGGTATACTCCGTTACTTAGTCCGGTAATGTTAATCATATTATCAGAGGAATTTGACTGAATTACCAAGTTACCTAACATATCAAAAAGGAGTACTCTTTCAATAACAGAATTATCATTAAAATCTATAGTAAAACTATCCTTGGACGGATTTGGTGTAACACTAAATTTTGTAATTACATTTTCATCTATAGCTAAACTTCCGTAATTGAAATTATGTGTTACTGAATTTCCTTGGTAAGTTGCCGTAAAACGATATGTTCCTTGTTGTGTAAAGTCACTTGATGGAAATGTCCAATACCACCAAGAAGCATAAAATTGGTTTATCAAGGAGAAATTCCAATTGTATAGCACACTATTATCAGGTCTTTTGAGCACTAAATTTACACTTGAATTAGCCAGTTGATCGGCCAAATAGATAGCTAAAACTACATTGGAACCAATTGAAAAATTATTATTAATATTAGGAACTTCTGAAGTTGGGCAAGAGTTAAACTGAGGTGGCGCTGAATGCGATAATACTGCATTTATTTTTGGATCTAAATATGGTTTTTGATTTTGCCACCATGTGTCGTTTGGAGCTGACCAAGCATTACATGTACCTGAATAAGTATCTACCAAATCACTCAAATTATTATATACTTCAAAATGAAGGTGAGGTCCAGTCGAATTTCCAGAGCTACCGACCACACCTACATATTCTCCAGACGCAATAAAGTCCCCTACATTTTTTGTTGTTAATGAGCCATTTTTCAAATGACCATACCAAGACTGGCTCCCATCGCTATGCTGAATATAAACCGCATTCCATGTATTGCCATTAAGTGTACAACTTCGATCAAAATTTCCGTTGGATTTAAGGATGATAATTCCATCTGCAGCAGCCACAGCAATTGCATGGTTATTATCCATTTGATTAAATGAAAATGGCCAAGTAAAAATATCTATTCCTTGATGGTTGTATCCTCCATTGGTATCATAAGTTCTATCACCACAATTCCAATCTTGAAGTGCATTAGGATAATTAGGATTGTGATCAACATAGTTGCTAATACTCCAAACATTATTGTAAGGTGCAGTGACACTTTTTGTCACTGGCCAAATAAATAATGGATGAACCGAATTACCTCCATTTACACTATTATTAATATTTATTTTTCCCTCGCTTCGTAAAAGAGCAATATTGTCATTTAATTGTTGCTTAATTAATAAACGTTGTTCATTACTTAAACACTCAGTATGTTCGGGATTAAAATTATAAGTTCCTCCTCCATCAACCATTCTAGTATTTTGTGCTTGTAAAAGGTTAATTAAGGTAAGCGTCAAAAAGAGTAATTTTTTTTTCATTAGTTAACACATTGGATTCGTGGCAAATATAAAAAATACGTTTGATTTTTTATTACTTATGAAGTCTATTTTACAAAATCAACCGCCTTTTCCAAGGCTTCTTTAATTCCAGCTACATTTTTTCCCCCAGCCGTTGCAAAGAAAGGCTGTCCGCCACCACCGCCTTGAATGTATTTACCTAATTCACGAACTACTGTTCCTGCGTTTAGATTTTTCTCAACGACTAATTCTTTAGAAATATAGCAACTTAACATTGGCTTGTCATCTTCTGAAGTAGCTATAACCAGAAAAAGATTAGTTCCTAATGTACCCAATTCATAAGCTAAATCTTTAGCTCCTTCCGGATTCAAATCGACTTGTGTTGCCAGGAATTTAATTCCGTTAATGTCTTGCAGTTTCGAAGCCAATTCGCCTTTTAATCCTTTTGCTTTTTCTTTTAATAATTGCTCGATTTGTTTCTTTAGTTTGGCATTATCCTCTTGTAATGCAACAACCGCTTTTAAAGTATCCTGTGGATTTTTTAATGTTGCTTTTATCGAATTCAAATCAGTTTCTTGTTGTGTAAAATAATCTTTCACCGCATCTCCGGTTATGGCTTCAATACGACGAATTCCTGCAGCTACTGCGCTTTCTGAAATGATTTTGAAATGCCATATTTCAGCAGTATTATTTACATGGATTCCTCCGCATAATTCTTTACTGTCGCCAAATTCAATCATTCGTACATTATCACCATATTTTTCACCAAACAATGCCATCGCTCCAGCTGCCATTGCCTGTTGGATTGGTATACTTCTATATTCAACTAATTGCAATTGTTCTTCAATTCGAGTATTGACAAAATGTTCAACTTTTTGAATTTCTTCATCGGTTACTTTGCTGAAATGTGAAAAGTCAAAACGCAAATTATTAGGGTTTACCAAAGATCCTTTTTGTTCTACATGTGTTCCTAAAATTGTTCGTAATGCCAAATGCATTAA
>NZ_JBMOGQ010000055.1:0-14106 GCF_049318325.1 Flavobacterium sp. | reverse complement strand
AATCCTGATCTGCTCAAAAAAGTGTATAAAGGATATAGTTATGAATCCAAAGGAATACGTAATTATGGATTAGGCATCAGAATGACTGAGTTTGAAAAGGGTGAACCTTTTTATTATCATAATGGTTGGTGGCATGGAAACACTTCCTGTTTTATTAATTTAAGAAAAGAGAAAGTTACAATTATAGTATTGTCTAATAAGTATACAAAAAAAACGTATCAAGCTAAAAAACTCGCTGCGCTTTTTGGCGATTATCCATTTAAGTTGGATGATGGTGAAGAATAATATTTTAACAAGGAAACATATTTAATATTAGCTAGTTGAATAACCGAAAAGCTAAATCTTAATAATTACTTCTCTATAATCGCTTCCTGAATTACTTTTTGAATGTCTTCTCGGATATTTTCCTTTGAAAGTTTATTTGGCAAGTTAGAATCTGGATACGTTCTGTTGGATAAGAAAACATAAACAATTTCGGTTTCCGGGTCAGCCCAAGCCATAGTTCCAGTAAAACCGGTATGCCCAAAACTCGTCATCGAAACACAACCACAAGTTGGTCCACCTCCACTTATTTGTGGCTTGTCAAATCCTAATCCACGACGATTTCCTTCAGTACAAAACCAACACGTATTAAAATCGTTAAATGTTGATTCAGAAAAATATTGCTGTCCTCCATAGCTGCCTTTTTGCAAATACAACTGCATCATCTTGGCAATATCCATGGCATTGGAAAAAATACCTGCATGCCCACCTATGCCATCTTCCATCGCAGCTTCCATATCGTGTACATAACCCTGAATGGTATCATGGCGGAAATAAGTATCTATTTCAGTTGGAGCAATTACACTTTTATCAAACTTTTTTAAAGGATTGTATAGTGTATTATTCATTCCAAGTATTTTGTAGAAATTATTGGTTACCAATTCATCCAAATGCCTACCCATAACTTTCTCCAAATATTGTTTCAAAATAATAAAAGTAAAATCGCTGTAACGGTATTCTTTTTTATCTATAAGTGGACTATCTATGATACGTTTCATAATAGTGTCTTGATAATCATCTCTCAAGTACAAACTATCAGAAACGCGTTTGGTAAATCCTTCGCTATACATTTTACGATAGTATTTCTTCATTGGCATTTTTGCCGAATCTAAAGTAGCTTTGTAAAACGGTATCCATGCTTGCATTCTACCATAGTGCGACAACAATTCTTTAAATGTAATTTTCTGCTTGTTAGAAACTTTAAATAGTGGCAACATCTCTCCTAAAGTAGTTTCGAGTGTCACTTTATTATGGTCATATACCTGCATTACATTTGGCAAAGTAGCTACCATTTTAGTTAATGAAGCTACATCATATAAATCGCTATTCTTAACTTTAACATCGCTATCGTACGTTTGATTTCCAAATGATTTTTGATAGATAACTTTTCCTTTTCTGGCTACCAAAATCTGCATACCTGGAGCCATTTTACCGTCAATAGCTTTTTGTGCATACGAATCAATCTGCTTGAGTTTTTCTGAACTCATACCCACACTTTCCGGAGTAGCAAAACCCAATCGGTTTAGTTTTTGAGTGGTTATTCCATCACCTGCTTTTAAACTGCTATTGATAGAAACCGGAAGCAATCCTTTAGCGTCAATGGCACCAAAAATTAACTCAGCCGAAACTTCCTGAGCAATGTTTCCATTTTGATAGGATACAATTACGCCTGGTATTTCATTAAAATTCAAAATTCTTGATAATGAATACGGTTTAGCAAAACAATCAATAATTACTTTCTTTTTAGAGGCAATAGAATCAATTACCTGCAATTCAGGTACCGTTAACTCGGGAGATTTCCACCAAGATTTATCCGATTTGTGATACCCAATAATTACCGTTTCATAATCGGTCAATTTAGCCAATAAGGAATCTATATTAGTCTCCGAAACTTCAGTAACATCAGTGTATTTCTTTAAAGTAGTGACAAAAGAACTATTGGAATCATCACCTAATTTTACATAGGCAATTTTCTGATTCAGATTTTTAATCGGAAGAATGTTTCCATCATTTTTAACAACTGTAATGGCGTTTTCATACAATTCATATTGTAAGGTTTCATTAGATTTCGGATTCAAATCATTATACAAATTGATGACTTCTGTAGGTTTGTAGTTGTTCAATCCTGCTTTGAACTTATATCGTAAAATCTTCTTTACCGATTCCGCTAATCTTGCATCTGAAATAAGGCCGTCTTGATAAGCCACACATATTTTTTCTATAGCAAGCGGTACATTTTCTGCAAAAAGGAGAATGTCGTTACCCGCCATAAAAGCTTCCAGATCAATATCACCCGGTGCTCTGAAATTACTTGCCCCTTTCATGTTAAGTGCATCAGTAAAAATCAATCCATCAAATCCTAATTCACTTTTGAGCAAATTTGTCACAACATTATAAGATACAGAAGTTGGGTAACCTTCACGTGGTTCCAAACTTGGCACATTCAAATGAGCCACCATTACCGAGACCAAACCTTCGTCAAACATACGTTTGTAGGGATACAACTCTATCTTTTTAATATGTTCCAAAGAAACATTTACTAGAGGCAATGTGCTATGCGAATCGGTTGCAGTATCACCATGACCGGGAAAATGTTTTCCCGTAGAGAAAATGCCTTGACCTTGTGCGCCATTCATTAAGGCAATAGCATGTTCAGTAACACTAACTTTATTTTCACCAAAAGAGCGATAACCAATAATTGGATTTTTCGGATTGGTATTAATATCTAAAACAGGAGCGAAATTAAAATGAACTCCCATTCGTTTACTTTCCTTTGCCATGCTGGTTCCTACTTTTTCAACCAATTTTATATCTTTGATGGCTCCCAAAGTCATATTAAAAGGATATCGAAAAGTGGAATCTATTCGCATATTCAATCCCCATTCGGCATCAATTCCAATAAACAATGGCACTTTTGATAAAGCTTGATAATTATTTGTCAAACGAGCTTGACGCATTGGTCCACCTTGAAAAAAGATTAGACCACCAATATTATAATCACAAACTAGTTTTTCAATAGCTCTTGTATGAATGGTATCTTTGTTAGAATAAGCTGCAACCATAAATAATTGTCCCACTTTTTCATTAAAGGTCATTTTATTATAAAGACTATCAACCCAACGCGTTTCGGCTGAAGTTTCGGGAAAAAAGTTTTTACGGTCGGATTTTAAATGTGGAATGTAAACTTCTTCTTCTAAGTCTAAATCAGTTTTTGGGAAGACCACATTCGTAGTCTTATTTTTGGTTGACGCACAATTAGTAACCAAAAATAGCAATGCCGTGAATAATCCTATTCTGAATAAAAGCCTTTTCATGTAATACGGATTAAAAAAAACGACTATGCCAACTTTCACCAGCAGGAACTTCCCAGTTTTCGTTAAATTCTTCAATGCTATTCACCAAATTATTAAAAACAATGGTATTGGCAGTTACTGCCTTTTCTTTAGCCATTCGTTTAAAATCGATTAATGATTTATGAGCTATATGTTCACCATTTTTAAACGTCACATTCATCTTATCCAACAAATCAACCTGATATTTTTGTTCCAGCTTTTGAATAAAAGCCACCGATGAATCTATAGAACAACCGGTTGCCTTTTGGACTTCCTGATTGACAGCAAGAATTACAAAACGGTTGTATTTCAAAAGATAAGAAGCTTCTAATCCAGTTCCATGTGCTGACCAATTTTCGATAAAACCTTTTAAATCATTTTCGATTTCAGTCATCTCATCATCTGAAAATTTGCGATTGGATTGGTAAATCCAAATTTTGGAATCTTCTGGTAAATTTTCAAAAGGAACTAACATTTTTATTTGATATTAGGAATTTATAAATCCTGAGCATTAGCAATTAATTCAGCTATATCCATTACTTTAACATTAGCTTCTTGTTCTTTGGCTTTAACTCCATCTGTCATCATCGTATTGCAAAATGGGCAACCCGCAGCAATTATTTCCGGTTTTGTTTCCAAAGCATCTTCGGTTCTTTCTACATTGATGTCCTTATTCCCTGTTTCGGGTTCTTTGAACATTTGGGCACCACCGGCCCCGCAGCATAAGCCATTGGCACGGGAGCGTTTCATTTCTACTAACTCAGCATCCAATTTTTGAATTAAATCTCTTGGTGCTTCGTAAACATTATTAGCTCTTCCGAGATAACACGGATCATGAAACGTAATTCTTTTCCCTTTGAATTGGCCTCCTTCAATAGATAATCTTCCTGAATCTAAGAGTTGTTTTAGGAATTCAGTATGATGAACTACTTCATATGTGCCGCCCAATTCTGGGTATTCGTTTTTTAGTGTATTAAAACAATGTGGACAAGCAGTAACGATTTTTTTTGCTTCATAGGCATTTAAAACCTCGATGTTCATCATGGCTTGCATTTGAAACAAAAACTCATTACCTGCTCGTTTTGCTGGATCTCCGGTACAACTTTCTTCTGTACCCAATACCGCAAACTCCACCTTGGCACGATTTAAAATACGCACAAATGCCTTGGTGATTTTTTTTGCTCTGTCATCAAAACTACCGGCACAACCAACCCAAAACAATACTTCGGGTTGCTTGCCTTGAGCCATCATTTCTGCCATGGTTGGCACATTTACTACTTCTGACATAATTGTATTTTAGTTGCAAAATCGCAAAGTTGCAAAGTTGCAAAGTTTGAAATCTAAAATTTATTCATGATGTTCATCATCGAACACCTGAATGGTTACTTCTTTATCTACTAAATCAGTAAATTTTCCTCTATAACGTGTAGCTTTTACCAAGTGATTATCTATCCAGTGGTAATTTCCTCCACGTGGTTTTCCGAATAGAATTCCGTGGTATTTGAAACCGTGTTTTTTTAACCAAATCTCAGTATATTCTCTGTGTGCTTCAGTTCTTGAAGTGAAGAAAAATATAATGTGACCTTCGTCATACCATTTGTTTAAAGTTACTAACGCATCAGGATAAACCTCTGCTGTCAACATTCTTTCTGGTTCTTCATTTGGAATATCGTCACAAACTGTTCCATCAATGTCAATTAGATAGTTCTTAATACCATCCGGTAAAATAGGACTTAAATGTTGTCCGTTTTGGGTAATACTTTGCAAGTTTTTGTCAATGTCTTCCGCTTTCATTTTTTTCTTTTTATTATTTCACATTCATTTGACAAATTCCCAAGCCTCACATTTATGGTAATTTGTTTTTATTTTTATATGCGATAATCGCATCCTAATCCTATTTGATAAAATCAAATACTATTCATTTTTCCAGTTTAATCTATCTTGTTGGTTGTATTGCCATGGCGCTCCATTGTTCTCAATGTTAGTCATCATTGCATTCAAAGATTGTGGTGCAGCACTTTGCTCCATTACTAAATACCTCCTCATATCCATGATAATAGACAACGGACTGATATTTACCGGACATTCTTCTACACAAGCGTTACAACTTGTACAAGCCCAAAGTTCTTCTGCTGTAATATAATCATTCAATAATGATTTATTATCAGGAACAAAAACTCCTTTATTTGCATCTATGTTTCTTCCTACTTCTTCCAATCTGTCACGTGTATCCATCATGATTTTCCGTGGCGATAATTTTTTACCAGTTTGATTTGCCGGACAAGAAGAAGTACATCTACCACATTCAGTACAAGTGTAAGCATTTAGTAGCTGAACCCAATTCAAATCCTGTACGTCTGAAGCACCAAATTTAGACGGAACTGCATTTTCATCTGTTGGTTGAACCGCATACGGATCAGCGTTAGGATCCATCATTAGTTTTACTTCTTTGGTAACACTTTCCAGGTTGTCGAATTGCCCTTTAGCATTCAAATCAGCAAAATAGGTGTTTGGAAAAGCCAAAAGTATGTGTAAATGTTTTGAATAGTATAGATAGTTAAGGAATACTAAAATTCCGATAATGTGAAGCCACCAAGCCGCCATTTCAATGGCTTCAACTTGAGCTATATCTAAAGAAGTAAACCAAGGATTGATATATTGTGAAATTACATTTCCTGAATTCATAGCCTGAAAATGCAAATCGGTAGCGTTCATTATCAGGAACAACGACATCAATACTATTTCAAAATACAAAATTATATCAGCATCTCTTTTTGGCGCTCCTTTCAAATCGGAACTTACGAAACGCTTTAATTGGATAATATTTCTTCTAATCCAAAAAACAATTACGGCTACTAAAACTAAAACAGCCAAAATTTCAAACGAACCAATTAGAAAACCATAAAATGCACCTAAAAAAGAGAATACCCTATGTGTTCCGAAAAGCCCATCAATAATGATTTCAAGTACTTCAATATTGATAATTATAAAACCTGCGTAAACAATTATGTGAAGCAAACCAGCTATTGGTCTTTTTACCATTTTAGATTGTCCCAACGCAATCATTGCCATATTTTTCCAACGTGCTGATGAATTATCTTTTCGATTAACGTCATGACCTAAATTGATATTGCGTTTAAGCTTTTTTACATTTTTAGCAAAAAAACCAATTCCAATAACAAGAATGATAGCAAAGAGTATGTTGTCTATATACATCATAAGTTTGGTTACTTTTTAATAGTATCGTTTATGGGTGCTTTATAGGGCTTGTTTTTCTTTCCAAAGAGTGATACGTTTACATAACGCGTTGGATTTAATCGTAAATCCTGAATTAACAATTCCAATTCTTTAGATGTTTTTGCAAAGTTATTGTAGATCGTTTCATCTTTTGCTAATTTGCCTAAAGTACCTTTTCCGGATTGCACATCAGCCATTATTTTATCAACACTTGCTAATGTTCTTTCTAAGCTTTTTACCGTTTTACCAAGATTTGCTTTAGAAATCGAATCCGATATTTTTACAAAATTAGCGGAAGCTTTATCAACATTAGTCAATGCTGAGTTGATTTTTACTTTATTTTCTGCTAATAATTCGTTTACTGATTTAGAAACCACTTTAAACTCGGCTAAAGTTACATCTAGATTAGCAATACTACTTTTTAGATTTGCTTTAGTTTTGGAATCTAATACTGAATTAACATTTTTCAAAAGTACATCGGCAGAAACCACCATCTTTTCGACTTTTTCTTGAAGTGGTGTCAATCGTTCTGCAACTAAAGAAGTTAAACCTGGTTTGACATCACCTATTAGTATGGTTCCTGATTCTGCAACCGAATTATCTTCAAAATTAGGTGTAATCATAATTTGTTTACCTCCTATTAAACCTGGTTCGTAAATAGAAGCTATACTTGATTTTGAAAACGGAAAATCAGATTTTATTTGAAGTTCTACTTGTATCTTTCCAGAATTATCATTGAGAAATTCTACCTTGCTAACCTTTCCTACATTAAGTCCATTAATGGTAATTGGAGCCGAATTAACCAAACCTTCAACATTGTCATATTGAACATAAAATGTTTTATAATTCGAAAGTAAATCTTTTCCTTTTAGAAAGCTGTAACCCCAAATAAATAATAAAATAGATGCAATTACTAAAATTGCAGTCTTAATTTCTCTAGTGATTTTCAATGTAAATCTTTTTTTTATATCATACTATTCACACGCAGAAGCGGATTGAATAGCAAAGTTAAAATAAATAATTAAAAGTCCTTGTTATAATTGCTTTAATGCATCTTGCACTGAAACCTTCTTTCCATTTTTAAATGCAATTAAAAAGGCGGATGAATATCCTTTAGATTTGGCTTCCGATAATAATCGCTTCGCTTCATTATAATTCGTAGTTTCACCATACATGTATTTGTATAAATTTCCTTCTGAAGAAACTGAAATATTACTCAAACCATTAAAATTACTTGGAACAAGTTCTAACTTTTTACCACTAGCTGAAAGCTGTACCTTGAATAAAGCTAAAGATGAACTTACTACTTCTGGTTTAGGCTCAACTTTTGGCTCTGGTTTTTTAACATCTGGAGATTTAACTGTTGGTTTAATAATGACTGAATCAATTGCCTTGACCTTTTCTATTTGTTGTGATGGCTTGATGGTATTATCATTATCGCTGGTACCAAAATATTCTTTTTTATAACTGATAATGGCATTGGCAATAGATTCCGCAATTTCTTCCTGACCTTCTTCTGAATCTAATTTTGCCCCTTCTGCCTGATTAGAAATAAAACCCATTTCTATCAAAACTCTTGGCATATACGCTTTGTGTAAAACCATATAAGGTGCTTGCTTAACGCCTCGGCTCTTTTTTCCGATTTCTATAAATTTCCCCTGCACTTTTCCTGCCAAAGCAATACTTTGATCTAAATATAGCTCTTGAGCCATAATCATTCCTGCAAAAGATTCAGGAGATTTTGGGTCAAATCCTTCGTATTTTTGTTTGTAATCTTTTTCTAAAGTCACAACCGAGTTCTCTCGTTTCGCAGCTTCTAGATTGGAAGCATTTTTGGACATACCCATAACGTAAGTCTCACAACCATCTGCAGCATTATTTGTATTAGCATTACAATGAATAGAAACAAAAATATCGGCATCAGCTCTATTAGCTATGTTGGCACGCTCAACTAAATCAATGAACTGATCTCCTTTACGAGTATAAATAACATCAATACTCGAATTTTTCTCTAGTAACTTACCTACTTTAAGCACCACCGCCAAAGCTATATTTTTTTCAATATGCCCATGATAAACCGCACCGTAATCATGATCGCCATGACCGGCATCGAGTGTAACTTTAAATTTTGATTGACCAAATGATTGTGAAATAAAGGAGAAAAAGAACGATAATATCAGTAGAACTTTGCTGTATTTGTGAGTATTCATAAGAATGTAAAAGTTAATTTTAATTAAAACCGAAAGGTTATAAAACTTATATTTCCTTATTTTTGACCGAAAATATTGTTTAAGTTTGCGTCGGCAAAAATCAAGCCATAATTGTACAAAAATAGCACTAAACCTTTGCAAATAAAGTTATTTTATATCGTTTTTTTAACAATTTTCCTAACATTAGGAAACGCGAAAATATATTCACAAGAACTGCCAAAGAAAACAAACTCCTTTCCATCTAAAAATCAAGAAACTAAGTCTGAAAATACTACAAATGCTGAACTAGAAGTTACAGAAGTTAAAGTACCTGACAGCATCAAGAAAAAGCCTTTATTGGAAGATAAGATAAAACGAAAAGCGGTCGACTACGAAAAATTTGATCAAAAGAAAAAATTAATAACACTTTATAATAAAGCAGAAGTTTATTATCAGGATATTGAACTCAAATCGGGAATTATTGTTATTGATTATAATAAAAGTGAAGTCTATGCCGGAAGAATAAAAGATTCTACCGGTCTTTACACACAAAGACCTGTTTTTAAGCAAGGTAGTAATGTTGTGGAACCCGATTCTATTCGTTTTAATTTTAAAACAAAAAAAGCATTGGTTTGGAATTCAAGAACAGACCAGGGTGAGCTTAAAGTAAAAGCCGAAATTACCAAAAAGGAAAACGATTCGGTTTACTTTATGAAAAGTGCCCGATTCACCTCTTCAAAAGACATTGATAATCCGGAATATTATTTTCAGACCAATAAAGTAAAACTAGTTCCTGGGAAAAAAGTGGTAGTTGGTTTTACAAATATGTTTATTGCCGATGTTCCAACACCAATAGCAATGCCGTTTGCCTTCTTCCCAATGTCTGAAAAAAGTCGTTCCGGAATTATTGTTCCTAGTTATAATGATAGTAATACCAGAGGTTTTTCTTTGCAAAATGGAGGTTATTATTTTGCATTAAGTGACAGCTACGACTTGGCAGTGTTGGGCGATTATTTTACCAACGGAAGTTATGCTATGCGATTTGAATCATCATATGCAAAAAAATATAAGTTTTCAGGAAATGTAAATGTCCGTTTTGAAAACTTAATTAGTAGCGAGAGAGGTTATCCTGATTATTCGAGAACTAATATTTACAATATCCAATGGTCGCATAGTAAAGATGCTAAATCCAATCCGAATTCTCGTTTTTCAGCTTCGGTAAATCTTGGAAGCAGTAGCTATTTTGTAAATTCTATTAACCAAGTCAATGTTGGTTCTAGATTGAACAACACTTTGAGCTCTTCGATTTCGTATTCAAAAACCTTTAATTCTGTACCAGAAGTAAACTTATCTTTAACTGCAACACATTCTCAGAACACTCAAACTGAACAAATTAATATGACCTTACCAACACTTCAATTAAGTGTGGACAGAGTGTTTCCTTTTGCATCCAAAGATGGGACAAAAAAAGGATTTTTTAAGAATATCAATTTGCAATACAACTTAAGAGGCGAAAACAGAATTGAAACCACTGATTCACTTTTCTTTAAACCACAAATGTTCAAGGACGCAAAAATTGGTTTTCAACATAGTATTCCGTTGAGTACAAATTTTAAATTGTTAAAATATTTAAGTACAACAACTTCAATTAATTATAATGAAGTATGGTATTTAAAAACAATCCGTCGTAACTATGATCCAACACAAAATGCAGTTATTGATACTGAAGTGCAAGGATTTGATGCTTTTAGAACCTATTCGTTTACAGCAGGATTAGGAACTACTATTTATGGGACCTTTAATTTTGGTGAAAAGAGAAAAATTAAAGCCATCCGCCATGTAATGCGGCCGAATATTTCCTATAGCTACACGCCAAGTTTTTCAAAATATTATGACACCTACGATTCTGACGGCAGTGGAACTATAATAAAAGAATACACTCGATTTGACAATGGAGTCTTTGGTGCACCCGGAAAAAATATGTCCAATAATCTAGGCTTTAATTTGAGTAATACTTTTGAAGCCAAAGTAACCGACAAAGATTCAACCAAAACAGAGCCTAAAAAAATAATGCTCCTAAACAATTTGAATTTTTCAACAAGTTATGACATAACTGCAGATTCATTACGATGGTCACCAATGCGTGTCAGTGGGGGAACACTTTTATTTAAGCAAAAGATGAATGTCAATTTTGCTATGACACTAGATCCTTATGCTATAAACAATTCAGGAAGAAGAATAAATACCTGGAATATTGACAATGGCGGAAGTTTGTTTAGAATGACAAGTGCTAATATGACGATAAACTATGCTTTCTCCAGTAAAGATGTTGATGATGCGGATAAGAAAAATAGACAAGGTGAAAGAAATGGAGGTCGAGAAGATGATTTGTTTGGAAGCAATGCTGATTTAGGCGATAGGCGACAGAGCCAATTTAAAGATGATGATAACGAAGCAGAAGCTATTAATGAGTTCTTTAAATATAAATTACCCTGGGATATGACTCTTGCCTATTCATTGACTTATTCAAATAACAATCGTGAGAAAAAAATAACCGGAAACTCGTTAATGGTTTCTATGAATACCGATTTGACTCCCAAATGGAAAATTGGAGCTTCGACAGGTTATGATTTTGTTCAAGATGGAGTTACTTTTACTCAACTACGATTTGAAAGAGATTTGCTTAGTTGGCGAATGGATTTCAATTGGGTGCCTTTTGGAGACAATCCATATTGGGGATTCTTTATTGGTATAAAAGCAGGTGTATTGAGTGATATTAAATGGGATAAACGAAATCAGGCGGATAGAACCTTGAGATAGAGAACAGTCGAAGTTTACTGTCGCAGTGTTCAGTCATAGTTTACAATAGGTAATCTACATACAATAAATAAAACTTTATTTATGAAAAAAATAATCTTTACGGACAATGCTCCAGCGCCAATTGGACCCTATAACCAAGCGGTTTTAATTGGCAACATACTTTATACTTCGGGACAAATTGCACTTCATCCATTAACAATGGAATTGGTGCTTGACGATATAGAAACCGAAACCAAACAAGTCATGGAAAACATGAAAGCGGTTCTAGAAGCGGCCGACATGACTTTTGACAACGTAGTAAAAACTACCATTTTTATCATGAACATGAACGATTTTGCGCGTATCAATAGCGTTTACGGGAGTTACTTTGACGAGAATACCGCTCCAGCACGTGAGACTGTTCAGGTTGCTGGTTTGCCAAAAGGAGTTAATGTAGAGATTTCGATGGTGGCAGTGAAATAATGTTCAATCAACTGATTGATCATTAAATAATAAGTGTGCATTTGCTTCATTGGAAGCAAAAGCCACATCATGTACGTTACAGGTTCTAATCAGCATATTGAAGTATGGCTTTATTTTAAATAATTAAATTAACCATGTCGACTTTTTTCTGTCGTGGGCAATTATAGCTATTTCCATATTTTATAAATAAAAAATCTGACAGTTTTTAAAAATAAGCCAGTTGTTAAGATAATACTATTTCTTTCAAGTACTCAAAAAAACTCCGTCATTACATTAGTAAAAACGGAGTTGTGATAATTTCCTTTTCAGCATATACAAACTGAAAACTGAAACTGCCTACTGCTTCCTCGGTCTTCTGCTTTTAGCAGCCTCAAATGAACGACCTGCTGGTTTATCAGTTGAACCTTCTGATCGTCTTGGTGCACTGCCTTCTCTTTGAAAAGAACCTGGCGCTTTTTTTGTAGCGCTGTCACGATTAAATCCGCCTTCTCTTCTTGGTCTGTCTGAGCGTTCGGATCTTGGAGCTGTATTTCTATCGGTTCTGAATCCACCTTCTCTTCTTGGTCCGAAGCTTCCTCCTGCAGAACTTCTTCCTCCAAATCCGCCTGAGCTTCTTCGTTCACCGCTACTACTTCTGCCGTTATGATCGCGTCTTTCTCTGCTTCCTCCATCGTTTTTAGAGATTTCCACATTAATACGTCTTCCGTTAAGGTCAAATCCGTTAAGGACAGACATCACTTTATCAGTATGTTCACCGTCTGTATTAAAGAAAGAGAAACCTTCTTTCACATCAACTTTAAACACATCATCACGACCTAAATCCAATGTTTCTTTAAGGAAATCTTTCAATTGCATCCAATCGAAATCGTCTCTTGAACCAATATTTACGAAATAGCGAACTGGATCTCCAGCTCTGATTTCTCTCGGCTCTGAACTGCGTTCGCTTCTTTGTCCACCTTCACCAGATATATCTCGTTTCTTTTTATAGTATGTAATAAATCTATTAAATTCAACCGAAACCATTTTCTTAATCAATTCTTCTTTAGACAAACCATCTAGTACTTCATTAATAGCTGGAAGATAATTGTCAATCTCATGGTCAACTTCAGTATCCTTGATTTTATTGGCTAAATGCAATAATTGGATTTCGCAGATTTCAATTCCACTTGGAATGGTTTTCTCAACAAATTTCTGTTGAATGATTCTTTCAATTGACGAAATTTTACGCAATTCACTTTTTGTGATGATTACAATAGAAGTACCTAATTTTCCTGCTCGACCAGTTCGACCAGAACGGTGATTGTAGGTTTCAATTTCGTCAGGTAATTGATAATTCACTACGTGCGTAATATTATCAACGTCAATTCCACGTGCTGCAACATCTGTCGCAACAAGCATTTGAATTTGTCTTCCTCTAAACGATTTCATCACACCATCACGTTGCGCCTGAGATAAATCCCCATGCAAAGCGGCAGCATTATATCCGTCTTCGATTAACTTTTCAGCAACCGCTTGTGTATCTCTTTTAGTTCTACAAAAAACTACAGAGAAGATATCCGGATTTGCATCAGCCAATCTTTTTAAAGCTTCGTATCGATCACGAGCATTTACACAGTAAAATTCGTGAGAAACAGTGGCAGAACCTGAATTCTTTGTTCCTACAGTTACTTCTGCTGGTTCGTGCATAAATTTCTTTGCAATACGTGCCACTTCAGCTGGCATAGTGGCTGAGAATAACCAAGTGTTTTTTTCATCTGGAGTATCCGATAATATCGAAACGATATCATCATAAAATCCCATATTCAACATCTCATCGGCTTCGTCAAGAATACAAAAGTTAATATTTTTGATGTTAACAAGACCACGATTAATCATGTCTTGCATTCTTCCTGGAGTTGCCACAATAATTTGTGCTCCACGTTTAATCTCTCTGGCTTGTTCTGTAATGCTAGCACCACCATAAACTGCGACTGTATGTAAACCTTTTACATATTTTGAGTATTGTTTAATCTCGTTGGTGATTT
>NZ_JBMOGQ010000054.1:0-14311 GCF_049318325.1 Flavobacterium sp. | reverse complement strand
AAGCGCAAAGATTTACG
The DNA here is from genome assembly GCF_049318325.1 of Flavobacterium sp. Lineage (GTDB taxonomy): Bacteria > Bacteroidota > Bacteroidia > Flavobacteriales > Flavobacteriaceae > Flavobacterium. The sequence continues at coordinate 14,294 of NZ_JBMOGQ010000054.1, read as the reverse complement.
CAAATTTCCGATAGATTTTTTATTGATTTTTGATATTGTTATTGTTATTGTTATTGAATTTTTTATAAATATTAATCACTACAATTAAACTCCACCATACTATAGAAATATATCCTAATACAATTGCGTAAATATTATCTTGGCGTATTAAATAAATACTTAAAAACAAGAAAATTAGTACTGTAATATTTAACGATTTAAAAGCGTTAATCAAAAAAGATTTTATCGAGTTCATTTTATTTTGTTTAAAGTTTTTACTTTTCTATTTCTTCTCTTTCATTTCTTCCTAAATCATTTGATTTCCATTATTCTCGATGTATTCTTTTCCTTGATACAATCCCAATTTTTCAATTACCGGTAAATCATTAAAGTTAAACAAACACGCATCTTCAGTTTCAGAAAGATTATGATGTTCGTGCCATGCCCATGAAGGTACGCAGAAAATGTCGCGTTCCTTCCAGTCAAATCGTTGACCGTTGATGATGGAATATCCTTTTCCTTTAGCACATTGATACACAAAAGACCCCGTGTGTTTGTGTGCTTTTCCTTTGAAACCTGCAGGTAATAATTGTATTGATGCACTCATGGTTTGCATTACATGACCGCCAGTTAACGGATTGGAATATTGCATCAGTATACCATCAAATAAATTGACTTCATTCACTTTAAGAGCTTCTAATAGAGCTGGATAAACGTTCTTCCAAGAATATTTAAACAAAGGTGAATAAGGTTTATCCCAAGTCTTATCTGCCGGAATCAATCCAGCGCAACCATACGTTATCGGTGAAAAATTAATTTCGTTTACTAAAGTTTGCTTACCATCATAAACTGCGTAATCATTAGCTTCTAAAGCATTCACTAAAGGAATATCAAGGCCATCTTGCCATATACAGGATTGTCCATCTGCTTCAACCCCGTGTTCGTGCCATGTAGAATTGGGTGTAATAACAAAGTCATTCACTTCTAACATAATCTTGTTCCCGTCTACCACGGTATATCCTTTAGAACCTTCCATAATGAATCGCAAAGCAGATGCTTTATGTCGGTGTGCCGATGTGCTTTCGCCTGGGCGCGTAACCTGAATTCCGGTGTATAACCATCCCACAGCGGCTGAAACATCTTTACGTTTGTCATTCACTAAATAAACGACTCTTCGTCCTGCTTGTTCTGGTGTAACTAATTCGGATGATTTTAAAACCAAACTGCGTAAATCTTCATATTTCCATAACATCGGAACAGAAGAGCTTCTTGGTTCCCATGGTTCAATATCGTTGGCGACGGTCCATAACGCACCAGCACCAAGAGTTTCGAGTTCTTTGTAATAAGCTTCGAGTTCGGGTGTGTCTTGAACTCTTGCTCTTCCTATTTGGTCGTCTGAATAATTGTTTGTTTCCATTTATATTGTCTTAGTACTTAATACTTCAGTCTTAATACTATTTTCTATTAAATTCTTCGTGATTGTCAATAAAAGTTATCTTTCTTGTAGGTGCTGTATTAACTCGTAAATCAAAAATATCAAAACGGTTGTAATGCCCCAAAATATCATGCATTTGTTTGGGTTGAATGCATTTTTCTAAATCTATATCAGCATAAATAATACCTTCGTCATCAATTAATGGTTGGCCTATCACAGCGCCATTCGGACCAATAAATCCTGAGAAAGCAGAGTTTTTTCGTGTTAGTAATTCATCCACATTTGGAACATCAGCACGCAAAGCGTCTTTTATTTCTTGTGAAATGGTAGAACATGAAACTATAGTAAATAATTTTCCTTCAAAGGAATGCGCTGCAGCACGAATCTTAATCGCTTCCGCCATATCATAATCGGGTGGGGCAACAGGCAATGAAATATAATTAGCAATATGAATGAGTTCGCCTTGAGATAACAACGTGAAACGCGCTAAAGTATTGGTATTTTCACCACAAGCCAAGGTTCCTATTGGACCAATTTCAGTATTATATACTTTCAGTGAAGAACCATCTCCACTTGTCCATGTTAGTTTTTCTGCCCAAGTTGGCACTAACTTTCTATGTTTTCCAATCAGATTACCATGATTATCAATAATGAGATTGGTATTGTATATTTCTCCATAACTATCGCCACGTTCATTTATACCGATAACGATGTGAATGTTATTGTCTTTCGCTGCCTTAAACAATGGCTTCATAGATTCATCAGTAACTGCAACTGAGTTTTTATATAATTCCTCATACCATTTACTGCCTTGTACTGGTGTCATAATCCAGTTCCAATATGGATATCCGGCCACAAATACTTCTGGGAAAGCGATGAGTTTCGCTCCATTAGCACTAGCTTCTTTCACAAACGAAATTACCTTGGTTATTGTTTTTTCTATATCTAGAAAAACGGGAGAAGTTTGTACTGTCGCGGCTTTGAATTTTTTGAAATCCATTTTGTTAAGGAATTAAGGATTAGGAATTAGGAATTTCGAAATCTTTCCTTTCATGATATCACTGAAAGCTTCCGCTTTGATTTTACCTCTGTCATCGGAAATACCAACATTTACCAATGTTACTTCGCCTTCTAAACAAGTTTTACCATTTTCATCCTCAAAACTGAAACCGCAATGAACTGAAGCGCCTCCCAGTTTAATTACCCATAGTTTTTTGGTTAATATTTCTCCTAATCGTGCAGGCTGTTTGAATTGTACTTTTAAATCAACTGTTGGTATTCCGTTTGTCTCGTGTATTTTTGAAAATGGCCTGTCTAAAGCTTCTTCAAACCAATCTTCTACCAAATCATTTAGCATTTCTAAAAATCTTGGATAGAAAACGATTCCAGCATAGTCGACATGTTTGAAACGTATTTTTTCTTGTTTTGTAAAAGATTGATTCATTTTCTTTTCTTTATAATTTATGAGATTCCACCTTACGTCGGAATGGCAAGATTGTGTATACTTTTTCGCTAATTACTTTTCACTATTTACTAATCACTTTAACTTAAATCGTTGTATTTTTCCAGTCTCTGTTTTAGGTAAAGCTTCAGTAAAATTTATTACTCTTGGATATTTATATGGCGCGGCTACTTCCTTAAACCATTGTTGAATATGTATTTTCATATCATCTGAAGCTTTACTTTTATCTTTCAATACGATATAGGCGCAAACTAACATTCCACGTTCCTCATCTGGTAAGCCAACTACGGCACATTCCAAGACATCTTCATGTGTTAATAGTACACTTTCTACCTCGACCGCACCTATGTTATATCCAGAAGAAATAATCATATCATCACCACGAGCTACAAACCAAAAATAGCCATCTTCATCTTGTCGAAAAATATCACCGGTAGAATTCCAGCCGTTTATGACATATTCTTTTTGCTTTTCAATCCGATTCAAATATTTGCAGCCTGTAATACCTCGAACAACTAATCTTCCTGGTTCGTTTGTTGGAACTTGATTTCCATTATTATCAATAATTTTAGCTTCATAACCATTAATAGCAACGCCAGTGGCGCCAGGTTTTATATTTTTTTCATTAGACGATATAAAGATATGCAACATTTCGGTTGCGCCAATACCGTCAATTATTTTTAGCCCAGTTGCTTCATACCAATCCTGCCAAACTTTTAACGGCAAGTTTTCGCCTGCCGAAACACATTTACGTAAACTGGATATATCAAATTCGTTTACCTTGGTTGTAATAATTCTCCAAGCAGTTGGAGCAGTAAAGCAAATCGTTATTTTATGTTCTTGAATTGCTTTTAGAAGTAAATCAGGTGAAGGTTTTTCAATTAAAAAGGTGGAAGCTCCAAAATACATTGGAAATAATACCAAACCGCCTAAACCAAAAGTAAAACCTAATGGTGGGCTTCCAGTAAAAATATCTTTTTCGGTTGGTTGTAAAGAGTATTGTGGAAATGCTTCACATATATTTAATATATCTCTATGATAATGTGAAGTCATTTTCGGTAAACCAGTAGTTCCTGAAGTAAATCCGATTAAAGCAATGCTATCGGCTTTGCTGTGATAATTAGTGTATATTTTGGGTTTGTTGGACATGAATTCTTCCAACTTTGCGTTGTTGTAAAAACAAGTTGTTTTTAAAAAATCGGATTTAACTAAATTCATTTCCTCTGCTAATTCGCTATCGCAAAGGGTATGTGTAATTTCAGCACATTCAATAATAGTAGTTAGTTCTTTGGATCGAAGTAACGGCATGGTAGCAACTACAATTCCACCCGCTTTTAAAATGGCAAACCAACAGGCGACCATCATTGGATTATTGGCAGACCTAATCAAAACTCGATTTCCAGGAACTAATCCCAAATCGTTTACTAAAACATGCGCAATTTGATTGGCTTTGTTATATAAGTCTAGGTAGGTCCAAGTTTCTTCAAATGTTCTTAGGCAAATAGTATTTCCTCTGCCTTCTTTGATGTGATTATCCAAAAGCCTTTCAACACAATTTAGCATTTCAGGTTGATGAAACTTTGGTAAATCTAAAAATGCATAATTAGGTTGCAGGTCTAGACCTGGTAAATTATCATGAGCGAAATTGTCAGTGTAATGTTTCATTATTTTTTATTACTCTTCGGTTTCAATGCTGTTTTCATACTTTCCACTTGTTTTCTTTCCGTGGCTTTTAGCGGATATAAATGAGAGATTCCCATCTTATACTCATTAGGAATATCTTTAGCATCAAACTGCTCATAAGCTTGGGCGTTGCGAACAAAATTAGCGTCAAGCAGCAATGGCCTGCCAAGCGCAACTAAATCAGCTCTTCCGTTTAGTATGACAGTGTTGATTTGGTCAATGTCTTGAATATATCCCGCTGTAATAGTTGGAATATGAATAGTATTTCTAATTAAATCTGAAAAAGGTGTCTGCCACATTCTTCCCGTTTGTGGTTTCTGGTTAGCCACTGTATTTCCGGTAGAAACATTGATGATATCGGCACCTGCATTTTTGAATGCTTCTGATATTTTTAATACTTCTTCTTCAGAAATTCCGTTTGCTACCCAATCCGAAGCAGAAATTCGAACTGACATTGGCTTCTCTTTTGGAAATACATTTCGCATTTCGTTGAAAACTCGTAACGGAAATTTCAATCGGTTTGCAATGCTACCACCAAATTCATCGGTTCGAATATTGGTTAAAGGCGACAGGAAAGAAGCTAATAAGAATCCGTGATGCGCTTGTAATTCGATTAGGTCAAAACCAGCTTCATCAGCATTTTGAGTTGCCTGAACGAATTGGGTAGTAACCAAATCCATATCGGCTAAAGTCATTTCTTTTGGAGTAGAAAAACTTTCATTAAAAGCAATTGGAGACGCAGAAATCAGTTCCCATGGATTTTCAATTTGCTCCGTTTCCCAAGGTTTTTTGGTGGCGCCTTTTCGCCCAGAATGACCAAGCTGGATTCCGATTTTTGTTTGTGTAGTTGCATGAACAAAATCTGTTATTCTTTTCCAGTTAACTATTTGTTCTTTAGTATATATTCCAGCACAACCTAAAGTAATACGTCCTATTTCTGAAACTGCTGTCATCTCCGTCAAAATCAATCCAACGCCACCTGTTGCTCTACTTCCGTAATGCACCAAATGCCAATCGTTAACCTCACCGTTTTCGGCAGAATATTGTCCCATAGGTGCCATTACGATTCTGTTTTGGAGTTTTAAATCGCGTAGTTTGAACTCAGTAAATGCCGCAGGCAAAATTTGATTATTGCTATTGAAATTGTCATTGAATTCTTTTAAAACTTTATCCGTAAACGATTTATCTCGTAGGCGAAGGTTTTCAAAAGTTACTTTTTTTGCTCGAGTCATACATCCAAAAGCAAACTGATAAAATGGATGTTGGTTGTTTCTATCCATATTTTCAAACCAATCGAGCGAAACCAAAGCAGCGTGTTGAATCATTTCAACAGTGTTTCTTCGGGTTTTGTCATATTGTTCAAAAGCTGCCTGTACGTTGTTTGGGTTAGCAATAACAGCATCTGATAAACCGATGGCAGAATCCATTGCCAATTTGGTTCCCGAACCAATAGAATAGTGCGCTGTTGCTTTGGCATCGCCTAAAAGAACAATTTTGTTATGAAACCATTTTTCATTAGTAACATGCGGAAATTGACGCCAATGCGATTTGTTGGTGATCAAGCTGTGCCCGTCTAATTCATCTTTGAATATTTCGGATATTTTGGCAATTGTATCTTCTTCATTGGTAACTTCAAAACCATGTTTTTCCCAAGTTTCATTACTACATTCGAAAATCCAGGTGCTCATTCCAGATTCATATTGATAGGTGTGAGCTGCTATGACACCGTGAGTCGTTGTTTTGAAAAAATAGGTAAAAGCATCAAGAGGTTTGGTAGAGCCAAGCCAGACAAATCTGTTTTTCTTTAATGAAATTTTGGTTCCAAAGTTTTCTGCAAATTGTGTTCTGATGGCGCTACCAATTCCGTCACAAGCCACAATAATATCAGCATCTTGAAATTGTTTTAAATTTTCTACATTTTGTTCAAAGTGAAGGTTAACGCCTTCCTCGGTACATCTTTGTTGTAATAATTGCAGTAATGTTTTTCGGGAACAACCGCAAAAACCATTACCTGCAATGTTTACGGTTTGTCCATCACGAGCTATAATAATATCATCCCAATAAGCAAAATTACTTCTTATTAATTCATAGGATTTTAAATCACGAGAAAGAAATTCGCCCAAAGTCTCATCAGAAAATACAACTCCAAATCCAAAACTATCATCGGGCTTGTTACGTTCATATATATCAATTTGACATTCAGGCATTGCCTTCTTAGTTAGTATGGAAAAGTATAATCCCCCGGGACCGCCACCAATTACTGCTATTTTCATTCTTTAATTTATAATTTTAGTTTCTTTTAACAGAGAAAATTTCTCCGATTTTAGCATAATTTGAACCCGCTAATCGAGCAATAGGCTTGTAATTTTCTAGATTAATTTTATAGTTATCCATTAATACGCTTTCGTCAAAATGCATCATTACAATGCGTCCAATAATTATACAAGCTCCGCCATTTTTATGGTCTTCAAGAAAGTAATGATGAACCAATTCGCATTCAAAAGTGATTGGACTTTCTTTTACTCGCAGTGGTTTTACTTTAATGGATTGGATGGAATCAATATGCGCTAGTGCAAATTCGTCGACATGGGATGGTACTGATTGTGCAGTTAAGTTCATTTTTTCAGCTAGAGCTTCGGTGACCATATTTACTACAAATTGCTTGGTATCAAGCACATTGTTTAGCGTGTCTTTATTTATGTCGTTGCCTCTTCCTACAGAAAACATAACATGTGGTGGGTCATCACCAACAGCGTTAAAATAAGAGAAAGGTGCTAGGTTATTGATCCCATCTTCGCTAATGCTTGAAATCCATCCAATAGGTCTTGGAATAATAGCACCAGTCAAAAGTTTATAAACGGCAGAATAATCTAATTCGTTAGGGTCAAATTGCATAGTTTTTTATTTTAGTACAAATTAAATAAAAATTAAGTAAGAACTATTTGTTTTAGCAAATAAATAGCTTGCTTATTTTGAGAATGAATTTCTTTTAAAATTGTAATAAAGTAGTATTTTTATAAAAATATTTACAATATATGAGCTACTACAAAATACTCGATTTAGAACATTATTTCAAAATGTACAAAAAGTCGGTTCGTGAACCCAGAAAGTTCTGGGATAAAATTGCTGAAGAAAACTTTACTTGGTATCAAAAATGGGATAAAGTTTTTGAAGTTAATTTTCAAGAAGCCAACTTCAAATGGTTTCTTGATGCCAAAGTAAATATCACCAAAAACTGCATCGACAGACATTTGGCGAGACGTGGTGATAAGACCGCTATAATTTTTGAACCCAACAATCCAGACGAAAAAGCACTTCATATTACTTATAGCGAACTTTATGATAGAGTAGCCCGAATGGCAAATGTATTACGAGAGCAAGGCGTTCAGAAAGGAGATCGAGTTTGTATTTATTTACCTATGATTCCCGAATTGGCAATTGCTACTTTGGCTTGCGCCCGAATTGGTGCTGTGCACTCTGTAGTTTTTGCTGGTTTTTCTGCTACGGCAGTGGCAGCGCGTATTAATGATTGTGAATGTAAAATGGTTATCACGTCAGATGGAAGTTATCGCGGAGATAAAACCATTGACTTAAAAGGAATTGTGGATGAAGCTTTATTAAAAACACCTTGTGTAGAAAAAGTGTTAGTAGCCAAAAGAACCAATACTCCGGTTATCATGAAAGAAGGACGCGATAGTTGGTTACAACCGTTACTAGATGCTGCTATTCCAAATAACGTTGCTGAAATCATGGATGCTGAAGATCCATTGTTCATACTTTATACTTCAGGCTCTACCGGAAAACCAAAAGGAATGGTTCACACTACAGCTGGTTATATGGTTTATACTGCTTACACTTTTAAAAATGTTTTTGCCTATGAAGAAAACGATATTTTTTGGTGTACTGCTGATATTGGTTGGATAACAGGACATTCCTATATTCTTTATGGGCCATTATTAAACTGTGCGACCACAGTAATATTTGAAGGCGTTCCTTCGTATCCAAATTATAGTCGTTTTTGGGAAGTAATTGAAAAGCATAAAATAACTCAATTTTACACGGCTCCAACTGCTATTCGTGATTTAGCAAAAGAAAACTTAGATTACGTACAGAAATATCCTTTGAAATCATTGAGGGTTATTGGTTCCGTTGGAGAACCTATCAATGAAGAAGCATGGCATTGGTATAATGATCACGTTGGTGGTAAACGTTGCCCTTTAGTTGATACATGGTGGCAAACCGAAACGGGAGGTATAATGATTTCTCCAGTTGCTTTTGTAACTCCAACAAAACCAACTTATGCATCGTTACCATTGCCTGGAATTCAACCCGTTTTGATGGACGAATTGCGCAACGAAATTGAAGGTAATCAAGTGACTGGAAGTTTATGTATTAAGTTTCCATGGCCATCTATTGCTAGAACCATTTGGGGAGATCATCAACGATATAAAGAAACCTATTTCACCGCTTTTCCTGGTAAGTATTTTACTGGCGATGGCGCATTGCGTGATGAAGTGGGTTATTACAGAATTACCGGTAGAGTGGATGATGTGATTATTGTTTCTGGTCACAATCTAGGAACAGCACCTATTGAAGATGCCATAAATGAACATCCGGCGATTGCTGAAAGCGCCATTGTTGGATTTCCTCACGACATTAAAGGAAATGCCTTGTATGGTTTTATTATTTTGAAAGAGATAGGAGAGATCAGAGATAAAGATAATTTAAGTAAAGAAATAAACCAATTAATCTCCGACCAAATTGGTCCTATTGCTAAGCTTGATAAAATTCAATTTGTATCAAACTTGCCAAAAACACGTTCAGGAAAAATAATGCGTCGCATATTGCGAAAGATAGCCGAAGGCGATTTTAGTAACTTTGGTGATACTTCTACTTTATTGAATCCGGAAATTGTTAATGAAATAAAAGATGGAAAAATTTGATAATGAAAAAAAAATAATATCTTTGTTTTATAATTTTATTTTAATAATTAGTTACTATGAAAAACTTAAAAACATTAATTGGAATTGCTGTTCTATTAATTATGATGGCATCTTGCTCAAATGATAGTAGTTCAAGCACAAGCAAAATGAGAATATTTGGTAAAGCTACTTACACAAATGCTGCAAAAACTAATACAACATTATCTCCTCTTAACAGTGGAGTAGTATTAACAAGTTTTAAAATAAACATCAAAGAAATCGAATTTGAAATTGCTGAAGGAAACGGAGATGGAGAAGATAATGATAACGTTAGCGATGATAATGATGATGAAATTTTTGATGGAGAAGATGAAGTAGGTTTATTTGGTCCATGGGAATTGGATTTGCTAAATCAAACTAGTCCTGTAACTACCGTAAATATTGCAAACGGAACATATGAAGAAGTTAAATTTAAATTAAATAAAAGTTTAGAAAGCACTTCAGATTTATTCAATAAAACAGTAGAAATTAGAGGAACTATAAACGGAACTCCTTTTGTTTATTGGCATAACCTTGAAAGTGAATTTGAAATTGATTACGAAGATACTGCCCAAAACTTAGTGGTAAGCAATGGTTCATTCGATTTAATTATCAATATAAATATGGATGAAGTATTGAGCAATGTTGATTTAACTAGTGCGGTTGATGGTGACGGAGACGGACTTATAGAAATTGGTCCAGATGATACCGATGGAAACAACGCTTTAGCACAACAACTTAATGACCAAATGGATGATGCTACTGACATGGATGATGATCAGGATGATGAACAAGATGATGAACAAGATGATGACTAATTGATAAAATAATAGAATTTAAAAAGCCTAATAGTATTTATCTATTAGGCTTTTTTATTACTAATTACATTTAAAAATAACTTATGTGACTAGTTCACTTTGGTTTCTAAAAACCAATTGACCGTCAAAACTATCCAAAAGAACAACACTATCGTTTGTAACTCTCCCTGCTAAAATTTCTTTGGAAAGCTGATTCAGAACTTCTTTTTGAATGACTCTTTTTACCGGTCGGGCTCCAAATTGTGGATCATAACCTTTCTGAGCTAAGTATTCAATAGCTTCCAGAGTGGCATCTAAGGTAATATTTTGATGTGCCAGCATTTTGATAACGCTTTTCAACTGTAAGCCTACAATCTCCTTGATATTGGCATTAGTTAATGGTGTAAACATTACAATTTCATCAATTCTGTTTATAAATTCAGGGCGAACTGTTTGTTTTAATAAGCCCAAAACTTCTACTTTGGCAACTTCGGTTGCGGCTTCAACAGAACCTTTCAGATTTTCAAATTTATCCTGTATAATCGCGCTTCCAATATTGGAAGTCATAATAATAATAGTGTTTTTGAAATCGGCTAAACGACCTTTGTTATCTGTTAAGCGACCTTCATCTAATACTTGTAACAAGATATTAAATGTATCAGGGTGCGCTTTTTCAATTTCATCTAACAGCACAACTGAATACGGTTTTCTACGAACCGCTTCGGTCAATTGTCCGCCTTCATCATAACCCACATATCCCGGAGGCGCACCAACTAATCGGCTCACACTATGTCTCTCCTGATATTCACTCATGTCGATACGTGTTAAAGCATTTTCATCATCGAAGAGATATTCAGCTAATGCTTTGGCTAATTCGGTTTTGCCAACTCCGGTTGTTCCTAAAAATAAGAAAGTTCCAATTGGTTTTTTCATATCTTGTAATCCGGCGCGACTTCTACGAACTGCGTCACTAATAGCTTCAATGGCTTCTTCTTGGCCCACAACTCTGCGGTGCAATTCATCTTCCAATTTTAAAAGCTTTTCTCTTTCACCTTGTAGCATTTTTATTACTGGGACTCCGGTCCATTTGGCAACAACTTCTGCAATATCTTCACGAGTTACTTCTTCTTTTATCAAGGAGGTTCCCGCTTGATTTTCTTGTAATTGTTTCAATAATGCATCCAAGCGTTCTTGAGCTTCTTTTATTTTTCCGTAACGAATTTCAGCTACTTTACCATAATCTCCATCACGTTCTGCGCGTTCAGCTTCGTATTTAAAATCTTCAATTTCAGTTTTTACTATTTGAATATTATCGACTACATCTTTCTCCGATTTCCATTTGGTGAAAATTTCATTTCTATCTTCTTTAAGATTAGCCAAATCCAATTTCAGTACTTTCATTTTACTTTCATCATTTTCGCGTTTGATGGCTTCCAACTCGATTTCTAATTGCATAATTTTTCTATCCAAAACATCTAATTCTTCTGGTTTTGAATTGATTTCCATACGTAGTTTAGAAGCCGCTTCGTCGATCAAGTCAATTGCTTTGTCCGGAAGGAAACGATTGGTAATATAGCGTTGGGATAATTCTACGGCTGCAATAATCGCTTCGTCTTTAATTTGTACTTTATGATGTGTTTCATATTTTTCTTTGATACCACGAAGAATAGAAATAGTACTTTCGGTATCAGGTTCGTCAATCATTATCTTTTGAAACCGCCGTTCTAATGCTTTGTCTTTCTCGAAGTATTTTTGATATTCATCCAAAGTTGTTGCGCCGATAGCACGCAATTCTCCACGAGCTAGAGCTGGTTTTAAAATATTAGCCGCATCCATTGCGCCTTCGCTACCACCAGCACCAACCAATGTGTGAATTTCATCAATGAAAAGTACAATATCTCCTTCTGCTGAGGTTACTTCTTTTACCACCGCTTTCAATCGTTCTTCAAATTCACCTTTGTATTTTGCACCTGCAATCAGTGAACCCATGTCAAGTGAATAAACGACTTTGTCTTTAAGGTTTTCAGGCACGTCTCCATCTACAATTCGATGAGCCAAGCCCTCAGCAATAGCTGTTTTACCAACGCCGGGTTCACCCACAAGCATCGGATTGTTTTTTGTACGACGCGTTAATATCTGTAAAACCCTTCTAATTTCTTCATCTCTTCCAATAACTGGATCAAGTTTTCCTTGACGTGCTAGTTCGTTGAGGTTTTTAGCATATTTATTCAAGGCATTATAAGTTTCTTCAGCAGAAGCAGAAGTTACTCTTTCTCCTTTTCGGATTTCAGTAATAGCAGATTCTAATTCGTTGTAAGTTACGCCTTGGTCTTTTAAAATTTGGGCAACCTTACTTTTAGATTTGAATATGGCCAAAATTAAATGTTCGATAGAAACATATTCATCGTTCATTTTTTTTGCAATGATGTTGGATTCGTTTAGTGCTGTATTTGCTTCACGAGACAACATGATTTCGCCAACTGAAACTTTTGGAAAACTTTGAATGGTGCTGTCTAAATTTTTTTTGAATAAATCTACATTTACATTGAGTTTTTTCAAGATGAATGGCGTTACATTTTCATCAACCTCTAGAATTCCCTTAAAAATATGTTCGTTCTCGAGCTGTTGTTGACCATAACTTTGTGCAATCTGCTGTGCTTGTTGCAACGCTTCTTGCGATTTGATTGTTAAGTTTTTTATGTTCATTGTTGTTAGTTGTTTTGTTTATATTTGTTGACTGTTGGTCAATTTGCATTCCAATATAAAATTACAGACATATTGTCTTTTTTTAATGATTTTTATCATCAAAGCAAGTCAAAATGTCTTAAAAACAGACAATTATGAGTTTTTTAAAGAATATGTTTGGTTCTAATGAAGAAAAGCAATCAGTTTCAAAAGTGGGATGGAGACCACTAACTGATTTAGGACAGTTGAATGAAATCATTGATTTATCAACCGAGAATCCGGTTCTTATTTTTAAACATAGTACACGTTGCAGTATAAGTAGAATAGTGTTGAAACAATTTGAAAACGAATTTGATTTACAAGATAAAGTTATTCCTTATTTATTAGACTTGTTGGAATTTAGAAATGTATCTAATGAAATTGCCAGTCGATTTGGAGTAACTCATCAATCACCTCAAATCATTCTTGTTAAAAACGGTAAAGCAGTTTATAATGCTTCTCATGAGAGTATTGATATTAATAAATTAGGGCAGTTTGTATAAAAAATAATAAACCCGGCAAGTTCCAAAACCAGTCGAGTTTTTTTATTATATAAACTAGCTAACGAAAATTATTCAATTAGAAAATTCGTTTAAAGTTCATGAAATTTATCTGTTTTTTTATAGGATATATAATTTTTATAACAGCTCAGAGCAATTACATTAAAAAAGATTTAAATTCCTCATAGCTTTTTATTCTCGTACTCACTTTTTCTTTACCAAGTACACTAACAATTTGCTTTGGAATAGGCAATTTCAAATGCAATAAAGGTTCAACAGTATCCAAGAATTTTATAGGATGTGCTGTTTCTAAAAATACGCCAACACTGTTTGGTTGTTTCTTCATTTCTTTTTTTAAACCTAAATAACCAACAGCACCATGAGGTTCGGCTATATATTTTGTTTGCTTGTAAATGTCTTTTATAGCTATTTCTGTTTCAGCATCTGTATAGCTGTAGGAAGAGAAATCCTTTTCAAATTCTTTCAAATCATTATTGTATAATTCTTGAATACGGATAAAATTACTCGGATTACCAACATCCATAGCGTTTGATATTGTTGCAACGGATGCTTTTGGATCATAGATTCCTTTTTCTAAAAACCTAGGAACGGTATCGTTAGCATTGGTAGACGCTACAAAATGAGCGATAGGCAAGCCTAATCGTTTTGCCATAATTCCAGCACAAATGTTACCAAAATTGCCACTTGGACAAGAAAGTATGATAGGTTTATTGTATTTTTTTAATTGTTGTT
>NZ_JBMOGQ010000053.1:0-14397 GCF_049318325.1 Flavobacterium sp. | reverse complement strand
GATTTTAAATTGAGTTCTACTTTCGATTTATCGTTGGCCATCAACGTGAAGTTTTTGGTTTTGGCATTCAGAAACAATTTAGAATAATCATAACTCTTAAAAGTGATGTTGTCTAAAATCAAATCGGACAAAGTAGTCACATTGGTTTCATCTTTGGCAATGAGCATGTTGAAATTGTCGTTGTAGGTAATACGTACACTAAGTTTTTTATAACTTGATATATCTCTAGAAGTTGAAATTCGGAGATTTTTGCCGGTTAATTTATAGTCGACAAATTCTATTAAATTATCATCGGCTTCTATTTCGAGTCTACATTCATTTCCCTTAATCAAAAATAATTCAAGGTTGTCTTCTAATTCAAGCGACTCAAAGTCTTCTACTTGTTTTTGCTCCAATTTAACAATTTTGGAACCTTTTACTTTTTCTTTCTTTTGGGCAAAGCTTAATGAAGTGATAAAAAGGAAACTTAGTATAATTATTTTTTTCATGAATTTACAATCAATGTTTTTACTTTATAAGTTCATCTTGTTTTCTGAACTAGACTCAGTGTCAAAAATAGAAAAAAAAACATCTCAATGAAAATTGAGATGTTTTATTAACTTATTATTTGGAAACACTTCCGCCAGAACTTTCTTCTTTAATTACAGTTTTCGGAGAACTGTTATAATCGATAGAACTTCCACTAGATGCTTTTGCTTTTAAACTCACTAATGGATGCACATTGGTTGAGCTTCCGTTTGATGATTCTGCAACGACATCATTAACCAATAAACCTTGAGCATTAATTGAGCTTCCACTTGAAGAATTAGTAGTAAGTTTTAGTGCTTTTCCGTTTACTTTCAGAGTACTTCCGCTAGTGCTTTCACATTTTACCACATCATATTCAATGTTAATATCTGCTTCACTGCCGCTACTGGTTTTTACACTTAAATAAGTTCCG
This sequence comes from Flavobacterium sp., assembly GCF_049318325.1. Classification (GTDB taxonomy): domain Bacteria; phylum Bacteroidota; class Bacteroidia; order Flavobacteriales; family Flavobacteriaceae; genus Flavobacterium. Next base: position 13,457 of record NZ_JBMOGQ010000053.1, on the reverse strand, counting down.
TCAAATGTGTTTTTCGTACTGACCGAAGCACCACTTTTAGCTTCAAGTGCTTTTAAAGATGGCAGTTTAACACGAATGTTTTTTGCTGTAGCTTCATCAATATTTTTATCAGATGTAATGTATAGCGTTCCGTTTTCAACTTTGGTAGAAATATGTTCCTGAAAGTTTTGATCGGCTTCTACTTCTACAAAATTGGTGTCAGCTTTTTCCAATGTTAAGTTTAACCCGCGAGAGACGTCTACTTTTGAAAAGTTACCTTCAACATTACGTTTTTCTGTTGTCACGATTCCGTTACCATCGATTCCATCGCCGAAATGAACATCTCTTACATGACATGAAGCAAAAAGTGTAGCTGCTATAGTTGCGGCAATTATTTTGGCACAAAATACTACGAACTTCAACATGATTAGTTAGTTTTGATTATTATTCCGTGTTCGTCTATAGTAAGTTTTGACTTTTTTGGTTTTTCAGATTTGGTTTCGATAACTGTTTTACCATTTACTTTTACAGTAACCACATCAGTGCTATCATTTTCATTGGTGATAACTTCCGTTGTGCCGTTTTCAACATCGTTATATTCATTTTCATCTGCCGGACAATTCAAACATTTTACCTGAGAATCTTCAACTTTATAAATATAGTCACTTGAACTAAAGTGCAAATTGAAAAAGTTATTTTCGGTTATCTCATATTTTTGAACTGTCTCATCAGCTTTGAATAGGGTTCCTTTTGGTAAATACAAGAACAATTCTACTTTTTGACCTCTGAATTTTTGGTTAACAGCCGTCAATAAATAATTATCTAAGATTAATTGATTTCCTTCAATTTTATAACCGTATTTGATTTTTTCTGCGCGGTTTCTGGCTTCATTTGCTGATTTCCCAACGGCTAGTCTTTCAATTTGAATATAGGGTAAGGCTTCTTCCGTTTTCATAATTTCGATAGTTACATTATTAGAATAGATTATTTCATTGTTTTTCTCATCTTGTGTTAATCTGAAATCAGTATGGTCATAACTATTTTTCGAATAAAAATCGTTGTTTTTAAATTTTATTATTAACGTATCTGTTGGGGCTATATTAATAGTTTCTTTTTTAACTGTTTTTCCATCAAACGCTATTTGAGTTGCTTCGTTTATTCCTAGTGAAATTAAGATTCCAACAGCAATTATCCAAATACCTAATAAGCTGAATTTAACAATATTTCCAATCGATTTTAAGTTGGTTACCAATAATTTTAATCCAAGCATTAAGAAGAAAAACATTGGTATTCCAAAAGCTAAAAGCAATAATACTCCTTGAGCCCAGATAGGTGTTTCTAAACCAATTGGTGTGCTAATGTGATTTAGAATGTAGTTGTCCGGCATTGATGATGAAAAGATCATAAAGATAGAAGCAAAGCATATTCCCAATAAGGCAAATGAAGAGAAAACTAAAATTATGGTGCCTAATATTTTGGCGAAAACTTTGAAAACATTCATTAAAATTTCACCAATTCCGTCAGCTACTTTTGTAGCTCCTGCTTTTGCTTCGTTTCCCATTTTGTTATAATCGGCATTTTTAAATTTGTTAGAAACGCTTTCGAATTCTTCTCTTACTTTTTTTTCGATATTGGAAATGGTTACCGGCTCACCAGTCATTTCAAGTTTTTCAGAGGTAGTTACTGCTTTTGGCATCGCTATCCAAAGAATAATATAAGCAATAAACCCGGTTCCGAATCCGAAAAATAATATCAGGAATAAGATTTTTAACCAAACGGCGTCAATTCCGAAATAGTGGCCTAAACCTGTACAAACCCCAGCAATTGTTCCTCTGTCTTTATCGCGATATAATTTTCTAGATCTAGTATAGGGATAAAATGGTTCTGTAGTTGCTTTATCGTTTAAGTCATCGTCAATTCGGTAATCTTCTGGCTGTCCCATGATTACAATTACTTCATCAACATCTTTATTGTTGATTACATGTTTGTCACTTTTTTGTTTTTCAGTTAACAATTCAGCTACTCGCATTTCAATGTCATTCATTATTTCATCCTGACCGGAAGAATTAGAAAGGGAACGTTTTATTGCCTCAAAATATCGAGTTAATTTTTGGTATGCATCTTCATCTATGTGAAAAATTAAACCGCCTATATTACTATTTACTGTTTTGTTCATGATTTCTTTTATTTGTTAGTTGTGATGACGTTTACTGCATCAGACAATTCTGTCCATGTGCCATTTAATTCTGTTAAAAATGTTTTTCCTATTTCTGTCAAACCGTAATATTTTCTTGGTGGTCCAGAAGTTGATTCTTCCCAACGGTAATTGAGCAAACCGTCATTTTTTAGTCTTGTCAATAGCGGATAAACGGTTCCTTCTACAACAAGCAGTTTAGCGTTTTTTAAAGTGTCTAATATTTCAGATGTGTATGCTTCTTTGTCTCTTAAGATACATAAAATACAAAACTCTAAAACACCTTTACGCATCTGAGCTTTTGTGTTTTCAATATTCATAATACATGATTTATTTATTTTTTGATTACTAAATTCTTTTTTTTTAATGATTATAACTTTGAATACTTTTTATAAAAGATTAAATTCTTATACAAAGATACTTTTAAAAAAAGGTATTATGCAATACAAAGTACTAAAAATTAACATAAAATTAGCATTTTAGAACAAGTTGTAATCTATATATATTGTTGTACTTTTACAATAAAATATAGCTTTTATGGAGTTTATACCATTAAAATTAAACTTTTTTTTATTTTTTAAATTGCCTTCTGCTTTTTGGAGTGGTGTAAGAGTTAAGTCTATTTCAAAAGAACAATGTGTAGTAACAGTAAAGCACAGATGGTTTAATCAAAATCCTTTTAAATCAATGTATTTTGCCGTACAAGCCATGGCTGCAGAATTGACAACCGGTGCATTGGTAATGATGCAAATCAAAAAAAGTGAAAAAAAAATATCGATGTTAGTTGCCAATAACAATAGTAACTTTTCAAAAAAGGCTACCGGACTAATTACATTCACTTGCAATGATGGTCATTTGATAGAAGAAGCCATCAAACAAACAATTGCTACCGGTGAAGGACAAACTATTTGGATGAAATCTGTTGGAGTAAATGAAAAAAGAGAACAGGTTTCTGAAATGAACTTTGAATGGAGTATCAAATTGAAAGCATAGACAAAAGTTAAACCTATTACAATTGTGTATTACTTATTAGATATTGAATGTAATTTTGACAAACCCGAGGCGAAGACGAAACTAAGCTATAGCAAATTGGCAAACCAATTTTATGCAGTACAGCGACAATAGCAAATGTGAAAGCCGAAGGAAATAAAATAATTTCAAAATGAAGATTTTAATTACAGGGGCAACTGGTTTGATAGGTACTGAATTGGTAAAAGCATTACTTGCAAAAGGCCATACAATAAATTATCTTACTACTTCAGTTTCAAAGATTGAAAGCAAACCTAATTATCATGGATTTTATTGGAATCCACAGCAAAGTAAAATTGATGAAAATTGCATTTTCGGAGTTGACGTAATTGTTCATCTAGCCGGTGCTAACATAGCAAAGCGTTGGACAAATGCTTACAAACAAGAAATAATAGAAAGTAGAACTTTAGCGAGTGAACTACTTTATAATTTGGTTAAAAAAAATCCAAACCAAGTAAAACAATTTGTTTCTGCTTCCGGAACAGCTATTTATCCGGAAAGTTTTGATAAAGTTTATGATGAAAATTCCACAGAAACAGAAGATAGTTTTCTTTCTAATGTTGTAAAAAAATGGGAACAAAGTGCTGATCGATTTCAGGTTTTAGGGTTAAAAGTTTGTAAACTAAGAACCGGAATTGTACTTTCTAATTTAGGAGGTGCTTTACCTGAAATGGTAAAACCTATTAAAATGGGTTTTGGTTCTGTTATGGGAAATGGTAAACAACTACAATCCTGGATACATATTTACGACTTGGTTGCTATGTTTAGTTTTGCGATTGAAAACCAATTGAAAGGTGTTTATAATGCGGTAAGTCCAAATCCGACAAACAACCTGGACTTAACAACCGTCATTGCTAAGGCACTGAAAAAACCGCTTTTCCTACCCAATATTCCAGAGTTTGTAATGAAATTGCTACTTGGTGAAATGAGCTATTTACTTTTTTCCAGTAAAAATTTAAGTTCACAAAAGATTATTGATGAAGGTTTTCAATTTCAATTTATCAATATAAAAGAAGCTATTGAGGATTTATATTCATTAAAAAAGTGCTGTTAATACAGCACTTTTTTTTCTATAAAGATTCTTGAATTAATAATTTTTTAAAGCGATAAACTAACCTATAGTTATTACTTGTTTAATAAATATTCACAAATTTAATTTAAACGAAATCGTAACATTCTTAAAATTTTATTAAATTTTTATTAAAATTTGATAATTATTTCTGTTAAATTTTTTTATCAAACAAAATTAAATGACAATTTGACATTTTAAAAGAAATGGCAGTACTTTTGCAAACCGAAGATCATCACTCTTGGCGTTGCCGAACAGTTTAGAGTGAAGCGAAAAAAATTGAATATGAAAAATATTTTTAAAAATAAAAACTCGATGAATACTGAAAATCCAGAAAAAGAAACAATTATTGATGAAAATACAACAGAAAATAGTGTAAATGAAATTGAATCAGCAACCGAATTATCTATTGAGGAAAAGCTTCAGGAAGATTTAGCCAATGAGAAAGACAAATTTCTTCGTCTTTTTGCTGAATTTGAAAACTTCAAAAGAAGAACTGCAAAAGAAAGAATTGATTTGTTTAAAACTGCCAATCAAGATGTATTACAAGCCATGTTGCCTGTATTAGATGATTTTGACAGAGCAATGCTTGAAATTTCTAAATCAGACGATGATGTTTTATTGAAAGGAGTAGAATTAATTCATGAAAAATTAAAAACTACACTTGTCTCAAAAGGTTTAGAGCAAGTTGAAGTAAGAGTAGGAGATGCCTTTGATGCCGATTTTGCAGAAGCTATTACTCAAATTCCGGCACCAAAAGACGATTTGAAAGGAAAAATTGTAGATGTAATTGAAAAAGGGTACAAACTAGGTGATAAAATAATTCGTTTTCCAAAGGTTGTAATTGGAAATTAATTTATATTACAACTGAATAGAAAAGCGATTTATCGCGTTTGAATTTTATATAAAATATTATGAGCAAAAAAGATTTTTACGAAATATTAGGCGTCTCAAAAAACGCTTCCCCAGAAGAAATAAAGAAAGCCTACCGAAAGAAAGCGATTGAATTTCATCCTGATAAAAATCCTGGAAACAAACAAGCCGAAGAAAATTTTAAAACAGCTGCTGAAGCATATGAAGTATTGAGCGACGCTGATAAAAAAGCAAAATACGATCAATATGGTCATGCCGCTTTTGATGGAGCTGGTGGATATGGTGGCGGACATCACATGAACATGGATGATATTTTCAGCCAATTTGGTGATATTTTCGGCGGTGCTTTTGGAGGCGGGGGTTTTGGCGGATTTGGTGGAGGTTCTGGTGGAAATCGAAGAGTAAAAGGAAGCAATCTTCGTATCAAAGTTAAATTGACATTAGAAGAAATTGCCAATGGTGTTGAGAAAAAGGTAAAAGTAAAACGTAAGATACAAGCCCCGGACGTTAAATATAAAACTTGTTCAACCTGCAACGGGCAAGGTCAGGTATTAAGAGTTACCAATACCATTTTGGGTAGAATGCAATCGGCTACAACTTGTAATGTTTGTGGAGGTTCAGGTCAAACTATTGAAAGTAAACCCAATAATGCTGATGCTCAAGGAATGATAATGGAAGACGAAACGGTTTCTATCAAAATTCCCGCAGGTGTAGTTGACGGGATGCAATTAAAAGTTTCAAGCAAAGGAAATGATGCTCCTGGAAATGGAGTTCCCGGAGATTTAATAGTTGCCATTGAGGAGTTAGAACATGAATTTTTAAAACGTGAAGGTGAAAATCTTCACTACGATTTATATATTAGCTTTGCTGAAGCAGCACTTGGTGTTTCTAAAGAAATCGAAGCTGTAAATGGTAAAGTAAGGATTAAACTTGAAGACGGCATTCAGTCCGGAAAAATTTTAAGACTGAAAGGAAAAGGAATTCCAAGTCTGAATAGCTATGGCAATGGTGATTTGTTGGTACATATCAATGTTTGGACTCCAAAAAATCTAAACAAAGAACAACGTCAGTTTTTTGAAAAATCGTTAACTGATGAAAACTTTACACCAAATCCGGAAAAAGGAGATAAATCTTTTTTTGAAAAAGTAAAGGACATGTTTTCATAGTTAAAAAAATATTTTTACATTTGGTTATTACTTGGAAACAAGTAATTTCTTTTTCATAGCAATTTTTCCCATCCTTATGTAAAAATCAGGGTGGGTTTTTTGTAACAAATCATTTCATTTTATTACTTATTGCTTACTTTTACCAAAATTTAAGAAGCAAATTCGAAAAGGCAAATCCACAAAAATATTCAAAGTTCAAAATTCAATTTCCAAATTTTGTTTTTTTAATTTTTTGATACATATTTAAAACTATGAACAATATTCTTGAAGTAAACAAAGTAGTTAAGCAATATGGAGATTATACCGCGCTTAACGAAGTTACTTTAACAGTTCCAAAAGGTAGTATATACGGACTTCTCGGTCCAAATGGTGCCGGAAAAACTTCCCTAATTAGAATTATCAATCAAATTACTTTGCCCGATAGTGGTGAAATAATTTTGGATGGTGAAATACTAAAGCCGGAACATGTTGCATTAATTGGTTATATGCCCGAAGAAAGAGGTTTGTATAAAACCATGAAAGTAGGCGAGCAGTGTTTGTATTTGGCACAACTAAAAGGGTTGTCAAAACAAGAGGCAAAAAAGCAATTGGATTATTGGTTTGATCGTCTGGAAATTCAAGGTTGGTGGGACAAAAAAATTCAGGAGCTTTCCAAGGGAATGGCACAAAAAATACAATTTGTTGTTACCGTTTTGCACAAACCAAAGTTACTTATTCTTGACGAACCTTTTTCTGGTTTTGACCCCGTAAATGCTAATTTGATTAAAGATGAAATTATCGAGCTGAACAGACAGGGAACTTCAGTTATCTTTTCTACACATCGAATGGAAAGCGTGGAAGAAATGTGTGATTATATTGCCTTAATTCACAAATCAAACAAACTAATTGAAGGGAAACTTACTGATGTTAAAAAGCAATTTAGAACAAATAGCTATGAAGTTGGAATTTTAAGCGATAATATCGAAGGTTTAATGTATGATTTGTCACAAAAATTTACTTTGTCACAAACAGATTTTAAATCGTTGAATGACGAATTAAAATTAGAAATTAACCTTGGAAATGTTTCGCCAAATGATTTACTAAACATTTTGGTTCAAAGAGGTCAAGTAACTCATTTTGTCGAAAAAATCCCAAGTATGAATGATATTTTTATCCAAACGGTAACACAATAGATTGTTGGATAACAATAAATAAAGCAATTTAAATTCTAAGAAGTCTAATAATCTTAAAATCTAAGAAGTCTGAAATATGAGTAAATTAGTACTTATTATAAAAAGAGAATTTATTGCGAAAGTGCGCAATAAATCGTTCATTGTAATGACATTTTTGAGTCCGTTATTGTTTGTTGGTATCGGTGTTTTTGTTGGCTATTTAAGCACGATGAAAGCGGAATTAAAAACCATTGCTATTCATGATAAAACTGGTCAATTTGTAAAAGAGTTTAAAAGTGATGAAGAATATAACTATGTTGATTTATCTCGAGTTGATTTAAAAGTTTTAAAGGACAGTATCATCAGTGAAAGCTACGAAGGACTTTTAATTATTCCGAAAGTAGAAGACAATAACAAGCTGCAAAAATCCATTCAATTTGTTTCTAATGACAGCCCAAGTGTAACTTTTATTGACAATTTAGAAGACGTTATTTCTAAAAAAATTACAGCTGAAAACTTTCAAAAAGCGGGTTTGGATACTTTAAAAATCAATAAAGCAAAAGCTACTGTTGCTATTAATTTAGAAAAAGCATCAGGCGAAGAAGCACTTAAAGGATTAAACGAAATTAAAATAATAATTGGTGGTGCTTTTGGTTATTTGATTATGATGTTTATCATATTATATGGAAATATGGTTATGCGAAGCGTCATTGAAGAAAAAACTTCCAGAATTATAGAAGTAATTATTTCATCTGTTAAGCCATTTCAATTAATGATGGGTAAAATTATTGGAACATCATTAGCTGGAATTTTGCAATTTCTGATTTGGGCAATATTGGGGCTTTCTGCAATGTTTATTTTATCCAGTATGTTTGGAGTTCATATTGGAGCATCTGCAGAAGCGCAGGCGCAAGCAATGGAGAATGCACAACAAGCTGCAGGTAGTAATATTGGCATGTATATTAAAGAATTGTGGCATTTGCCAATAGCAACCATCTTAATTTCTTTCATTATTTATTTCATTGGAGGTTACTTTCTGTACAGTTCATTTTATGCCTCAATTGGAGCTGCTGTTGACAATGAAACCGATTCCCAACAATTCTTATTGCCTATCATAATGCCATTGATATTAGGAGTTTATGTTGGTTTCTTTACGGTAATGAATGATCCAAATGGGACAGTGGCAACTGTTTTTTCAATGATTCCGCTAACGTCCCCAATAGTAATGATGATGCGAATTCCGTTTGGTGTTCCGATGTGGCAGATTATCTTATCAATGGTAATTCTATTCAGTACTTTCTTTGGAGTTGTTTGGTTTGCTGCTAAGATATACCGTGTTGGTATTTTGATGTATGGAAAAAAACCAACATGGAAAGAGTTAATTCGTTGGATGAAATATTAATATTTTCTTATCCATTAATCTAAAATAAATGAAATATTTTTTATTTTTTTTGCTTATCTCACAATTCATTTTTTCACAGGAAAGAACTGTAGATTATAAAATTTCAGGTTATATTGAAACCTATTATGCTTATGATTTTAATACTCCAAATTCGGAAATGAAACTTCCGTTTATGTACAATTATAATAGACATAATGAGTTTAATGTCAATATTGGATTGCTTAGAGTCAAAGCGGAATATGAAAATGTTTATGCTATTATTGCATTACATTCTGGAACCTATGTTGATGACAATTATGCTAGCGAAAATAATAAATTGCTTAATGAAGCTTTTGTAGGTCTTTATCTAGATAGCGCAAAAAAGCAAACTATTGAAGTGGGAATTTTGCCTAGTTATATTGGATTTGAAACCGCTATTTCTTCAAGTAATCTTACTTTAACTCGTTCTTTACTTGCAGAAAACTCTCCTTACTACATGACAGGTGTAAAATATGGTTATAAACCCAATGAAAAATGGAGCTTGGCTTTTTTAGTAACCAATGGTTGGCAAAGAATTAAGCGAACCAATACCAAAATTCCACTAGCACTCGGAACTCAAATTAGCTATAAGACCAAAGAGAAGTCATTATTCAATTGGAGTTCTTATTTGGGTAAAGAAGTATATAATGACTATTTGGGCATGCGTTTTTTTAATAACTTTTATTGGGATTATCAATGCAACAGTCATTGGCGCATTATTTCAGGTTTTGATATAGGAATACAAGATATTGACCCTATTAAAACAGATTATCATGTTTGGTATAGTCCAGTGATTATGACTCAATATACTTGGAATAATAAATGGCAAACTACTTTCAGAGCAGAATATTATCAGGATAAAAATAATATTATTATAGCCTCAAATGGCGATTTTAAAACATTTGGTAGTTCTATAAATATGGATTACAATTTTAATGAAAAAGTAAAATTTAGAACCGAAGCACGGTATTTGCAAAGTCAAGAAAAAGTATTCCTAAAAGATGAATTACCTATCAATAATAACTTTTTTATTACCACGAGTTTAGCTTTTGAATTCTAACAATCTGCCACATTTACTGCTACAGCGAGACCGCCCTCTGAAGTTTCTTTGTATTTTGAGTTCATGTCTTTCGCGGTTTTCCACATGGTTTCAATTACTTTATCTAGCGGAACTTTAGCATTTTTAGCATCGGTTTCCATAGCGAGTTCTGCCGCATTTATTGCCTTGATTGCCCCCATAGTATTGCGTTCAATACAAGGAATTTGAACCAAACCACCAATAGGGTCGCAAGTCATTCCGAGGTGATGTTCCATAGCGATTTCGGCAGCCATTAAAACTTGGTCAGGAGTTCCACCCATAACTTCACATAAAGCTCCGGCTGCCATAGCAGAGGAAACACCAATTTCTGCTTGGCATCCTCCCATAGCTGCAGATATTGTTGAACCCTTTTTAAAGATGCTTCCAATTTCTCCAGCAACCATAAGGAATTGTTTGATTTCTTTTTCTCCAGCTTGATGATTTTCTATCACTAAATAATACATCAAAACAGCCGGAATTACACCGGCACTTCCGTTGGTTGGTGCGGTTACAACTCTTCCTAAAGCCGCATTTACTTCGTTCACAGCTAAAGCAAAACAAGAAACCCATTTAAGAATTTGACGAAATTTAACTTCGGTTTTTCGTATGGATTCTAACCATTCTTGCGGATTTTTGTAATTGGCCAAACCAATTAATCCCTGATGCATATCAAAAGCGCGTCTACGTACATTTAAACCTCCAGGTAAAATTCCTTCAGAATGACAACCAATGTACATACATTCAAGCATGGTCTGCCAAATGCGTATTAATTCGTGATGAATATTTTCTTCACTCCGCATCGATTTTTCATTCTCATAAACGATTTCAGAAATCGATTTTTTTTGAGAAATTGTGAGTTGTAATAACTCATCTGCATTTTGAATTAAAAACGGGAAAGCACATTTAATTTCCATTTTCTTTTTGGCATTCGTTCGCTCTTCTTTTACTACAAATCCGCCACCAATAGAGTAGAAGGTAGAAGTATATTCCGTATCGTCATTTAAATAAGCGGTAAATGTCAAACCATTTGCATGAAAAGGAAGAAAATTTTTATTAAAAACTATGTCTTGAAGAAAATAAAATGAAATGACAATATTGTTAGCTAAATTAATTTCGTTTTTGTTTTCGATATTTTTTATAATTCCGTCTATGTCTTGAACAGGAATATATTCAGGATCTTGTCCGCTAAGTCCAAGCATAATCGCTAAATCTGTAGCATGCCCTTTTCCTGTTAAGGAAAGTGACCCATACAAATCAACTTTAACTCGGATTATTTTATAGAACAAGTTTTCTGTTTGTAATTCAGATAAAAAGCGTTCAGCTGCACGCCAAGGTCCGAGTGTATGCGAACTTGAGGGGCCAACACCAATTTTAAGCATATCAAATACGGAGATGCATTCTTCCATAATACTATATCGATTTAGTTAAGCAAATATAGCTAATTACAGATTACGATTTGGGTAATTAAAAACTTAAACATTACTGAAATTTAGAAATTTAAAACAAAAAAAATCTCTTGTGCAAACAAGAGATTTTTCAACAATTAACTTAACTTAAACTAAAAACAATAACTATTTTCGGCTACTAATTTTGTTGTGATTGTTTCTCTCAATCCAACAATATTAGGCATATTGGAGTATTTTGTAAAACGGCGTAATCCCATAAGCATCATTCGTTGCTCATCGCCTTCAGCAAATGAAATAATACTTTCTTTTCCTTTTTGAGTAACCACATCAACAGCTTTGTATAAATACAATTTGGCCATAGCTATTTGCTCTTTTACATTTTCTTCACCTTCTTTTTTGGCTAATTTTTCTGTACGTAAAACAGTGCTTTCGGCCATATATATCTCTATTAATATGTCTGCAGCAGCTGTTAATAATTGTTGGTGGTCTTCTAAATTTGGACCGTATTTTTGAACCGCACCACCGGCAACCATTAGGAATGCTTTTTTCAATTTGCTGATTAACTCTTTTTCTTCAGAAAATAATTCAGAGTAATCAGGTGTATCAAAAGATGGAATACCCATCAATTCTTCCTGCACTTTTGAAGCTGGTCCAAGCAAATCAACGTGACCTTTCATAGCTTTTTTGATAAGCATTCCTACTGATAACATTCGGTTGATTTCATTAGTTCCTTCGTAAATACGGGCGATACGTGCATCACGCCAAGCACTTTCCATTGGTGTATCTTCCGAGAATCCCATTCCGCCATAAATTTGAATTCCTTCATCGGCACAATTTTGAACATCTTCAGAAACAGCCACTTTTAAAATAGAACATTCGATAGCAAATTCTTCTACGCCTTTAAGTTCGGCTTCCTGACGTGACGCCCCATCGGCTTCTCGCAATTTTATTCGGTTTTCAATATCTTTTGCTGCACGATAGGTAGCGCTTTCCCCGGCATAAGCTGAAGTTGCCATTTCGGCTAATTTATAACGGATTGCACCAAAACTAGAAATAGGTACATTAAATTGAATTCTTTCGTTAGCATAATTAACAGCATTGGAAGTTACACGTCGTTGTGCATCCAAACAAGCAGCAGCCAATTTAATTCGGCCTACATTCAGCGCATTCATAGCAATTTTAAAGCCTTCGCCACGACCAGCCAACATATTTTCAACAGGAACTTTTGTTTCATTAAAAAACACCTGTCGCGTAGAAGAAGCACGAATACCTAATTTGTGTTCCTCTTCATTCATTGTGATTCCGTTACTTGGATCATTTTCAATGATAAAACCAGTAATGTTTTTATCGTCTTCAATTCGAGCAAACACAATAAATAAAGAGCAGAAACCAGCATTAGAAATCCACATTTTTCCTCCGGTAATGTTATAATATTTTCCGTCAGCAGAAAGTACAGCTTTTGTTTTTCCTGAATTAGCATCACTACCGGCACCTGGTTCTGTTAAACAGTAAGCTCCAAACCATTCGCCAGAAGCTAATTTAGGAACATATTTTTGTTTTTGTTCTTCGGTTCCATAAAGCGTAATTGGCATCGTTCCAATTCCGGTATGTGCTCCAAAAGCTGTGGAAAACGAACCTGTGGCTCCTGAAATATAATCACAAACTAAGCACGTATCTACGAAACCCATTCCCATTCCACCATAAGCTTCAGGAACGGCTACGCTTAGAAATCCCATTTCACCAGCTTTCTTCATAACTTCTTCTGTGAAAGCATAATCTTTTGCCTCAAATCTATTTTTGTTTGGCCATATTTCTTTGTCAACAAATTCCTTAACTGAATCTCGCATCATAATTTGCTCTTCCGAGAAATCTTCCGGAGTAAAGATGTCTTCATATTTTGTTTCTTTTACGAGGAATTGTCCTCCTCTAGTTATATCGCTCATGACTTTATTATTTTAAATATTGTATTATTACCCTTAAGAATTTTTACCATTAAGAAGTTAAGTTTTTGCATTAAGAAAAGTTAAGCTTAATGAAACCTTAACTTTTCTTAATTACTTAATGTTTTTAAATTATAATATTTCATAAACCC
>NZ_JBMOGQ010000052.1:0-14639 GCF_049318325.1 Flavobacterium sp. | reverse complement strand
CTAGTACAATTCGTTATTTTTACATTTACAAAATCGCCAATTTTATAGTTTTCTCTTGGAAAAACAACCATAAAGCTTTGTGAATTTCTCCCTGATAAATCTTTGTCCGATTTTTTAGAAACTTTTTCAACTAAAACTTCAACTGTTTTGCCTACAAATTCTTTGGTTCTGATGCCACTATGAATACGTTGCAAATCAACAATTTCCTGAAGTCTACGTAATTTGGTTTCTTCTTTTACATCATCTTCCATTTTTCTTCCTGCTAATGTTCCTGGTCGTTCTGAATAGGAATACATATAACCAAAGCCATATTTTATAGCTTCCATAAGGCTTAATGTATCTTGATGATCTGCTTCTGTTTCAGTTGGAAAACCGGCAATCATATCCTGTGTAACGCTAACATCTGGTATGATTTGATGAATTTTGTCAATCAGTTGTAAATATTCTGCTCTAGTATGCAAACGATTCATTTCCCTTAAAATTCTATCACTTCCGCTTTGAACAGGTAAATGGATGTGTTTACAAACATTAGGATATTTGGCAATCACATGCAACACTTCTTCATGCATATCTTGCGGGTTAGATGTTGAAAAACGAATACGCATTTTCGGAAATTGTATGGCAACCATTTCTAATAATTGGTCAAAACCAAAGGATGTTGCTTTTTGCATTTCGGTGGCTTTATCAAAATCTTTTTTCAAACCGCCACCATACCAAAGATAACTATCTACATTTTGACCAAGAAGCGTAACTTCTTTATAACCATTGTTCCATAAATCTTTGATTTCAGTCAATATACTTTGTGGTTCTCGGCTACGTTCGCGACCACGAGTAAACGGCACCACGCAAAACGTACACATATTATCGCAACCTCTCGTTATCGAAACTAGAGCAGTTACACCATTGCTCATCAAACGAACTGGTGAGACATCTCCGTATGTTTCCTCTCTAGATAAAATCACATTAATTGCATCTCTACCTTCTTCGACTTCCTTCAGTAAGTTGGGTAAATCCTTGTAAGCATCTGGACCAACAACCATGTCGACAATTTTCTCTTCCTCTAGAAATTTCTCTTTCAAACGTTCTGCCATACAACCCAAAACACCTACTTTCATTCCCGGATTTACCTCACGTTTAACAGCATTGTATTTTTCTAGACGCTTTCTAACCGTTTGTTCCGCTTTGTCTCTGATAGAACAAGTGTTTACCAAAACCAAATCGGCTTCTTCTAATATATCAGTGGTATTATAACCTTCGTTTGTCAAAATGGAAGCCACAACTTCACTATCCGAAAAGTTCATCGCGCAACCATAACTTTCTATAAATAGTTTCTTTGTGTTTTCTTTTTTGTATTCCAAAACAAGACTAGTGCCTTGTTTTTTTTCGTCAATTTCCTTTTCCATTTATGCTGAATTTATTCAGTATCTTATTAATGTTTTCGCTTATCCGGACAACAAAGATAATACTAAATTATAAAATATGACAAGATGGCAGTTGGTTTTATCAAAAGTTTTAGGAAGTGAAAAAAGGATGATTTGGTTGTAATTTTAAAAATTATTTTGCCCTTTATAGTTAAAAAGTAACAGTAAAACGCAAATTTAAAAAAAACGTTTACTTTTGCCGACACAAACAATCGGTATATGGCAAAGAATTTGGTTATCGTTGAGTCACCTGCAAAGGCAAAAACTATCGAAAAATTTCTAGGGAGTGATTTCCAAGTAGAGTCAAGTTATGGTCATATTGCCGATTTGCCTTCTAAAGAAATAGGTGTAGATGTAGCAAATGGTTTTAAACCAAAATATGAGGTTTCCAATGATAAAAAAGCTTTAGTTTCCAAATTAAAAACCCTATCCAAAAACGCCGATATGGTATGGTTAGCTTCCGATGAAGACCGAGAGGGAGAAGCTATTTCCTGGCACTTAGCGGAAGAATTAAAATTAGACAAAGCCAAAACCAAACGTATTGTTTTCCATGAAATTACTAAAAATGCCATTCTTAAGGCCATCGATAATCCAAGAGAAATAGATTACAATTTAGTAAATGCCCAACAAGCACGAAGAGTTTTAGATAGATTGGTTGGTTATGAACTATCACCTGTATTATGGAAAAAAGTAAAAGGCGGATTATCTGCTGGACGTGTACAATCCGTTTCTGTCAGGTTAATAGTTGAAAGAGAAAGGGAAATACAAGACTTCAAACCAGTAGCATCTTATTCAGTAACTGCAGAATTCACCAACGAAGCCGGGAAAGTGGTGAAAGCCAAATTGCCAAAAAACTTCGCAACCAAAAAAGAAGCCGAAGATTTTTTAAGTAAAAATATTGGTTCTACATATAAGGTAGCAGATTTAGAAACAAAACCAACAAAGAAATCACCTGCTGCTCCTTTTACAACATCAACGTTGCAACAAGAGGCTGCGCGTAAATTGTATTTACCTGTTGGAATTACGATGCAAATTGCACAACGACTTTACGAAGCCGGTTTGATTACGTATATGAGAACCGATAGTTTAAATCTTTCTAAAGAAGCTATGGATGCAGCTGAAGCTGAAATTACTAAATCTTACGGAAGAGAGTTCTCAAAGCCAAGAACATTCAATACAAAAAGCAAAGGTGCACAAGAAGCACACGAAGCGATTCGTCCAACGGATATGTCGAAACACACTGTTAATGTTGAAAGAGACCAAGACCGTTTATACGATTTGATATGGAAAAGAACGTTAGCATCACAAATGAGCGATGCTGAGTTAGAAAGAACCAATGTTAAAATTGAAGCAAACAATCACTCAGAAGTTTTTCAGGCATCGGGAGAAGTTATCAAGTTTGAAGGTTTCTTAAAAGTTTATCTTGAGGGTAATGATGATGACGATGATGAACAAGAAGGAATGTTGCCTACATTGAAAGTGAATGAAATATTGTTAAACAATAATATCACTGCAACTGAACGATACACAAGACCTGCATCAAGATATACGGAAGCATCTTTGGTAAAGAAATTAGAAGAGCTTGGTATTGGTCGACCATCAACATACGCTCCAACTATTTCTACTATCATTGCTAGGACTTATGTAGAAAAAGGAAACTTAGAAGGTGTAGAAAGAAAATATACACAACTTATGCTTAAGGCAAATAAAGTTGATGAAAATATTTTAAAAGAAAATACGGGTTCTGATAAGGGGAAATTAGTGCCAACAGATATTGGAACGATTGTGAATGACTTTTTAGTAAAGAATTTTGCAGCCATTTTAGATTATAACTTTACCGCTAAAGTAGAACAAGACTTTGATGAAATAGCAGAAGGAAATATTAATTGGACTAAAATGATGCAAGAGTTCTATGGTAAGTTTCATCCAAATGTTCTTGAAGTAGGAGAAAATGCAGAGCGTGAAAGTGGCGAAAGAATTTTAGGTAAAGATCCAAAAACCGGGAAACAAGTTTTGGTGCGTTTAGGAAAATTTGGTCCGGTTGCTCAGATAGGTGAGGCTGACGATGAAGAAAAACAATTCGCAAGTTTGCGCCAGGAACAAAATATTGGCAATATAACTTTAGAAGAAGCTTTGAATTTATTTTTGTTGCCAAAAAACTTAGGTATATATAAAGGAGAAGAAATAGAAGTTAGCAATGGTCGTTTCGGGCCTTATGTTCGTTTCGGAAAACAATTTATTTCGTTACCAAAAGGCGAAGATCCATTAGATGTTACTATGGAACGTGCACAGGAATTAATTGATGAGAAAGCACAAGCAGATGCACCAATCGCAATTTATAAGAATGAACCCGTTCAAAAAGGAGTAGGTCGTTTTGGTCCATTTTTAAAATGGAACGGGATTTTTATCAATGTTAGTAAAAAATACAACTTCGATAATTTATCGCAAGCTGATGTAGAAGAATTGATAGAAGAGAAATTACAAAAGAATATCGATAAAGTAATCCATAATTGGAAGGAAGAAGGTATTCTGGTTGAAAAAGCACGTTGGGGAAAATCAGTTATTACCAAAGGCAAAATCAAGATTGAATTAAATAAAGATGTTGATGCAACTAAATTAACTTTGGAACAAGTAAAAGAATTAATAGAGAAGAAAATACCCGTAAAGAAAACGGCAACCAAAAAAGCAGCTGCTAAAAAGAAATAAACTATGGAATTTGATTTTCTATCACCAGTTGATAATGAAATTATTCAATACATAAATGGATTGTCAACTCAACATTTGGGGAGTAAAGTCGTTTTTCACACAGACAAAGAGTTTCCCGACATCGACAAAGTAAAAATTGCCATTATTGGTGTTTTAGAAAATCGTGGTGCTGTAAATTATGTTGATGATGAAGTAAACCTGGATTCAGTCCGAAAAGAATTATATAGTTTGTTTCCGGGAAACTGGCATAGCTCTATTGCTGATTTGGGAGATATTATTCCGGGGAATTCTTTAGAAGATACCTTTTTTGCGTTGCAAAAAGTGGCAGCCAAATTAATCCAAAAGGGAGTTGTTCCAGTTATTATAGGTGGGTCGCAGGATTTGACATATCCATTATATAGAGCATACGATAATCAGGAACAAATGGTAAACCTGGTATCTATTGACAGTAAGTTTGATTTTGGAAAACAGGAAGATGGAATTACTGCCAATTCTTATTTATCAAAAATAATTCTGGACGAGCCTAATAATCTTTTTAATTATACTAATATAGGTTATCAAACATATTATAACTCTCAAGAGGAAATTGATTTAATTGAAAAATTATTTTTTGATGCCTATAGATTAGGTGAAATTTCTAATAATATTGAGTTATCGGAACCAACTTTACGTGATGCAGATATAGTCAGCTTAGATTTAAATTCTGTAAAGTCTTCATATTCTGGAAATTTTGATACTTATACACCTAATGGATTTGATGGGAAAGAAATTTGCAGTTTATCAAGATATGCTGGTATTAGTGACAAAGTGAGTTCTTTGGGAATTTTTAATTTTAATAATAAAAAAGAAGAATCAGTTTTAATTGCTCAAATAGTTTGGTATTTTATAGAAGGGGTTAATTATCGTTCAAATGAATATCCGTTTGGTACAAAAGAAAATTATTTAAAATATATTGTGCCTTTAGAAAGTGAAGAATTAGTTTTCTACAAGAGTAATAAAACTGGAAGATGGTGGATAGAAATTAATTTTTTTGCTGGTCAACACAATAAACTAAAAAAAAATACGTTATTATCTTGTTCTCATGATGAATATTTGGCTGCCTGTAATAATGAAATTCCGGAAAGATGGTGGAAAGCCCAACGAAAAAATTGTATTTAAAAATGTAAATAACCATAAATAATAACATAATTAACTTACAAATAAAATTTAATATAGCATTTAAACGTCAAAAAAATGCATTTTATCGATAATTTTTTTTTTTTATAACATGATTAATTCTATTTTTGAAATGTGAATTAATGCAGTGAAAGATAAAACTAATAAATTTAATATTAATTAATTGTTTTTTTGAAAAATAATAAATAGGTTTACGCCCTTAAAAATTATTCAAAAATTAACCCCAAAATATACATATGAAGAAGTTCATAACATTAGCATCATTTTTAGCTTTATTAACCAGTTGTGGTGGATCAAGTGATAAAGGTGAATTGGTAGGAGTTAAAGGAAGAAAGTGGCATCCAGAAAAGCCATTTGGAATGACTTTAATACCTGGTGGAGCATTTATTATGGGAAAATCTGATGATGATCCAGCGAATATGCAAGATTCACCTACTAAAACAGTCACAGTTAGATCGTTCTATATGGATGAGACTGAAATAACAAATAGTGAGTACCGTCAGTTTGTAGAATGGGTAAAAGATTCTACAATAAGAGTACGTTTAGCAATTCTTGCTGATGAAGTTGGACAAACTTCTACAGGTAAAGATGGTAAAGGTGGAGGAAAAGGTGGAAGCATTGGAGATTTTGCTTTCAATGATTCAGATCCCACAAAAATGACTCCATATGACAAGTATATGTATGAAAATTATTATAGTGTAGGAACCGATGATGATCCTTATGCAGGAAGAAGATTGAATAATAAAATAAAACTAATTAAAGAAACTAATAAATATCCAGACGAATATTATACAGAAGTTATGGATACTATGTATTTGCCATTAGCTGAATCTTTTAATGGATTAAGAACTATTGATGTTCGTAAATTAAAATTTAGATACTCTTGGATGGATATTCAAGCAGCTGCTAAAGCAAAAACAGGTAAAAGAAGTGATTTTATCAGAACGGAACAACAGCCTATTTATCCTGACACCACAGTTTGGATTAAAGATTTTGCTTATTCCTATAATGAACCTATGCACAATGATTATTTTTGGCACCAAGCCTATGGAGATTATCCTGTAGTTGGTGTGAGCTGGAAACAAGCAAAAGCATTTTGTGCATGGAGAACTTTAAAAAAGAATGCTTATATCAAATCTAAGAAGAAAAAACGAGACTTGATAAATTCATTCCGTCTTCCTATTGAATCAGAGTGGGAATATGCGGCTAGAGGAGGTCTAGAATCAGCAACTTTTCCTTGGGGTGGACCTTATGCTAAAAATGACAGAGGTTGTTTTTTAGCTAACTTCAAACCTAACAGAGGAGATTATGCTGCAGACCAGGCTTTATATACTGTAGAGGCCAAATCATATGAGCCAAATGGTTATAATTTATATAACATGGCAGGAAATGTTGCCGAATGGACAGATTCAGCATACGATGCTGCGGCATACGAATATGTATCTTCAATAAATCCAAATGTTTCAGATTCAAAAAACATGAGAAAAGCTGTTCGTGGCGGATCATGGAAAGATGTTGCATACTTCCTGCAAGTCGGAACCAGAGATTTTGAATATGCAGATTCAGCTCGAAGTTACATTGGTTTCAGAACTGTTCAAGATTATATGGGAACCAAAGTTACCAAAAACGCAGCACCTAAAAAGTAATTTCAAACTAACTTAAATATAAATTAAAACTAACTAAATTAAAATTTTATTATTATGGCATTATTAAGCAAAAAAGCAATGAATTTCGCATACGGGATGGGAGCAGCAGTTGTAATTCTTGGAGCGTTATTCAAAATTACCCACCTTGAATTTGGATTTATCACTGGAAATTTGATGTTGACTATTGGTCTTGTAACAGAAGCTTTAATCTTTGGTTTATCTGCTTTTGAACCTGTTGACAACGAATTAGATTGGTCATTAGTTTATCCTGAATTAGCGGGTGGTGAAGCTAAAGCTAAAGCTAAAAAAGAAGATGCGACTGATGCACAAGGACTATTGTCTCAAAAATTAGACACCATGTTGAAAGAAGCGAAAATTGACGGAGCATTAATGGAAAGTTTAGGGAATAGTATCAAAAATTTTGAAGGTGCAGCTAAAGCAATATCGCCAACAGTTGATTCAGTAGCTTCAACTAAAAAGTATGCTGAAGAGATGACAAAAGCTGCCTCTCAGTTAGAAACTTTAAACGGACTATATCAAGTTCAATTGCAAAGCGCTGAAAGAAATGCAAAAATCAACGATGAAGTTGCTGAAAACAATTTAAAATTAAAAGATCAAATGCAAAGCTTGACATCAAACCTTTCTACATTGAACAATGTTTATGGTGGAATGCTTTCTGCAATGAGTAACAAGTAATAATTAGTTTTATAACTATATATTTTAAACAAAATAATAATTCAAACTAATTAGAAAAAATGGCAGGAGGAAAATTAACCCCTAGACAGAAGATGATTAACCTGATGTATTTGGTATTCATCGCAATGTTAGCATTAAACATGTCCAAAGAAGTATTATCTGCATTTGGAATTTTAAATAATAAAATTGAGAGTTCTAACTCAATAACTGATGCTAGAAATGAAAGTTCATTTTTGCAACTACAACAAAAAGCTAAAGATCAACCGTTACAATATGGTGACAAAAAAGCTAAAGTTGATAAAATCAGAGCTCTTTGTAAAGAATATTCAGATTATATAGAAGGAATAAAGACTACTATTACCAAAGGTTTCCCTAAAGATAAAGAAGGAAACTATCCTTGTGAGCAAATGGATAAAAGTGATGCTGTAGATAATTTGTTTTACAAAGGTGACAAAGAATCCAAGGAAGGTAAAGAATTTTTAGAAAGAATCAGAGGTTTTGCAGGACAACTTAAAGCTATTGGTGGTAGTTCAATTGCTGAAGTAGAGATGCGCAAGATTGAGAAAAGATTTGAAACAAAAGATGTTTATTCAGAAAAAGCTGAAGCTAAACTACCATGGTTAGACTATAACTACCATCACTTTCCTTTGATTGCTTCGGTTACAAAATTGACACAATTACAAGCAGATATTAAAACCACAGAGAGTGATATCATGGAAGGAATGTTTAAATCTGACTTAGTTGCTGCAGCTTCATTAACTGCATATCAACCAATCGTAGTTCCTGAAAAAACAGCTTTCTTTCAAGGTGAATCAGTTAAAGGTAAAATTATTTTAGGAAAATTTGACCCTAATTTGGTTGCTAAATCAGTTGTTGTAAATGGAGTTAGCGTTCCTGCAAAAGCAGGTCAAGCAGATTTCTCTTTTGGTGCTGGTGCTGTAGGTGAACATGAAATAACAGGTTCATTTAACTTTGACGAAAACGGAAAAGTAATTAGCCTACCTATTAAAGGAAATTATGTTGTAGTTCCACAACCTAAATCAGCTAATATTTCTGCTGATAAAATGAATGTTGTATACAGAGGTTTACCAAACCCAATGACTATATCATTTGCAGGTATTTCTGATGATAAAGTATCGGCTTCTGCTCCAGGTTTAACTAGAGCTACTGGAACTGGAAAATATAACTTAAATCCAGGTTCGGGTACAGAAGTTAAAGTTAGCGTTACAGCTAAATTGCCTGACGGGAAACCAGTTTCAGATAGTAAAATATTTAGAATTAAAAATATCCCGGCTCCAGCTGGTGCAATTGGTGGAGTTGTTGGAGTTCAAAAAGGAGCTAAATCTCGTTTAGAAGTTTCTCAAGTATCTGCGCAACTTCAGGATTTCTTGTATGACTTGAATTTCCAAGTTACACGTTTTAGCTTCAAAGTTCCAGGACAAGCAGCAATAATTGTTTCTGGTGACAGAGTTAATGCACAATGTAAAGCTGCACTAGCAAGAGCTACTAAAGGTGACCAAATATCAATATTTGATATTAAAACTAAAATAATGGGAACTACAGCAAATATTGTCCCTAAAGACGCTGCTCCTGTTATTTATGAAATACAATAATAATTTAAGTTGAAAATAACCTACTTAAATAGCATATATTATAAATTATGAAAATTAAAAATCTTTTATCAGTAATTTTTGCTTTAGCAGCAATAAGTGCTTCAACTTATGCCCAGGCAAACTTGTTGAATTCCAAAACTCCCGATGAGATAGGAAAGAAAACAGCAGCACAGTTAATTTCCGACAACGACAAACCATTACCCTATGGTTATGTTCATGACAGGGATGTGTTAATGGGTAAAACCATTTGGGAGTTTATAGATCTTGATGAAAGAATTAATTTTCCTTTGTATTATCCTATAGATACCGCTTTTGTTGGTAAAGAAAGAAGATCATTATTCGATGTGCTTGTTAAAAACATCAAAAATGGTAAAATAACTGAAGTATATGGCGATGACTATTTTAACACAAAGAAGACCTTCAAAGATATGGCTTCTTCGTTTACATATATTGACACAACAGATACCGGTAAAGATGAGATAAATAATTATTATGATGATTATAAAAGCGGTGCCAAAGTTTTAGACCCACAGTATATCAATAAAAAAGAATTAGATGCCAGTTATATTTCCGGCTATAAAATAAAAGGTTATTGGTATTTTGATAAACGTCAAGGAGAATTGAAATATAGATTATTAGCTTTGTGTCCCGTTACACCTGAAGCTAGAGATGCGGGTAATGAGAAAGCCGACGTAATTGATTTGTTTTGGGTATACTTTCCTACAGTAAGAGATATACTGCATGATTCAAAGGCATTTAACGATAAGAATTCTGCAATGCCTATCTCATTCGATCACTTGTTAAACTCCCGTAGATTTAACGGTGAAATATACAAGGAGGAAAATGTTTATGGCGATAGAGAAATTCAACAATACATGAAGGACAATTCTCAAAATCAGCTTTTGGAATCTGAAAGAGTAAAAGAAAAGATTCGTAGTTTCGAGTCTGATATGTGGAATTATTAAGAATTATTTCATAATACAATATAAAACTCTCATCTTTATGGTGAGAGTTTTTTTTAGCTATAAAATGATGATAGATTATATTATTGTTGGTTCAGGATTAGCAGGGATTGCTTTTGCAGAAACGCTTTTGCAACATGATAAATCATTTGTCGTTTTTGAAAACAAATCTCAAAATTCAAGTAGCATAGCAGGCGGATTGTACAATCCAGTAATCTTAAAAAGATTTAGTCAGGTATGGAATGCTAATCAGCAACTTGAAATGGCAAATAGCTTCTATTCAGCTATTGAAAAGAAACTTGGGGTTCAATTCGATTTTAAAATTCCCATTTATCGAAAATTCTTCTCTGTAGAAGAACAAAACAATTGGTTTGCGGCTTCCGATAAGCCCAATCTCTCTGCTTTTCTCTCTACAACGATAGTTCACAAAAACTATAATGGTATTGAGGCTCCATTTGGATATGGCCAAGTGTTGCAAACTGGTTATGTCGATACAATTACTTTGCTTACTCATTATCACAACTACCTAAAAAGTTTAAATTTATTTAATTGTGATTCTTTTGATTATAAAGAAGTGAGACCATTTGATGACCATATTGAATACAAAAACATAAAGTCCAAACACATTGTCTTCGCAGAAGGATTTGGAATGCATTCTAATCCGTTTTTTAATTATTTACCTTTAGACGGAACTAAAGGCGAATTATTCATTATTAGAGCCGCTGAATTGGATTTGGATGTAATAATTAATACTAGCGTTTTTATTTTGCCATTAGGCGACAATCTCTATAAAGTGGGAGCAACATATAACTGGAAAGATAAAACTAACACACCAACTCAAGAAGGAAAACAAGAATTAATTGATAGAATAAAAGAAATTCTAAATTGTAATTTTGAAATTGTAGAACACTTTGCCGGCGTAAGACCAACAGTTAAAGACAGAAGACCATTAATTGGTACGCATCCAAAACACAAAATTTTTCACATTCTAAACGGACTCGGAACCCGAGGAGTGATGCTTGCGCCATCTATGGCAAATGATTTATACAACTTTATCGAAAATGGAAAGCCATTAGATAAAACCATAGATATCAAAAGATACGCTATTTTTTAGCTGCCTCTTTGTTATAACTCACAAACATATTAATATAAATATTTCTCGATAATCTTGCGGTTATCGGCATTAATGCTACAAGTGAAACTATAATAGCAATAAAGGACTGCGTCAACTCTAAACCAATAATAACCTTTGAAATGATAAAGGCAGCTACTCCAATGCCAACAGTTAATCCATAACTGACGTACATTGCACCATAAAAAAAGGATGGTTCTATTTGATAATGCAAACCACAGTGGCTACAATTCTCGTGCATTTTGTAAATATTTTTAAGATTGTATGCGTTTTTATGTTCATACATACTTTCTTCTTGACATCTCGGACAAGTTCCTGTTAAAATGCTATTTAGTTTGGATCCTTTTTTTAACATTTGCAAAAATTTAAATTTCGTTCAGTTCTGCCTTACGACCTCACGTTTGCAAAGGTAAATCTAACGGAAGGTTTTTAGTACTAATTTGCAATTCTTTTTATGTTAAATATTCATAACTTATCGGTTTCGTTTGGTGGCACTTATCTTTTTGAAGAGGTAACTTTTCGATTAGGTTCGGGAGATAGAGTAGGACTTGTCGGAAAAAACGGTGCCGGAAAATCAACGATGCTAAAAATTCTTGCTGGCGATTTCAAACCCGATTCAGGTCAGATTGCCACCGAGAAGGAAATTAAAATGGGTTTTCTTCGTCAGGATATCGATTTCGACCATGGAAGAACCGTACTGGAAGAAGCCTACGAAGCGTTTACTGAAATAAAAGCTGTTGAAAAAAAACTTGAGAAAATCAACCATCAGTTGGTGTCTAGAACCGATTATGAAAGTGAGGCCTATAGCCAAATCATAGAAGATTTATCGGATTACACGCATCGTTTCGAATTATTGGGTGGTTATAACTATGTTGGAGATACTGAGAAAATATTACTGGGTTTGGGTTTTAAAAGAGAAGATTTTAATAACCAAACGGATACTTTTTCAGGTGGTTGGCGAATGCGTATTGAATTAGCCAAACTATTATTGCAATCGAATGATATTTTATTACTAGATGAGCCAACGAATCATTTAGATATAGAGAGTATAATTTGGTTAGAAGGCTTTCTAAGAAACTTTCCGGGTGTCGTAGTCATTGTTTCCCACGATAAAATGTTTTTGGATAATGTAACCAATCGAACTATCGAAATCTCCTTGGGTAAGGCATACGATTATAATAAACCGTATTCGCAATATTTAGTTTTACGTGAAGAAATTAGAGAAAAGCAATTGGCGACTCAAAAAAATCAGGCTAAGAAAATAGAAGAAACCGAAAAGCTAATCGAAAAGTTTCGGGCCAAAGCTTCCAAAGCATCAATGGCACAATCGCTAATAAAAAAGTTAGATAAAGTAGAACGCATCGAGGTAGATGAAGACGATACTTCAGTGATGAATATTTCGTTTCCGGTATCGCAAACTCCTGGAAGAGTTGTTATAGAAGCTGAACATGTAACCAAAGCCTATGGAGACAAAACGATTTTAAAAGACATATCGCTATTAGTGGAACGCGGGAGTAAAATTGCTTTCGTGGGTCAGAATGGTCAAGGAAAATCTACTTTTATGAAAGCCATTGTCAACGAATTTAAGTACCAGGGTTCAATTAAACTCGGACACAATGTGCAGTTGGGTTATTTTGCCCAAAATCAAGCAGAATATTTAGATGGAGAAATAACTTTATTAGAAACCATGACCAATGCGGCAACCGATACAAATCGTTCTAAAGTAAGAGATATGTTGGGTTCTTTTTTGTTTCGAGGTGATGATGTAGAGAAAAAAGTAAAAGTACTTTCTGGTGGTGAACGTAACCGTTTGGCTTTGTGTAAATTATTATTACACCCCATCAACGTTTTGGTGATGGATGAGCCGACGAATCACCTGGATATAAAATCTAAAAATGTTTTGAAAGCTGCCCTAAAAAAATATGAAGGGACATTATTATTAGTTTCGCACGACAGGGATTTTCTGCAAGGAATGTCGAACATTGTTTACGAATTTAAAGACCAAAAAATCAAAGAATATTTAGGCGATATTAACTTTTTCCTTGAACAACGCAACATGGAAAATATGCGCGAAGTAGAGAAAAAAGATATAGCCAAAAAAGAGGTACCAAAAGAAACAGCAAAAGTCTCCTACGAAGATCAAAAGAAAAGTAAATCATTACAAAACCGTTTGAGTAAAGTAGAAAGTCAAATCAAACAGTTGGAAATCGATATTCAGCAGGATGATAAAGCCTTAGCATCAAATTACGACAAACATGTTGAAGATGCGAACTTCTTCATTGCCTACAACAAAAAGAAAAACGAATTGGACCGGTTGCTCGAAGAGTGGGAGATTGTTCAGGGAGAAATCGATAATCTCTAAGTTAAGTGATAATTCTGAGCATTGAACACTACTTAAACGGATGTCGTTGTTGCCAAACTAAACTGGGTTCTAAGTTTGGAAAAATTTTAGGGAGTATTCTATTTATCCATTTATTAGTGTGATAAATAAAGCCCGACATTATTACTGGTTTTGCACCAATAGAGCTCTTTATTTCAAGAGCGGTTCTTCCAAAGATTATTTTTTTAAATTGATTCTCTATACCAAATTCGGTCATGTTATACAGCATATTCAAATAGAGCATTTTTTCTTTTTGAATTTGTTCATCATAACCAAGAAAATAGGTTTCTAGCGTTTTACCATTAACTAATAAAGTGTGAAACCCTACTAATTCATTTTTTAAATAATAGCCAACTAAAATAAATTTAGGACCGCATCGCTTTTTGAAAGAAGAGAAATGATTTTTAGCTAAAAAAAACGTATTAAATGGGGCATTTTTGGCTACATGAAAATACAATTCATAAATTCGGTTTTCCATTAAAATTATTTCGTCTAAAGACAATTCTCGAGTTTCAATACCGTCAAACTTTTTATGGGCACGTTTGTATTGGTCGCGATATTTCTTTGTGAGTGCCTCTATATATTCAGTATTAGTTTTCCATTTATTTTGCAATTCGAAAATCATATTAGGCTGTGTATTGAACTCATACAATATAGAGAAGGTAGATTTTTTTAGTTCAGTTGCAGATTCCTGATAAAAGTCTTTAAAAGAAACAATATGTATCTTTATGTCTTGTTTTTTGAAATACCTAGTAATCTCATCGGCACATTTACTTAGTATTTCTGCAATTGTTATAGCATTTATTTCCTTATTAAATGTATAACTATTTTGTCCGGTTATCATATTATTACCTAGAAACAAAGTATGAGAAGCAAAATTTTTGAAAATAAAATTCCGAATAAAAGT
>NZ_JBMOGQ010000051.1:0-14751 GCF_049318325.1 Flavobacterium sp. | reverse complement strand
ATCATCACTAAATACTTTGCTCATATAACGAGAACCGTGGTCAGGAAAAATCGCAATAACATTGCTGTATTCTGAAAATTCTCCTTCTTCTGCGTATTGTTTGATTGCTTGCATTACAGCACCTGAAGTATAGCCTACAAATAAACCTTCTCTTTTGACAATCTCTCTGGTAGTGTGTGCGCTTTCCTCATCCGTAACTTTCATGAAATGATCAATCAAATCGAAGTCGGTAGCCGTTGGGATAAGGTTTTTTCCCAATCCTTCTATTCGGTATGGATAAATTTCATCAGCGTCAAACTCTTTAGTTTCATGGTATTTTTTCAAAACCGAGCCAAAAGCATCAACACCTAAAATTCTGATATTTGGATTCTTTTCTTTTAAATATTTGGCTGCACCGGAAATTGTTCCCCCAGTTCCACTACACGCAATTAAGTGTGTGATTTTTCCGTTTGTTTGTTCCCAAATTTCAGGACCTGTAGTTTTATAATGCGCATCAATATTCAATTGATTAAAATATTGATTGATGTATATAGAACCTTTAGTTTCTTCGTGCAAACGCTTCGCCACACTGTAGTAAGAACGTTCATCATCAGCAGAAACGTGAGCCGGACAAACATACACTTTAGCACCTAAACTGCGCAACATGTCTATTTTATCTTTTGAAGATTTGGAACTTACTGCTAAGATACAATTGTATCCTTTTATAATACTTACCATTGCTAAGCTAAAACCTGTATTTCCGGATGTAGTTTCAATGATAGTATCTCCCGGAGAAAGAATTCCTTGTCTTTCTGCTTCTTCTATAATATATAATGCAATTCTGTCTTTGGTGGAATGACCAGGATTGAAAGCTTCAACTTTAGCGTAAAAATTTCCTGTTAAAGATTCTGTGATTTTATTCAGTTTGATTAAAGGAGTATTCCCTATTAGACTTAGAACATTATCGTGTGCTTTTATATCTTGTTTCATAAATAAACTAGTCAAGGCATATTGTGAAGTCAAATTTACGGACTTCTAAACTTCGCAAATTTAATAAAATATTTTTAAACTATTTTTTTATTCCTTCTAAATCTAGTAAAAAACTATATTCTTTGGTTATTTCCTTAATGGCTTCAAACCTTCCCGAAGCACCACCATGTCCTGCATCCATGTTGGTATCCAAATATAATTGATTATTATTTGTTTTCAAAACACGTAATTTAGCAACCCATTTTGCTGGTTCCCAATACTGTACTTGAGAATCGTGCAAACCTGTAGAAATATATAAGTTTGGGTAATCTTGTGCTATTACATTGTCATATGGAGAATAGGATAACATATAATTGTAATATTTTTTAACATTTGGATTTCCCCATTCGTCATATTCTCCGGTTGTTAAGGGTATTGTCTCGTCTAACATCGTTGTAACAACATCCACAAACGGCACTTGAGCAACAACTCCGTTATATAATTTTGGCTCCATATTAAGAATTGCACCCATCAAAAGTCCACCGGCAGATCCGCCTTCGGCATATAAATGTTCGGGAGATGTGTATTTTTCATTAATTACAAATTGGGAACAATCTATAAAATCGGTAAACGTATTTTTCTTTTTGAGTAATTTTCCGTCTTCGTACCACTTACGCCCCAAGTCTTCGCCACCTCGAACGTGAGCAATAGCATATATAAATCCCCTGTCTAATAATGACAACCTTACCGATGAAAAATGGCAATCCATAGTTACACCATAAGAACCATAAGCATATAACAACAATGGATTCTTTCCGTTCTTTAAAATTCCTTTTCGACAAACCATCGAGATTGGCACTTTAGTTCCGTCTTTGGCCGTAGCCCAAATACGTTCTTCTATGTAATTATTTTTATCAAATTTTCCACCCAAAACTTCGTGCTCTTTCAGTATGGTTTTCTTTTTCGATTTCATATTAAAATCGATCACTGAAGCTGGCGTTGCCAATGATTGATAACCATAACGAAGAATTTCGGTGTCAAAATCGAGATTGGTTGTCGTGTAAGCCATATACGTTTCGATATCAAAAGGCAGGTAATATTCCCCTTTCCCACTCCATGGCATAATTCGAATGTGATTCAAACCGTTGAATCGTTCAGAAACAACTAAATAATCCTTGAAAATATCAATGTCTTCCAATAAAACATTGTTGCGATGTGTAATAACATCAACCCAATTCTCTTTTGAAGTTGCTTCTTCAGGCGTTTTCATCAACTTGAAATTGGTCGCTTTGTCTTTATTGGTTACAATATAAAAATAGTCTCCAAAATGCGATATCGAATATTCTAAACCTCTAGTTCTTTTCTGAAATACTTTAAATTTTGCATCCGGTGTAACCGACAAAACCGTTTGGTATTCGGTTGTCATTGTGCTGCTCGAATTTATAATCAAATATTTCTTCGACTTTGATTTATATACCGAAACGTCAAAAGTTTCATCTTTTTCAAAGTAAACCAAACTGTCTTTTTCTGCAGCAGTACCTATTTTATGCTTATAAATTTTATCCGCTCGTAGCGTAACTTCATCTTTTCTAGAATAAAACAAGGTTTTGTTATCACTCGCCCAGGTAGATCCGCCAGTAGTGTTTTCTATTTTTACCGGAAGTATTTCACCAGAAACTAAGTTTTTTATCTGGATTGTATATTGTCTTCTTGAAACCGTGTCAACGCCAAAAGCACACATTGTATTGTCTTCGCTAATGCATAATCCAGCCAAATTGAAATAGGTAAAGCCTTTCGACATTTCATTGCAATCAAAAAGAATTTCTTCCTTAGCTTCTAAATTTCCTTTTTTGCGAGAATGAATTGGATAATCTTTCCCTTTTTCAAAACGTGTTATATAAAAATAACCATTGTAGAAATAAGGAACCGACTCGTCATCTTCCTTGATTCGAGCTCTCATTTCCTCAAATAAATCCTTTTGAAAATCCTTTGTATGAGCAGATGATTGTTGGTAGTATTCGTTTTCCTGATTAAGATAGTCAATAACTTCAGGGTTTTCTCTTTGGTTTAACCAATAATAATTATCGGTACGGACGTGTCCATGTGTCGAAAAAGTATGTGGAATTATTTTGGCTTTGGGAACTTGAATAAATTTTTCAGGCATTTATAATTTTATTTTACCGCAAAATTAACCATTCTAATTCCATCACTAGAAATTGCTAGAGGAAGTTATGCACTTAGAAATTAACAAATCTTCACTACTTTTGATTTTCTTAAAAAACTAAACTGCACTAATTTTTGAAACAAGTTTCTCAAAAAAAATTAACTAAAATCGTTGCCAATTTATTTTACACCCAAAATGAACCATGGTGGCTCATTGGCTTTTCCATGCTCATGGCGAGTGGTATTATGATCGAACCACAGTTAATTTGTGCTGCTTTGGCAAAAGGTCAATTGTCTGATATGTGGTTGTATTGGAGTGCTATCATTGGATCTAGTTTTAGCGTGTCATTTTTTGCGCATTTATGGCGGAAGGTTCCTGTAAAAACTGAAAATGAATTTTTATTTTTTAGGTATTCAGGTAAAGGTGCTAAAGTGCTTCATACTTTTAGAAGTTTATATTTAGGACTACTTATCATTCCTTTTCTAATCAGTTTTAGTATATTGGCTTTTAGCAAAATAGTTTGTTTTATTACAGATATAGAACTACGTCTAGCTATAATTTTAGCCACACTTCTACTTGTTTTACTAACCTTTTACAATAGTTTGAAGTCGCGCCTCAAAATGGACTTTGTTCTTTTTATAGTTTTTATGACGCTTTTTTGTATCATAACTTTTAACTTATTTGAAAATATCGGAGGATTATCGCATTTGGCAATCACGGTGAAATCTTCCAAAATTAATTTTAGTATTATTCCGAGTATAGGTTCAAAAACTTTTAATGCTTTTATTATTTTTATTTTGGTACAATGGTGGTCAGCTTCCATATTGGACTATCCCGATATGAACGGACAAAAGTTAATGGCCACCAACTCCAATAACGACTTAGTAAAAAGTGTTTTTCTACCCTCTTTATTTATAATTCTTTTTAGAGTTTTATTATTTACTTTACCTTTTTTGGCGGTTTGTTATGGTTTTACCAATGGCATTACGGATAGTGAATTGGCTTTTACCAATTTATTTGTTAAGGTACTTCCTTCGTGGATGTTAGTATTGGTAGTAATTTTATTCTTAATACCATTTATTTCATTGACACAAAACATGCAAAACTGGGGTGGTTCGTTGTTAATTGAAAACTTTTATAAACATACCATTAATCCTCATATAAATGATTGCATGGCTAAGAGTATGGGGATTGTGACAATGATTTATATTGTGGGAGTTGCTGGTTGTATTTCCATTTATGCAGAAAGTTTAGTAGGTATCACTAAATATTTATTTGCTATCACGGCGGGTGTAGGTCCTGTTTTTATGCTTCGCTGGTATTGGTGGCGCATTAACGCTTGGTCACAATTATCGGCTATGGTAGCAGCATTGGTCTACCCTCCTATTTTGGATGCCTTGTTTGAGAATAATGCAACTGTGAATCATTTTATCACTAGTATTGAACACACTTATAACATCGAGTATTATCCAATTAAAATTCTCATTTTAACCATTGCTGTTTGCCTAACATGGTTAGTGGTTACGTTTCTAACCGCACCAACAGCAACCAAAACATTGGAAACCTTTGCCTCAACCATAAAACCGGGAGGATTTTGGAAGCGTTTTAACAATAGTGGAAATACTTTTTCAAAATTAAGGGTTTTGGCTTGGTTGCTTCAAACTGGCAATGGGTTCTTGCTATACTTTATCTTTTGGAATTTCCTAGTTGGTAATTATATTCTATTTATTGGATTGTTGCTGTTGTTTGTTTTAGGTTTCTTTGTTTCCTATAAGCTTATTCAGAAAGCGAATGCTAATTATGATTTGGAGTTGGGAAAGTAAATTAGTAGAATTCCCAAGTTTCTCGTATAATAAATCAATAAGGCAAGTTAATAATGAAAAGCTCAAAAAATGCTGTTTCAATAATTTGATAGGTAAAATAGACAGCTATAAGTAAGACAAAAAACAGAATTATTGCAAATGTACCAGCACCCTCAACTCCAGCTCTAAAAAGTGCTGAAAATAATAAAGGATAAATGACAAAAAGCACAATTAAACCCAAAATAGATATAACTATTATTCCCATACTGTCTGCCCAATTTAAAGTAAAGAAACTAATTTCTTTTCTGTCAGATAATTTGGATGAAAAGTATACTTCTTTTATACTACTATTTTCTTCAAAATAAAATCCCTTTCTCCAATTTGAGTTTTCATAACTATCATCCATAAGGAGTTCATCACCATTTTCTAGTTGACCAATTACATTGTATTTTTTTCCTGGACCAGATCGTAGATTTATTTTTTCAACTAAAATACTTGATAATTTAATATTTGCTGAAATAGATTTTTCATTTAAATCCCAATCAAATGTTACATAATCCTTGCCATTTGCTTTTTTTACATAAATAGTATCTTCAATTTTAGTTCCTGATACTAAATTACCTTTATTTTTAAAATAAGTTAATAATTCTTCATTACCATTACTACAATTTAAAGTTACTTTATAGCTTTCATCATTTAATTTTTCAATTGTTTCAATATCAAATGATAATAAGTCATTTTTGCTTAAGAATCGTTGCTCAAAAGTGTATAGATTTTTATGGTCTTTAGGCCAGATATATTTAGATGCTGCAGAAGTTTCACCTGAGTTTAATCTGTTAAACGTTTTTTTGATGTTTCGTTCATTAGAGTCGCAAGACACCAATACTATTGAAATTAATGTTAAGTAAATTAAATTTTTAATATTCATATTATTATTTAAAAAAGACCTTTTATTATTTTATTTGTTTTTAATTACTCAAATTCTCAAAAAATTAATTAATGGCAGTTTTAATATGTCTGACCAAAATGGCTTCAGTATATTTATCTAATCGCCCATATTGCCATGAACCACATAAAATGGTGGGTATTTTTTTATTATTGATTTCGGTATAATAAAATCCCTTTTCTTTGTCGACTGTTGAATTATAAAGTATAATTTGTCTATAATATTCTGCGGCCATTGCGTTTGGTATGATAATTACTTTTGGATTTAAATTTTCTATGTGAATTTTCAAAATATTTAATTGTTCTATACCAAATTCATTTAAAACACCATCTGTGTTCTCGACCATTTGCTTTACAATTTTCGAATTTGTTTCTCTCATCAAAAACAAATCACAATGTTCAAATCCATCCTCACCAAGGTTTTTAGCAAAATTATGGAGTATGTTGAAATACTTACCATAATACAATTTGGTCTTTTCAGGATTTTTTGAATCTTCGTTTATTTGACAAAAATTAATTATCTCATCAATCGAGATTTCGGGTTTATAACAATAATTGATGAAATCTTTATGAGTTACTTCTCTCACCTTATAGGCTGGATTTAATCCGATAAATAGTATTTTATTATTTGATTTTGGTTTATTTAAGTAACTTGGAACACGGTTCATTATTTCTTTGAAATAATCATCAAACAAGGCACTAAATTTATTCCATAAATTCGTTATTTGATTGTTTAAAGAATAATATTCCATCATTAAGTGTTTTAAAATTAGTCTAATTCACATTTAAACTTGTATTCCCAATCAGGACTGCAATAATGTCTAATGTCTCCACAATTATTGCAAACTGGTTGAAATGAATATTCAAATCCAATTTTATTTTGTACTTTTCTTAGAGTATATTTGTGGCCTAATTCTCTTTGACAATCATGTTTTCTCCATGTTTCTCCTCCTCCACAATATTTACAATAATGAATTCCTCTTGAAACAGAATATTCATGTGTCTTATTTTTTTCTTCTTCTGTCATAATAATTTTATTTTAATAGTTATCTAGATTTAATTCTACTTATTTCTTCCTTTAGTGAAGTTATATTTCTTTTAATATTATCAATATCTCTATTGTAATCTACTATTTGATTTTTTAAAAACTTTGTTTCGGACTCTATATTAGCTCGATACATATTTTTCGAATTAGTGTCTTTAGCATTTTTTAAATATTCTTTGTTTTTACTAATACTTAATTTCGCATTACTTTGCATGCGTTCCTTTTGTTGTTTAATATTTTCAATTTCGTTTTTTTTTCTTTCAATATCTCTTTTCTTAGATTCAATTGAACTTTTTTGTGAGTCTGTTAATGCCATTTTTTTGTCTTTTTTACGTTCTTTAATTTATTACCTGATATTTCTATTAAATTTTATTAAAATATTATAAGTTCATTTTTAATCCATTTGTTAAAATAATATTTTTTTTACTCACGTTTGATGGTGCATAAGAGTCGTAACCATAATTTATACTATTAACAAACTGTACTTTTGAAGTGATGTTAAATGCTAAAGAAGCTTGACTTGAAATTCTGTAATCTTTCCAGAGGTTAATGTTAGGTTGGTAATAGACCACCGCAGTAAACTCTAAAGTTTTTGCGGTGTTTTTTAGAGATAATGATAAATAATTAGAAAGTCTTTGATAGCTAATTATATTTGTATTATCAGTTGCTTTTTCAAATTCTTGCATTAATAAACTTCCAATATAAAAAATGATTTTTTCGGATTTATTTATTTTATACCTAGGTCCAATTCCAATTAAACTACGACTTTCAATACCCAAAATTTTGTTGTATTGGTATTGAATAAACGCTTCTATTCTGAGTTTTTTAATAAGTTTTCTGTTGTATCTAAAATGAATTAAACCCGAATTTGATAATTCCTCTCTATTTGCTAACGAGTAATCAATGTTTCCCAAAAGAAGGAAGTAATTTTTCAAATTTTTTGTTTTATATTGGTGAGTTGCTGAAAAGTTTACCAATGATAATTCTTCATCGTTATTATTTTGGTAATTATACTGCAAGTCTATTATCGTAACAGTTCTCAAACTATCACTTTGAACACGCTGATTTTCAATATTTACAAGTTGTCCATAAGATAAAGCATTAACAATTATCAACATGTACAATAATAAACTTATTTTCATTACATGTAATTTGATTTCAGAAATGCTTTAAATTCCGTATAATTTAATTCTTTAGATACTTTGAAGGCAACTTTTTGTTTTTTTTCATCTTTAACACCAACCGATATAAGTCCTTTTGGTAAATTTGAATAATCTTTCAGCCTCATCAATTCTAAACCTACAAGTTCAGTTTGTTTTGGCGGATTTTGTAAATACCCAAAATCAAATCTTACCGAACTACTCATAATCTCGAATTTTAAGCCCATTTCGTTTGAAATCGCTAAACAGGTATCAAATAGATTTTGATAGGTTTTTAATTTAATTTCAATACCCTCTTTTTTGGCGCCATTTTCAATTAGTTCTTTTCTAATTGTATCAATTTTTGTCTTGATATCCGAAAAGACCGTTTTGTTTCCTCTTTTCTCGACAACACCTTTAATATTTACATCATCGTCAACATTTGTAATAGAAGCAAATTTTAATGCCATTACAATTTTTTCATCTAATACATCTGGTCTGTTTTCGAATTTATCTCTCAAATAGTTAAATAATTCGAGGATGTTAAATACTTTTGATTTTAAGTATACATCATTTTGACAAGCTCCGTAAATGATTTGTTCCCAATCTTCATTTAATTTATCGTTATCGCCATATTTTTGAATATCTGTTTTTACAGCTTCTAAATCAATGTTGTTTTTATTAGCAAATCCTTTATCCCAATCATAAATATCTGACATTTGAGTAATGAGTCTAAATATTTTCGGGTATGAAATTTGAACCCCAATCATAGCGAATAGAATTAAATCATCTTCAGAATCTGGAGCATTATCCCCAAAGTCCGACGCATCTTCTTCAAAGTCAGAATTACGAAGACTACGAAGTAATGAAAACGAATTAATATATCGTTTTAAACTTCTAGGATTATAACCTATTGTATATTTTACAACATTACTGTACGAGTCAATCAAATCTTCAGGAATTTCAATATTTAGCGATATTAATTTTTCGCTTAACAAGTTACCCATATCATAAGTTCCTGTTGGCATTGAAAACGGAACTTGAATAATTTTATCAAAAAAAGATCTAAATTCTCTCTCGTTTTCTTCTGTTTTTTTTCCAAATTTTGATTCTAAACCTTTAACAACCACATCATAATCAATAGCTAGTACGAAAACACAGTGAGGCACATCAAAAAGATTTTTCAAACTTTCTAATACTTCTACGGCTTGTTCAGGAGGAATTCTATCCAAGTCATCTACTAAGAATACAACTTTTTGGTATTCATTAGCAGTATCTTCGATTAGTTTGGTGATAATAAGAGCTATTTCTTTTTTTATTTCGGCTATTTCGGCTTGCTCTCTAGATGCTTCATTATTAGATGCAGCATCTTTTATATCTACACCAGTTTGATTTGAAATCACTTGATTTGCAACATTTCCTAAAAACTTAAACACTTTTTTGACACTATCTTTAGATTTCTCTTCAATAGTCCATTTCCCTTCACTTTCACAACTCAATTTTAAATTGGTAAGCATTCCTTTTAAAATAGCCGGGGTGGTTTCACCTGAACTTCTAAACATACTGTATTCCCATGTATTCACCCATGATGTCGCAATGTTCTCACTCTTAAAATGTTCTAAAAGCATATACAACATTGAAGTTTTCCCAGTTCCCCATTCCCCTTGAAGTCCTACAGTTAAAGGCGTATCACTTGCTTTAATAAAGTTTGACAATACGTTGCCATAACGAGACATTTTTAATTTATCATCAGAGTTATTTTCAATTGGTTTGTCTGTAATACATGATCTTATTTGCATAATGTTTTACTTTTTATTTTTTTTAAGTTAAAAGATATTTTAGTTAATTCTTTGTCTTTAATTACTTTACAGAAATCTTCAAATATAACAAAAAAATATCTACTGCATTTCTAAAAAATTCAAGGTTTGAACAATATTATTCAAAATATATCTTAAATATTGCTCATATTGTGTTCACTTAAATACATTTGTGTTTTCAATATGGGAGATATTTATAATTTTGAATTTCATTACTTTTTATGGATATTTTTCACGTACATCTACGAACCGATATTGAAAAAAAAGTAGGTTTTAAAATAAATACTACAACGGATGTAAAATCATTTCTTGCTATTCTGCAAGAACACACGAGCGCGCCCATTAGCTTAAGTACTTTAAGACGTTTTTGGAATTTGATACCAATGAGGAAATCAAATAATTCAACTCTAGATGTTTTAGCTAAGTTTTTAGAATATGCTTCATACCAAGATTATGTAAAGAAAAAAAATGAATATGAAAAATGGTATTTAGATGCCAAGTTGCAGAACCTAAAGTGCAAAAAAAAACTTACTGCAAATGATTTTCAATTTCTTAGTGAATTAATAGAAAAATCAGAATCTAATACTATTTTTATTTCACTATTTGAATATGCTTTTTATAATGAAAAATGGGACTATTGTAATGCATTATTTGATGAAAACAATATTAGCTGTTTTAAAAACAAGCTTCCAATAAATCATTTTCAAACGAATATTGCCTATTTACTTTTTATATTTTTATATGGAATTTCTAAAGAAAGCTTTGCAACTAGCATAGAAAAATTGATAGCAAACAAAAACTTTAGAGAAAACGTAATCTATATCTATATAGATATCATGGGATTGAATAAGAGGTATGGCATTATTCTTGAAAAAATAGAAAAAGAATCAATAAGCAACGAAGAGCAATTGTTTTTGAAACTTCTAAGTGGATTGAAGCTCTATCTTAATAAGAGTAAAAAATTACCTAAAATCCATAACCCTGCAATAAACGAATTACAATCATTACCTGAGGTACTTGTTGGTAGATTTTATGGCTACCAAATGTTATGTGCGGCACAAAATCAAAACAAAGACAAAGAAGAAATTGTTTGGAACAATTTTTTAACTTTTATTAAAAAAGAAACACATATTCGTCAATATTTTCATGAATTTGTTCATGCACTATTACTCTTAAAAAGTATACAAAAATTAAACTACTTACTGGAACATTATTTTGAAGAAATTATTGATGAATTGCACATGCATTCTTATTTAGATTTGTTTATATACAATCTAATTGATGCTATGGTTAGTTATAAAAATAAGGATATAAAAAGAGCCCATCATATCTTTAAAAATTTAGACACTACGATTTCTAAATATGGCGCAGCCTACAATGATTACTATCTTATTTTTTATGCAATTACTGGGTATCATTTAGCTACAAATTATAAAGAAAAGCAAATATTTAAGGAAGAATATCTAAAACATGTTACTGTAGCAAAATTTAAAGTGTTTGATGAAGTATATTTAGAAACTTACTTTGGATAAGCTTATTCAGAAAACTAATGCTAATTATGATTTGGAGTTGGGAAAGTAAAAAAAACAAAGCAGCTCATTGCTGAACTGCTTCTTTAAAATAAAAGACTTAACTACTATTTTTTAAGTAAAGTTTCAATGGCAGAAATTCTTTTTTCTAGAACTTCATTTTTAGATTTTAACTCTTTGATTTGAGCTTGTTGCTCTTTTATCCCTTCTGTTAAAATTGAAATCAGTCCAATATAGTTAACACCTTTAAACTCCTCCGGTTCATTTTTTATTTCATCATTTTCATTAGCAGCTATTAAGTTTACGTCCTCTTGAGATGGATTATTAGGATCTTGCTCTGGCTTTAGGATCTTAGTTTTACTTCCTTTAGAAGTAGAACTATTTGGAATAACTATAGTTTGTTTCGTAACCAAATCGGGAAATACTTCCTCTAAGTCCTGGGCTACAAATCCATACTGCCTGTTTTTTGGTAGCTTAATATTTTTATTCTTATCTGTATCATAGAAATAGGTAACCGGTTTCAATTTTTCAATTTTATCCAATGCCGAAGTTAAATTTGAAATTTCTTTTTTTAGTTTTCTGTCCGATGGGTTAAAAAATGTACCTGTTACTGTTACATCACCATTAAAAACACCAGCATAATTATTTAAGGCGTTGGAAGCTGTACCATAAATACCATAATTAGTTCCATTAATTGATGGAGAATTCGAGGTGCCTAATACTCCAATCGTTATACCATTAGTTGTATTCCCATTATCTGAACCTCCCCACACACAATAGTTAAATCCTTCTGAATTATCAGCGCCACCAAAAACACCAATATTGTATACCCCAGAAGGAGCTGTTTGTCTTGCATAACCTGCAACTCCATAATTTCTACTTGTAGCATTACTTGAAGCTCCAATTATACCATAAGACTCATAACCACTGTCAGCCTCTCCTTTAACACCCGTATTGTATTGGGCTGTACTCCCAAAACCAGCACCATAAGTACCCACATTTTCAACAGTTGAATTAGTTGCAAAACCTAAAATTCCTTCATTATAGGATGAATTAATACCATTTGAGACACCTTGTATAGCTCTATTAGTTCCATTAGTTCCTTGTATCCAACTGGTTATCCCAAAATAGTAGCTACCATTGTTTCCTCCAGTAGTATTAACTCTAATGCCACTCTGATTTGGACCAGTTACTACTCTGTCTGCAGTATTACCATTATTAGCTACTTGGTTTAAAGTTAATGAACTACCTGAAACATTACCAGCATACAAGGCATAAGGAACACTGAGAAATTGGGTAGTTCCCATGGCAACATATCCGCTACCTATGTTCAACTCAATACCTAAAAAATAAGTCCCATTCGACCAATCAATTTGAGAAAAAACACCTGTAGTTGCTGTTCCTTGACCTATCACACAATTAACTTGTCCTAAATCATCCGTAGGCACATAGTGTGTTTCGGAATATATAGGTACACTGGTCGAAGAATTTTGCATAATATTGAATCGGAAATAAACATTTTGATTAGTAATTAAATTACCCAAACTATTTCTAACGGTTGCCTGATAATTAAGACCTTGGGGAGCTTGTGCAAACAAGGAAAAAGAAA
Source organism: Flavobacterium sp. (assembly GCF_049318325.1). Classification (GTDB taxonomy): domain Bacteria; phylum Bacteroidota; class Bacteroidia; order Flavobacteriales; family Flavobacteriaceae; genus Flavobacterium. The sequence continues at coordinate 1,753 of NZ_JBMOGQ010000051.1, read as the reverse complement.
GTACACTTATTAATATAGTTAGATTTTTTTTCATATGGACTATTAGTTTTTAATTATTTTATACGTATTGTTTTTTTTATTTTCTGAGTTGGTAACCGTAATAAAATAAGCTCCTTTAGCATAAGAACTTATATTTATGGGTTGCTCTTTGTAAACTTTAGCACTAAACAACGATTTACCATTGACATCATGTATTTCGACTGAGAAAGTTTCTAAAGTTTGATGGGAAATGAATAGTAATTGAGTAGTTGGATTTGGATATATTTTTATTTGTGTATCAAAATTGGCTTCCTCATTATTTAAAGCCTGAAGGTCTAATGAAGGATAAAATCCATTACCTAATTGAATACCTGAAGCCATCATAAGTCCTACAACTGGTTCACCAATAGTAAGTGAAATTTTAGCACTACTATTGCTCAAAGTTTTGCCTGTACTTCCAATGATTGTTTTAGAAATACTTTGAGCATGAAGCCAACCAGAGCAGAAAAGACAGAGAATTAATTTATTACTCATTATTTAATTTTTTACACCTATTAAGAAAATAGTTTAATTAATAACAAGCAATATTATAGTGATTGACACTTTAAATCAATACTAAAAAAGTTCAAGTCAGTTCAAGTTAGGGTCGTTGCATTAATAAACCATTAGGTTCAAAATATGAGATGACTTTATACAAAGGTTTATCTATTAATTCTTTAGGGAAAAGCTTAAATTCATTGCTAAAAATCAATTTAAGTTGTTCTTGGTAGACATAATCTATTTTAGCTTGTATAAAAACTTCTGCTATGGTATAAAATACTATTCTTTTACTAAAAGCATCAAGAGAATGATAAACTGATTTAGCATATTTTAAAAGTTCTAATGTACAATCTATTATTTCTATAAGTTTTGATTTAGTTACTCTTAAAAATAATAGCTTTGAACTTAAATATCGCATACGAGGAAATAGGTAGATAGCTTCTAATTCGTTTTTGGATATGATTAGATTATGGTACAATTGTTTTCCTATAGCAATTGCTTTATCAAATTTTCCATTGACATAGTAATGGCGTAGTAAAATACAATTACCAAAAATAAAACTTTGCAAATCTTGAATACTCCTATCGGGTTTGTAGTTACTTAAATACAGATTAAAACCTTCATCGTAATTAGTTATCCTAAAACTAGGATCTACACCATGCTCAAAAAATTCTTCTTTAATAAAAGTATTTTCTTTGAAATAGTTAAAAAAAGGAATCGTATTTGGAGACACCAATAAACTATCAAAAATAGTTAGTATAACACTATCCTTGGCTTCTTGTTCTACTTCTTCTAAATTATTAAATAATGCTTCTAATGGCTTAAAGTTTTCCAATTGAATACACTGATAAATCAATGATTTTTCAAGATCTATATGACACAAATGACCGTTAGTATATCCAAACTTCTTTTTACTTTCTATGGTTATGCAAAAATCTTCCCAATCAATATAGCCCAAAAACTGGGTGATGATGGTTAAGGTATTGTAAAAAGGTTTGTGCTGTTTGTTATAAATCAATATACGGTATAACGTACTTTGCGAAATAAGTCCTAAGCCTTCTTTAAAAATTAACTCACTCAGTTTGGCACAATCTGATTTAGACTTAATACTATATCCCAACTTTTTCATCAGTTGAAGATTCAACTCACGAACCGAAAAAGCATCAAAAGGATATAATTGTTGCGCCATTTATAGCTAGGTAATACAATCAAAAATAAGAAACAAAAAGTGAAA
>NZ_JBMOGQ010000050.1:0-15350 GCF_049318325.1 Flavobacterium sp. | reverse complement strand
ATATTATAGTTGCAGTAATTGGATTCGCGATTTATAGGATGTATTTCAAAAAAAGAAAAATCCTTAATACTTAATCAGGTTAGTCCATTCCGTCAATTTTCACATTCATTTTCCCGCTAGTTGTAATAAATGCAATGATGGCTTTATCGGTTATTTCTACTTTTTCAAATTCAAAATCATTCAATGTTCCGTTGACAAAAACGCCTTTCATTGGTGAATAGTTATTCAAGTAAGGCAACAAACTTTTTTTGCCTTCTTCCAAATTATCTTTGATGGAATAACGACAGTTTTCTTGAATTTTTTTCAATATTAAACCTTGCAATAACCAATTGGCAGTTCTAGTTAATAAGCCTTTGGTGTCTAAAACATAATCCATTTGGTCAAAATAAATCTCTTTCGTAACTGCATTATAATTTGGAATTCCAGCCAAATAAATGGTTCCATTGATGCTTCCTGTCATCTCAAGTGCTATTATTATTTTTCCATCTCGTTGCCATAATCCAACATTTTGAATAACAATTTTCCTGCTTCCAGAAGCAAATTCTTTACCTTGAAAATTAGAAGAAATGATTTTTGAAGCACTTTCATAAGTTGAAATAGCTGCAACGTTTGCCGATACAGTAGTTGGGATTTTAGTAACCGATTTAAATTGAATGGCTGTTTTGTCAAAAGATGTTTTTGGTTTTTGACCTACAATAGTTTGCATGCTACATTTTAAACCCAAATCCATATTGATTTTGCTTTTGGCGATTTGAGCATCGGTAACATAAACTTCAACAGGAATAAGTTTAAACCAAGTTTGATATTGTTCGCTGGTTAAAAAAGGAGTGCTCATTTTTTCTAACACATTAAGCACATAAGGTTTAAAATCACATGAGTTTTCAATAGCTTCATCTATTTTTTTAGCAATCTTCGATTTAAAAATAGAAAGCGTTGGATTGATTATATAAGTAATAGGGACATTTTTCCCTGCTATGAGAATTGATGGACTTTCTGACCACTTGAAATCTTCAATTTTAGATGTGGTTGATAGTTTCCAGTTAGATAATTTTACGTCACTTGTCATCGTAATAGTTCCGTTCAGATTGATTTCTTTAGTATCATTCAACCCCATAAAGTCGGTGCCGTATTTAAATTTTGACCAAATTTTTAAAGGCAAAATAGTTTGAATTTTACCATCTTTTTCAATTAATCTAATTGGAGCAGTTTTAGTAATCTTCATTTCTGTTTTGTCATCTTCCAAATTTGAATCGTTGTAAATTTCGCCAGCTAAAGTTTTGTTCAATTGGTTCTCAATTTCTTTCAAACTAATTTCCAAAGGCATATTGACAAATGATGTTTTGGTTTTAAAAACCATAGGTGCGTCATTTGATGGCAGCGGTTTTAGGGCTTCGATTTTTTGAGTAGTAGAACAACTGTTGAAAAAGATGGAAATGAAAATTATGAAAAGTGTTACTTTAATTCTTGTCATGATTGCAATTATTTTTTTGGCAAAAATATAAGTAAAAAACGGAAAATAGTGTAACATTATTAAAAAAGACAAGTCTAAATTTGTACGTCTATAAATAGTTATTTGAAAGACAAATCATATCTTTGTTAACAATATAAATTGCTGATTGCAATCCGCCTTTATTATGAATTATAGCTTACGTAAAATAGCACTCCTTATTATTTTGACTTTTGGATTTTCTTCAAATGCTCAAGTAAAAAAATGGACACTTCAAGAATGTGTTGAGTATGCATTAAAAAACAACATATCTATTAAACAATCTGAACTAGATAACAAATTAGCGGATATTGATAAAAAATTAGCAGTCGGTAACTTCTTGCCTAATCTAAATGCAGGCGGATCTCATTCCTGGAATATTGGTTTAAACCAAAACATTACAACAGGTCTTCTGGAAAACCAAACAATTCAATTTACTTCTGCAAGTTTAAATTCAAGTATTAACATTTATAACGGTTTGCAAAATCAAAATCGTTTACGTAGAGCTAAATTGGCACAAACTGCTTCATTATATCAATTGTCTAAAATGCAAGATGATATTTCGTTAAACATAGCTAATTTATATTTAGAGATTCTTTTTAATAAAGAAAATCTAAAAGTGCAACAAAACCAATTAGCTAATGATGAAAAACAACTCATTCGCTCTCAAGAATTGGTCGATGCCGGAATGGTTCCAAGAGGCGATTTGTTGGACATGAAAGCAACAGTAGCCTCAGATAAGCAAAGAGTTATTGTGGCAGAGAACACGTTATTTCTTTCAAGATTAAGTTTGGCACAATTATTAACCCTTGAGGATTTTGAAAATTTTGATACTGTCGATACAGATGTAGATTTTAAAATTAGCCCCGTATTAGCTCAAACTCCCGAAGCCATTGTTCAAAAAGCAAACGAAACAAGAGTAGAAATTAAAATAGCCCAAGCCAATTTAGACTTAGCTTCAAGAGACATAAAAATTGCAAAAGGGGCATTACAACCAAGTATTACTGGATTTTATAGTTTCAGTACAAGAGCTAGTTATTCCGAAAGAGTTACAGGATTTACTCCAAATACGGCCAATCCTTTTTCAGTAATTGCACAAGTAGAAGGAACTGGACAAAATGTGTTACAGCAAAATTTTTTACCAATTTTTAGTAAAGCCGCTCCACTTTTAGATCAGTTTAGTGATAACAAAGGTCACAATTTTGGGTTGCAACTTACAATTCCGGTATTTAATGGTTTTTCAGCTAGAGGAAATGTAGAACGAAGTAAAATTTCTTTTGAAAGAAATAATAACGCCCTGAAACAAGCAAAATTAGATTTAGAGACAAATGTTTATCAATCCATTACCGATGCTAAAGCAGCGTTGAACACCTATGAATCTTCGTTAACCACAATGGAAGCTAGAAAAGAAGCTTTCAACTATGCAAAAGAAAAATATGAGGTTGGGATGATGAATGCTTTTGATTATAATCAATCACAAACCTTATTTATTAATGCACAATCAGATGTTGTTAGAGCCAAATACGATGCGCTCTTTAAAATGAAAATAGTTGAATTTTATTTTGGAATACCAATCATTCAAAAACAATAAATCATGTCAAAAAAGAAAATTTATATACTAGTTGGGGTTGTTGTCACATTAATTATAGTGCTTGTTACTTTAAAATCAAAAGGAATTATTGGTGGTAATGATGATTCAAAACAGGTTGAAACTTCCAAAGTTGACGAAATAACAATCATTGAAACCGTTTCAGCAACTGGGAAAATCCAACCTGAAATCGAAGTAAAAATATCTTCGGAAGTCTCAGGAGAAATTATTGCTTTGCCAGTAAAAGAAGGGCAAGTAGTAAAAAAAGGAGATTTATTGGTTAAAATAAATCCCGATTTATATACTTCAGGTTATAACAGAACCGTATCTAATTTATCAGGAACCAAAGCAGGTCTGAGTCAAGCGGATGCCACTTTTAAAGAAGCCAAAGCAAGCTATGATAGAAGTAAGACATTATTTGATAAAGGAATAATTTCAAGATCAGACTGGGACAAAGCTATTGCCGCTTTTGAAGGCGCGAAAGCCAACAAAGAATCGGCTTATTATAATGTGCAAAGCGCTAATGCCACAGTAAAAGAGGCAAAAGACAACCTTGGCAGAACAACTATTTATGCGCCAGCTGATGGAACGATTTCTTCGCTTGATGTTGAATTGGGCGAGCGTGTTTTAGGAACACAGCAAATGGCAGGAACCGAACTATTGAGAGTTGCCAATTTGAACAATATGGAAGTTGAAGTAGATGTGAATGAAAATGACATTGTAAAAATCAACATTGGCGACAGTACCAAAATACAAGTTGACGCCTATTTAAAAAAGGAATTCAAAGGGATAGTCACGAGCATTTCCAATTCTGCCAGTGCAGCAACAACGGCTGATCAGGTAACCAATTTTAAAGTAAAAGTTAGAATTTTAAAAGAATCCTACCAAGATTTATTAGAAGGGAAACCTGCAACTTATTCGCCTTTTAGACCAGGAATGACCGCTACTGTGGATATTATTACTGAACGAAAAGAGAAAGTTATAGGAGTTCCAATTAGTGCTGTTGTAATAAAATCAGATACTACAGCAACCAAAAGCTATGAGATAAAAGACGAAGGTGAGGACAAAAAAGTTACCACCAAAAATGATAAAAAATTTGAATGTGTTTTTGTAAAAGTGGGGAATAAAGCCAAAATTAGAATTGTAAAAACAGGTATTCAAGACGACACCAATATTGAGATTATTTCTGGTTTGAATAAAGGCGATTTAGTCATAGTTGGTCCGTATACAACCGTTACGAAAGACCTGAATTCTGGCGATAAAGTTACTTTGGCAAAAGATTCTGATAAAGAAAAAAAATAAACATAAGTTTCGAGTTTCGTGAGTAGAGTTTCGACAAACCCACAACTAATAATCTAATGTACATTCTAAATATAGAAACGGCAACCAAAAACTGTTCGGTGTCTTTGGCTAAAAATGGGGAAACTATTTTATGCAAAGAGATTGCAGAGCAAGGATATTCGCATGCCGAAAAACTACATGTATTTATTGAAGAAATTATAAAAGAAACAGGAATTGGCGTTAATGATTTGAATGGTATTGCCGTAAGCAAAGGGCCTGGTTCATATACCGGTTTACGCATAGGTGTTTCTACTGCTAAAGGCTTGTGTTATGCACTTGGAATTCCGTTAATTTCTGTTGACACCTTGCAAGTTTTAGCTAAAAAAGTTGTTGTTGAAGATGGCTTGATTGTACCTATGCTAGATGCAAGAAGAATGGAAGTTTATAGTGCCATTTTTGATAAAAGTTATTCCAAAATAAAGGAAGTACAGGCAGAAATCCTTACTGAAAATAGTTATGCTGAGATAACCGACACTATTTATTTTATTGGTGATTGTCAGGAAAAATGCAAAACGGTTTTAACTGCAACTAATTTTTATTTTCTTCCCGAAATAGTTTTCCCTTCTGCAAACGAAATGAGTGCGCTGAGTTATGAAAAATTTACCAAGAATGATTTTGAAGATGTAGCGTATTTTGAGCCGTTTTATCTCAAGGATTTTTTGATTTCGAAATAAAATTAATTCTTCGAACTTTCTTTCACAAAAGGTTGAATAATAATTCCAGCAGCATCAAATGCTTCTTTGCATTCTTCTAAAACATCGGAACACATATCCCCATAATCATCGTTTTTTGACCACGGGCGAATGGCTAATTGAATAGCAGCATCTGTTAGAAGATTAACTACAACTGTTGGAGCCGGAGTTTTAAGGACATTTGGATTGTTTTCTAAAACCTGCATCACAATTTCTTTAGCGGTTTTTATATTGGTATCATAAGAAATATTAAAAAGCAAGTTAGCCCTTCTGTTTTTACCCAACGAAAAATTCGTGATAACTCCGTTTGATAGAATTCCGTTAGGCACAAAAATAGTTTGATTGTTTCCAGTAACTAATTTGGTTACAAAAATCTGAATTTCGCAAACTGTTCCAGCTACACCTTGCGCTTCTATAGCATCACCCACTTTGAATGGCTTGAATAGAATAATCAACACGCCACCAGCAAAATTAGATAACGAACCTTGTAATGATAAACCAACAGCTAAGCCTATTGCTCCAAGAATAGCAACAAAAGAAGAAGTTTCAATTCCTAGTTTAGAGATAAAGGTTACGAAAAGCAAAAAGCGCATTGTCCAAAGTAAACTATCGGCTAAAAAAACTGATAATGTAGCGTCTAATCCTCTTCTAAACATTATCTTTCTTACCAAACGATTGATAAGTCGAATAGCATAAAGTCCGATGATCAAAATAAACAATGCCGAAATTAATTTCGGCGAATAATCAATTAAAAGTTTGATAAATTGATCAATATATTCGGCATAGGTATTAATATAGTGGAGTTCTCTTTTTTCCATTTTTTGAAAAAAATCCCCAATATTGAGGAAAAATTATTTTGGTAAAAATAGTAATTTTAAAAATTAATCGCCATTTTCATTTGCAGATTTTAGCAAATCTTGTTTTCTTGATCATATTTCTTCAGCATGTTCAGAAGCATCTTCTTCAAACGAACTTATTCCCTTTTTTTAAATTTTTGCTGGAATTTCCTTTATAATTTTTTTAAAATCAGAAGTTGGTATGTCACAAGTTTTATTTTGGCATAAATAAAATAATGTTTCCTTATCCGAAAAACGATTTTCCAAAAATGGAAGTTTTGACACGGAAACATTTCCGGCAATTATTATGTTAGGAAAATAGTTTTTATTTAGTTTCTCAAGATATTCTATTGCATTAATTCCACAAATGGCCAATTCTTTATTGTGTTCTGAAAAATGCAAAAGCACATTAAGCCAATTGGAAAATGCAGAAGGATAATCAACTGTAGGAACAATATTTTGAACCATTTGACGACAAATTTTTTCGTAATAACTATTTTCAAAATAAATACTCAACTTAAATAATGCCTCAGCCATTACCGAATTAGATGCCGGAATAACATTGTCTTCCACTTCAAAGAGATTTGTGATTAAAGGGTCGTCCTGATAAGAAGTAAATGAGAAAAATTGGGCTTTCTCATCATAAAAATTATCAAAAGTATAATCGGTTAATTGCTTGGCATTTTGCAAGCAATTTTCATCGAATGTGACTTCGTATAAAGAAATAAATGCTTGAATCACATGAGCATAATCTTCGAGAAAACCGTTAATAGTTGCTTTAGCTTCGCTCTGTTTGGCTCCGCCTCGAGTTCCATCTTTGTAACTGTGTTTTAAATTTCCTTCGGGAGTCCAGCAATTTTTGATAATATAATCAGCATTTCGCAAAGCGATATTTAAATAATTTTGATTTCCAGTGGCTTTATAAGCTTCTACATAACCTTTGAGCATAATAGCATTCCATGATGTTAAACATTTATCATCCAATCGCGGTTTGCTGCGTTTTTCTCTTTCGGTATATAGAATCTGTTCCCAGTATTTCTTCTTTAGTATCAACGTTTCTAAAGAAATATTTTCCAGTTTTGCAATTTCCTCCAACGATTGATTTTGGATTAAAACATAATTTTCATGTTCCCAAAACCCAAATGCATTCACATTAAAAATTACGGAAAACAAATCAAAATCTTCTTGAAGCAACCTTTGTAATTCGGGTTTCGTCCAAACATAAAAAGCACCTTCTTCGAGTTGATTATCAGCATTCAGACTATCGGCGTCAAAAGCAGAATAAAAACTTCCTTCTATGTTAAGCCATTCTTTTTCAACAAAATGTAATGTCTTTTCGATGACTTCTTTGTATAAATTATTTCCGGTTAGTTTATATGCATTCGCATAAAGGGAAACCAATTGCCCGTTATCATAAAGCATTTTTTCAAAATGGGGAACGTGCCATTTCAAATCCACCGAATAGCGTGAGAATCCACCATCAATAGTGTCAAACAATCCGCCATAAGCCATTTTGGTCAAAGTCAGATTCACAAAATCCAATAAAGTTTGGTTTTTAGTTTGATAACCAAACCGCAATAGAAATTCATAATTTGTTGGCATCATAAATTTAGGTGCACGCGCCATTCCACCAAAATCCCAATCGAAACTTTTCTGCCATTTGGAAACTAAAGAATCAATGATTTCAAAATTAAAACTATTTTCAGAATCATTTTTTGAAATAATGCTTACCGATTGCAAGCCTTCATATAGTTTTTCCGCATAATCTAAAATAGTTTGTGGTTGATCGGTATAAATTTCCTGAAGTCGTTCCAGTGAATTTATCCAGTCGTTTTTTCTGAAATACGTTCCGCCCCAAATAGGTCTTCCATCAGGTAAGGTTACCACATTCATTGGCCAGCCTCCGTGACCAGTCATTATTTGAACCGCTTTCATATATACTGCATCAATATCGGGGCGTTCTTCGCGGTCAATTTTGATACTAATAAAATTTGCATTCATAGTCGAAGCCACTTCATTGTCTTCAAAACTTTCGTGTTCCATAACGTGGCACCAATGGCAAGCTGAATAACCAATACTGATAATGATTAGCTTGTTTTGATTTTTGGCCAATTCCAAAGTGTTTGCATTCCAAGCTTTCCAATGTATGGGATTGTTGGCGTGCTGTAATAAATATGGACTGGTTTCGAGATGTAGTTCGTTCATTTTAGACATAAAAAAAGCGTCCATTTTTGGACGCTTAAAGTTAGTTTTTTATTTTGAATTATGCTTATCCATTCAATGCTTCGACCACTATGTCCTTATCGTTGAGCATGTCTTTCAACATATTTTCTATTCCGCTTTTTAAGGTAAATGTAGAAGAAGGGCAACCATTGCATGCACCTTGAAGCACTACTTTTACTCGCTTTTCAGTTTCGTTATACGAATCAAAAAGGATATTCCCTCCATCTGCAGCAACTGCAGGTTTAACATATTCTTCGAGTATATTGATGATTTGCTGCGATGTTGTATCAAGATTATCGAAGTTTTTGATTTGTTGTTTTTCTTGTTTTTCGGTGTTTTCAATTTGGATTTCATCAATAACATTTCCACCATTTTCGATAAATTGTTTGATGAATGTCCGTAATTCTAAAGTAATTTCATCCCAAGAAATGCTATCATATTTGGTAATTGAAATATAATTTTCAGCAATAAAAATTTCTTTTACATAGTGAAACTTGAATAATTCCTGAGCCAAAGGCGATGGTTTAGCTTCATCTATGTTTTTGAATTCGGCAGCTGTTTTGGTCAATGCTTTATTGACTACAAATTTTAACGAAGCTGGGTTTGGCGTGGTTTCACCATAAACAGATATGGGTTGTTTTTTTGTTGGATTTTCATTTGGCAACACAATCACTCCACCATTATTTACAAAATTTTCAATTTGTTCTGCAACAGCGTCTTGAACATCTGACCATTCCACTATATTAAATCTCTCGATGCCAATAAAATTTCCAGAGATATAAACAGTTTTTACGAATGGAAGATAAAACAGTTGTTGTGCTAAAGGGGAATTTTTGGCTTCATCAATATTTTTGAATTCAAAGCTCTCATTTTGAGTTATAAATTCAGGAAATTCAAATTTTAAAATTGTTGGATTTTGTGTTTCTTTTATATTGATTTTCATAGAGAAGGTATATTTTTCTGCAAATTTAACAAAGTTATTTTCTGTGAATACTTATATTTGGACAATTAAACAATTAATTAACATATTGCGGGACATTAGAAATTGTAAATTTTATTTGTTATTCTTTTATCAATAGCAAATAGGAGTAATGTTATTTTAATAATGTTGTACTATATAGAAAACATATTACAAAAATTTATATATTTGAAGTCCGTGTATAATTTATATGCAAAATCAGTTATAAAATCAGTAAACACGGCATAACTGAATAAAAATTTAGCATTTATAAATATAGTATTATAACATTTAGAGCCCATTTCTCATTAATATATATAATTAACGATGAATTTTAGAAAGATTTATTTATTAGTCCTACTAATAGTTGCGCAGTTTTCCTATTCACAAGAGGGATTACCAGTTTATTCAGATTATTTATCTGATAATTACTATTTGCTTCATCCTTCAATGGCCGGAGCTGCTAATTGCGCAAAGCTAAGACTTACTGGAAGACAACAATGGTTCGGACAAAAAGACGCTCCGGCATTACAAACTTTGAGTTTCAATGGGGCTTTAGGTGAAAGATCAGGTGGAGGTATTATTGTTTTCAATGATAAAAACGGTTATCATTCTCAAAGAGGGATGAAATTGACCTATGCGCATCATATTATGTTTTCACGAGATAATGTTGATTTAAATCAATTATCTTTTGGTATGAGTGTTGGTTTTATTCAAAGCAGTTTGGATGAAACAGATTTTTTAATTAATAACCCAGGTTATGATCCAGTCATAGACGGGACAATAGTGCAAAGGTCAACTTATTTTAATATGGACATTGGTGTATCTTATAATTTTCTCGATTTCTATGTTCATGCAACAGTTAAAAATGCATTGGCCAGTGAAAGAAAGTTATATACTGATAGCGAACCGGTAAATTTGAGAAGGTTTATTTTAAATGCCGGATATACTTTTGGTGATGCTGAACAAATTCTATGGGAGCCCTCTTTTATGTTTCAATTGGTTACCTTAACACAAGAAAAAACAGTAGATTTAAACATTAAAGCATACAGAGATTTAGATTTTGGCCGATTATGGGGTGGATTATCATATAGAAGAAGTCTTGACGGTGCTCAATATGTTCAAGGTAATGGAGTTGCAGATCAAAAACTACAATATGTAACACCAATAGTTGGGATTAATTTTAAAAATTATGTGTTTTCGTATACTTATTCACAAATAATTGGAGATGTGAAATTTGACAATGCTGGATTTCATCAAATAACTTTAGGGATGAATTTATTCTGTAAACCAGAAAAATACCACTGTAATTGTCCTGCTATTAATTAATTCAAATAGATGTCCCGATTTTATCGGGACAATTTTTTTATGGTAATAAAATCAGTAAACGGTAAACATCCTCAAATTCCTCAAGACTGTTATGTTGCTGAAAACGCAACTATTGTTGGTGATGTTGTATTAGGAAAATCGTGTAGTGTTTGGTTTAATGCTGTTATTCGTGGCGATGTTCATTATATCAAAATAGGAGACAAGGTAAATATTCAGGACGGAGCCATTATTCACTGTACCTATCAAAAACATCCAACGGAAATTGGTAACAATGTTTCTATTGGACATAATGCTATTGTTCATGGTTGCAAAATTCATGACAATGTATTAATCGGAATGGGAGCCATTGTTATGGATAATTGTGTGGTTGAAAGCAATTCTATCATTGCAGCTGGTGCTGTGGTTACTCAAAACACCATAGTCAAATCGGGAACAATTTATGCTGGTGTTCCAGCAAAAAAAGTAAAAGACATTGATCAATCAGATTTTGCAGGAGAAATAGAACGGATTTCCAATAATTACGTGATGTATTCCGGTTGGTTTAAGAATGATGATTAAAGAAAGCTATCAGTTTGAGTCAATTCCTGATGGGAGCAAGCTACCATGAAGCGCGGACAGTAGGAAAATGGCATAAATAATTTACAAATGTTGTGTCTAAAAATCTTTAGTAATTACTTCGTATTTATTATTTAAAATATCATTTAATACTTTTGGGTCTGCATTAGAATAGAAGATTGCCTTTGCCTTATTCTTTTGATCATTTAACTCATTTCTTTCAAACAAAACATTTTTTGTTTGTCGAGCCACAGCTTCGCCTGAATCAATTATTTTAATGTCTTTTGGGAGTATTTTTTTTATCTGTGGAATCAAATAGGGATAATGACTGCAGCCTAATACCAAATAATCAATGTTGGCGGCTATCATTGGTTTTAAATAAACGTGAAGTAACTGATTCATTTCTTTAGAATTTATTTCCCCATTTTCAATTAGTGGAACTAATCCATGTCCGATTTGTTCAATGATTTTTGTATCATGAAATTTCTCAGCCGTTTGATGAAACAACTCACTGTTTAATGTCCCTTGAGTAGCTAAAATTCCAATAACATTATTTTGAGAATTTAAGGCTGCTGGTTTTATTGCAGGTTCTATACCAATGAAAGGCACATTATATTTTGCACGTAATTCTTTAATGGCTTTGGTTGTTGCTGTATTACATGCACCACAATGATTTTACAATTATGTTTCAAAAGAAACTCGGTATTCTTAATACACAATTGGATAATTTCTTCTTTTGATTTCTGTCCATAAGGTGCATTTTTGCTGTCAGCAAGATAAATGGTATTTTCATTTGGAAGCAAATCGTGTATTGCTGACCAAATAGATGTGCCACCAATTCCCGAATCAAAAAGCCCTATTGGATTGTTCTTTTCCATAGAAACAAAAGTAAAAAAAAACTGCTCAAATCCCGAAACTTCGAGTGAGCAGTTTTAAATTGTATTGTGAATTTATATTAAAACCCTAAATCTTTTTTAACATCAGCTGTTAAATCTGGACCATCTGCCAAAAGTAAATCAGCAAGGTTTAAAACATATTGGTATCCTTTAGCTTTTCCAACTTTTGCAATCGAAGCTTTGATTTTATCCATTAATGGTTTAACCATATCAGCCTCTTTCTTTTGTAATTCTTTTTGAGCATTGTCTCTGTAATCCGTAATACGTTTTACCAAATCTTGAACTTCTGTTTGACGTGTTGCATTAACAGCATCTCCAACAGTTGAAGCTTCTTGGTCGTATTTTTTAATTTTGTTTTGATACTCCTCTGCCATCGTTTTGTATTCAGCATCGTAAGTTCCACTCAATTTTTCTAATTGTTTTTGAGCATCAAGCATTGCCGGCATTTTAGAAATTAGTTCATTTACATCTACATGTGCAGTTTTAGCTTGTGCATTGATGGTATAACTAGTTCCTAAACACAACACAGTAGCTAGTAGTAATGATTTCAATCGTTTCATTTTAAAAAGTATTAATTAATTATTGTTATTATTTTTATTTTGTTTATGGTTTCTTTTTTGCGTCTTCTTTAGCTTTTTTTGCAGCTTCTCTATCTTCTAATATTTTTTTCTTTTTGTCTTCTAAAGCTTTTTTACTGTCTTCTAATAGTTTAGCTCTTGCAGCGGCTTTGGCTATTTTTGGATCAACCGCTGTTGAATCAGCAGCTTTGTTTTCTTCAGTTGTTGGTGTTATTTCCTCGTCAGCGACTTTGTCTTTAGCAGTAACCGTGCCATTTTTTTTAGCGTTCTTGGCAGCAAGTAATTCTGCTCTTTTTGCTTCTTGTTCAGCTTTCTTAGCTTCTGCAGCTGCTTTTCTATCTTCTATTAGTTTAACCCTGGCAGCAGCTTTAGATGCTTTGGCATCTATTACTGTTGAATCAGCTACTTTATTGTTTTCTGATGGAGTTGTTGTTTCAATATCACTTGGTTGATCTGTACCTGTTACACCAGTTTTTTTGGCGTTTTTGGCAGCAAGTAATTCAGCTCTTTTTGCTTCTTGCTCAGCTTTTTTAGCTTCAGCAGCGGCTTTACGATCAGCTACTAGTTGTTCTCTGGCTTTCTTTTTGTCTTCTAAAGCTTTTTTACGTGCTTCTAAAGATGGGTTTGCATCAAGAGCAGCATCTTCAAGGGCCTCTTTTGCTTCTTGTTGCTTTACTTGTTTAGCACTCATTTGTTCTCTTTTCTCAGCTCTGGTAATAACTCTGATTACTTGGTCGCTAATGTCATATCTTTTTGCAGAAAAAAGCATGGTTAGATCGGAAGCCTTATCAAAAACAAAGTCATATTTTTTAGCTTCAGCAATATCTTGAACAGCAGTAAAAACTTGATCCTGAATTGGTTTTACTAAAACTGCTTTTTGAGTAATTAAATCACCGTTTGGACCAAACTTTTTCTGTTGAAAATCTAAAAGTTCATTTTCTTGAAATTTTATTTCCTCCTCACGTTCATCAATTAATTCTTTGGTTAATAATGCTCTTTCGGTTTTTAAAGCATCTTTCAATTTAGCAATTTCAATTTTTTTAGCTTCAATATCTTGTTTCCATTTTTGTGCTTTTTGTTCTAATTGATTCTTTGCTTCACTGTAATCAGGAACATTTTGCAGAATATATTCCATATCTATATAGCCAATTTTAACACCTTTAGATTGTGCATTTGACTGAAAGACAGCTGATAAAAATAGAATTGATATTAAAATATATTTTTTCATTCTTAATTTGATTTAGAAATATTGTACCAAATATAATTAAAATTGTTGACCAATTATAAAATGTGTTTCCCAACCATTAGGATTTGTGAATCCTGGGATTGCATCAAATCCATGAGCAAAGTCAATTCCTAACAATCCAAATGCAGGCATAAATACTCTCAATCCAAATCCGGCAGAACGTTGAAGTACAAAAGGATTGTATTCTTTGAATGTGTCAAAAGATGCCCCTGCTTCTAAGAAAGTCAGCGCATAAATTGATGCAGCCGCTTTTAATGTTAATGGATATCGTAGTTCTAATGAGAATTTATTATAAACTGTTGCCCCGTCTGATGAGGATAATGATTGATTAGGATATCCTCTTAATTGTATTATCTCTCTTCCGTCAAGTGCAAAGTTAGCTAAACCATCTCCACCAACGAAGAATCTCTCAAATGGAACCAAACCTCTACTGCTATTATAAGCGCCTAAATAACCAAATTCCCCTAATGCTCTTAAAACCAATGCTTTTGATTGTGACCCTGCTAATCTAGTATACCAATCCGCTTTAAATTTTAGTTTGTAATATTCTAACCAATTAAATCTTTCTTGGTCTACTTTTGATCTGTCAGCTGTTGCTTGTGTATAATCGGTTCCAACAGTTTGATAAATTCCTGATCCAGTAGTGGTTTCTTGTAAATAATCACCAACAGCAGGAAGGGTTCCATTTGCAGTTGGGACAGTATTTATGCCTGAATTTTCTACATAAGTAAGTTTATACTCTTTTTGATTTTCTAAATCAGCATAATCAATTCCATTATATAATGAATAAGGAAGGGTGAATTTGGCTGAAATACTAAATTCGGAACCAGATGTTGGAAAAATAGGATTAACCCCTTTATTATTTCTACTTAAGCCAATAGTATATGCTAAGTTTCTTGATGAGCCATCTCCAAAAGTAAATAATCCTGTATTATAATTATTTAAATCATAAAATTGAAAACTTACACTACTTGAAAATACAAAGAAATCATCAGGAATTGTAAGTCTTTTCGCAATTCCCATAGACAAAGAAGTTATATTAAAACTTTTATTTCTATCTACATCTCTTGAATTTCCTGAAAAAAGAAACTGCTTGCTATGTGATATGGAACTTGAAAACTGTAGTGGTTTTTTCCCGCCGAGCCAAGGCTCAGAAAAGGATAAACTGTACGTTTGAAAAAACGCACTAGCTTGTAAACGTAAAGATACTTTTTGTCCGTCACCCATTGGTAAAGGTTTGTATGCCTCTTTTTTGAACAAATTTCTAGCTGAGAAATTATTAAAAGATAGTCCTAAAGTACCTATGAATCCACCACCGCCATAACCTCCTTGAAGTTCAATTTGGCTAGAACCCTTTTCTACAACATTATATTCAATATCAACTGTTCCTGCTGCGGGGTCTACGTTTTTGAATTTAGGGTCAATTGCTTCAGGATCAAAGAATCCTAATTGCCCAATCTCACGAATAGTTCTAACCAAGTCATCTTTACTATATTTTTGGCCTGGTTGTGTTCTTAGTTCTCTATAAATTACTCTATCGTTGGTTTTGTCATTTCCAACAACTGTAATATTGTTAAAGTAAGCAATTGGACCTTCGGTAACTCTAATTTCAGGCCTAAGAA
>NZ_JBMOGQ010000049.1:0-15510 GCF_049318325.1 Flavobacterium sp. | reverse complement strand
TGCTTCGACAGGCTCAGCATGACAAACTAAAAAGATACAACGGATAGCGGGACAACACGTCCTGATAACCATAGACATTGTGCTTCGACTACTCGAAACGAATGGATTTGGAAGGTGTAATTTTAGTAATGATAAACGACGGAATAAGTAAGACCAATAGGCAGATAGCAACAGTTCCGATATTGAGCAACAAAATATAAAACAGGTTGATGTCGACCGGCGCTACGTTGACATAATAACTTTCGGGATTAAGTTTGATGATGCCGAAGTATTTTTGGAGAAGCAACAAACCGATACCGATGCTATTTCCCCAAAGCAATCCACGGCCAATTAAGTAAGCGGCGTTGTAGAGAAATATTTTTCTAATTAACCAATTGTTTGCACCTAGTGATTTTAGAATTCCAATCATTTGGGTTCTTTCGAGAATTAACACCAAAAGTGCGACTACCATATTTATAGTAGAAACGGCAATCATAACAATGAGGATAACAAGGATATTGAAGTCAAAAAGTTTTAGCCATTCGAAAATGTAAAAGAATTTCTCCACTATGGTTTGGGAATCGAGCCCTGATGATGTTTCCTGATAAATCTGCTGTCCTTTGCTTTCTATTTGGGTAAAATCGTCTACAAAGACTTCGAAAGAACCTATTTGGCCGGGCTTCCATTTGTTTATTCGTTGCACATGACGAATATCTCCAATCACATAATTAGCATCAAATTCCTGGAAACCTGAATTGTATATTCCGACTATTTTAAAATTTCGTAGATTATATCCTTCGCTATCTTCTTTCATAAAATAGGTTACGAACTTATCCCCAAGTTTTAATCCTAATCGATTGCATAAATATTGCGAAATCAATGTTTCTTCGTTAAGATTGGTTTTGAAGTTAGGCAGTCTTCCTTCTACTAAATATTCTTTCAGATTATCGGTTTGATATTCTTTACCAACGCCTTTGAAGATTATTCCTTCAAAAGCAGATTCTGTTCTAATCATTCCACCTTTGGTGGCAAAGGCTTGAATGTGTTGAATTCCATCAACGGTTTTGAAGTTTGGGTAAAAATTTTGGTAAATGGAAATCGGCCGTGTACTAACATCCGAATTATTGTCGTTGTAACCCGAAATGATAATATGTCCGTTAAAAGCAGAAACTTTCTGGCGTATTTTTTGTTGCAACCCAATTCCGGTTGCGATGGAAATAATCATCATAATCATTCCGATTGCAATGGCAGTGATGGCAATTTTTATTATTGGCGCAGAAATACTACTTTTATGGTCTTTAGCAATAATAAGTCGTTTTGCTATAAAATATTCTAATTTCAATGGTATGATTTCAAATTTGGTGTTCAAAAATACAGTTTTATTCTCGGTTTTACTAATAGTTTCTTGTGGAGCTTCGCAGAAGGGAGAAGGGAAAAGGGAAAAGGAAAAAGAAGCCATTGCTGAGAATACAACTTCAGGAATACAAACTGGGGCTGAGAATTATAGTGCTTATCTTCCTTTATTAAAAGATAAAAAAGTTGGTATTGTGACCAATCAAACTGGCGTTTTAAACTACTACTCTTCTGAAGAAACGCAAGTAAATTTAAATATTGTGGATTTTCTACTAGCTAAAAAGATTAACGTTCAAAAAATATTTGCCCCCGAACATGGATTCCGAGGCACAGCTGATGCCGGCGAACATGTTGTTGATGGAAAAGATACCAAAACAGGATTACCTATTATTTCTCTTTATGGCGATAACAAAAAACCAAAACCCGAACAACTAACTGGTATTGACATTTTAGTTTTTGATTTGCAGGATGTTGGCGCTCGATTTTACACTTTTATTTCTTCGCTTCATTATGTTATGGAGTCCTGTGCTGAAAACAATATTCAGCTTATAGTTTTAGACCGCCCGAATCCAAATGGAAGTATTGTTGATGGGCCAATTCTTGAAAAAGAATTCACGAGTTTTGTAGGCATGCATCCAATTCCGATATTGCATGGTATGACCATTGGCGAATATGCCCAAATGATTAATGGTGAAAAATGGTTGAAAAACGAAGCAAAATGCAAACTGATCGTAATTCCGTGTTTGAATTATAAACATGATATGTTTTATAGCCTTCCTATGAAACCTTCGCCGAATTTGCCAAATGATCAAGCGATTAATCTTTATGCGAGTTTGTGTTTGTTTGAAGGTACGAATGTGAGCGTGGGCCGTGGTACCGAAAAACAATTCCAGATTTACGGTTCGCCGTTTCTTCCGAAAAGCGAATTTAGTTTTACTCCTATTCCAAATTTCGGTGCTAAAGAACCACTTTATAAAAATCAATTGTGTTATGGTGAAGATTTGACTAAAGCATCTAAAGTAAGCAAGCTAGAGCTAAAATGGATTATAAAAGCTTATAATGAAACTTCCGACAAAACCAAATTCTTTAATCCTTTCTTTACTAAATTAGCTGGAACCAAAAAGTTACAGCAACAAATAGAAGACGGAACATCGGATGTTGACATTCGAAAATCATGGGAAAAGGGATTGAGAGAATTTAAGGTGATGCGGAAGAAATATTTGATCTATAACTAAATGGTAGATTCAATTTCCGGATTAATTTTTAAAAGTTCATCAATAAACGCTTGACTTTCTTTTGGAGAAATATAAACTTCATCATATTTATTGAACTTAATTGCAATTCTGTCCAATGACAATGCTGGCGAGCTCAAAATGCTATTCGTTTTTTCTATTTTTCTTATTTTTGAGATTTCAATTTTATCATTTACAATAAACATGCATTTAACAATCAAATGATTTTCTGAAATGATGTATCTGGTAGATTTAGAAATAAAAACAATAAACAGCAGGCAAAGTACAATACCAATGTAACCTATCCATTCTCCTTCAATGATTGACGCAAAACTTCTAAATATTGGATAAACTAAAACTAATCCCAACCACCAATCAACTTTTGATTTATATATTTTCATGTTATAAAGGTAATTTTTTCTTCATTTCTTCCACAATATTATATGCAGCCGGACAAATGGCGACATTCTTCAACGTCAAATCAGAAATCTGCTGGAATTTTTTTCTATCAGTGTGTGGAAATTCGCGACAAGCTTTTGGTCTAACATCATAAATCATACAATAATTATCGTTATCTAAAAACGTACATGGAACGGTTTGCAGCACATAATCCTTATCTTCATCTATGCGAAGATATTGGTCTATGAATTGCTGTGGTTTTTGTTTCAGGTGTTTTGAAATCCGTTCAATATCAGCTGAAGTAAATAACGGTCCGGTTGTTTTACAGCAATTAGCGCAGTTCAAACAATCGGTTCGTTTGAATTCGGAATCGTGTAATTCCTGCATCACATAATCGAGATTTTTGGGCGCTTTCTTTTTGAGCTTATCAAAATACTTTTTGTTTTCGATATGCTTATCTTTGGCTAACTTTTGAATTTCGTTTAATGATGGCTTGAGACTCATAGAGCAAAATTACATAAAACGAATAACCAAATAACAAAAAATAGAATCTAAAAAAAAGATTCTGAAATAAATTCAGAATAAATGAAAGACCTTTTTGGTAAAGCCATCCTTGATTTTCAAACTAATAATTCTCCTGAGGATTTGGTGACTGAAACCAATATTTCAGAAGCGGATGAAATGAGTGTGGAATATCTTTTTAGAAGTTTTAATGAAATGCCAAAGCTCGAAAAGAAAGCTTTACAACTTTGCAAAGGGAAAGTTCTCGATGTTGGCTGTGGTGCGGGAAGTCATAGTTTGTATTTGCAGGAAAAAGGATTTGTAGTTACAGCTATTGATATTTCTGAAAATGCTATTAAAGCTTGTGAATTGCGTGGTTTGAAAAATGCCCGAGTTCAAAATATTTTAGAAGTTTCAACTTACACATGCGAAAGGGGACTAGCGAAGCAAAAATTTGACACTATCCTTTTATTGATGAACGGAACTGGAATTTTCAGAACACTTTCAGAAACCTCAATATATCTTCAGAAACTGAAATCGCTTTTGAATCCGAATGGACAAATTCTGATTGACAGTTCTGATATTATTTATATGTTTGATAAAGATGCTGATGGAAGTTATTTGGTTCCGGCTGACAATTATTATGGCGAATTGACATTTACTATTTCGTATAAAGGAGAAACTGAAGAAACGTTTCCTTGGCTATATATCGATTATAATACTTTACAAAATGCGGCTCAGGCGAACGGTTTACAATGCGAATTAATTTTAGAAGGAGAACACTTTGATTACTTGGCAAGATTGACTTTGTAAAATAAAAAACTCAAACCAAAGCTTTCAATTTAATATTTATGGAATATTCAAATATTTATGCGTTTGTAAAGACACTCTCCATTTTGGATTTTTCATTACATATTCAACAATGAGTGGCGTCATTTCTTCTTTTTTACTCCATTCGGGTTGAAGGAAAAGAATAGCATTAGGATTTACTTTGGCAGCTTGTTCTTCTGCAAAAGTAAAATCGTGCTTGTTGTAAATAATCATTTTTAACTCATCGGCTATTTCATATGCATCAACAACCGGCAATTTATTTTTCTTTGGTGAGAGACAAAACCAATCCCAACTTCCAGTTACATGATAAGCCCCTGAGGTTTCGATATGTACATTTAGATTATTGGCTTTTAACTTTTGGGTAAGCAAAGTCATGTCCCAAGTTAACGGCTCACCACCGGTTACTACAACGGTATCAGCATATTTCTTTGCATTGGCAACAATAATATCCGTTTCAGTTGGTGGATGCAATTCGGAATTCCAACTTTCTTTTACATCACACCAATGGCATCCTACATCACAGCCTCCTATCCTAATGAAGTAAGCTGCTGTTCCAGTATGAAATCCTTCGCCTTGAATTGTATAGAATTCTTCCATCAGCGGAAGCATTTCTCCTTTTTCAACGGCCAATTGTGTTTCTTTTGATAACATTTTGTTTAATCTAGTCGGTAAAGATAATCAATTTAAAAATGAGCCAATTTGAAAATTTGAAAATGCGAAACAATAAAAAAACCGCTTTAAAATTTGAGCGGTTTTTTAGGACTAGTTAAATTATATAATTATTTCAATAATTTAATTGCTTCAAGCGCATACGCATTAGCAGGGTCAAGCGCTAAGGTTTTATTTAGCAATTCTTTTGCTTTTGCTTTGTCAGTATTAGCAAAAGTTGAAGCCATGTTGTTGTATGACTCAATAAACTTAGCTTTGTTTTTTGTAACTTCTTCTTCACCTTTTGCTGTCACTACATCTAAATATTGTTGGTAGTATGTAGCCATCATTTCGTCATTTTCCAACAATCTATTGGTTCTCGCTCTAAATATATAAGCGTCTTGTGTTGTTGGTGACGCAGTAATGACATTTCCAAAAGCCGTATCCGCTTTTTGCAAAGCAATTGGATCTGGTTTTACAACATCTTTTCTGGTGTTGTCATAATAAAGTGAATTTCCAAGATAGAAATTGTCAATCAAATAATTTTTTGAATTTGGATTAGTTACAGCAGCTTCAAAAACTGCAGCTGCAGCGGCAAATGCTTTTTGGTCGTATAATTTTTTTCCAATTTCATTTAATTCATTAGCTGCTAGTGGTTCCATTTCAACTGCTTTTTTAATATCTGCAATTCCAGAAGCTAATTGTGTTGCTTCAACCGATTTCCCATCAACACTAGCTCCTTTTTTAATTTTGGCCTGACCTAAATACAAATAATCACGAGGAATGATTTTGTTAGATGTATTAGAAGTGAATTTTTGCAAAGCATCTAAAGCTCCATCGATATTTCCATTTTCATATGCTGAATAACCTAAGTAACGAAGAATTCTCGGATTGACTCCATCTAATTCTTTCATCTTATTTGCTTCCAATTCAAGTGCTTTGTAATCTTTTGCCAAGATTAAAAAGTCAGCGTGGCGCATACGTGAATTGATTGAATAGTCAGTTAAACTCATGTATTTTTCATAGAAACTTAACGCTTTTTGAATGTTTTCAGTATAAGTTTTCGGAACATTGTTTGCCCATAAATAATACGTTTCCGCTAATTCGCGATAAACTGGTCCATAATTCTGATTGATTGAAATTACTTCGTCATAGGATTTTACAGCTTCTGTATAAGCTTTTGCGCCTTTTAACAAAACACCCAATTGCATTTTGGCTCTAATTAAACTGTTATCAAATTGAAATGCATTCAAGTAAGCTCTGTACGAATCATTTTGATTTTTATCTCCATAATAAGCATCACCTAATGCGAGTTGTACCTGAGCATCATTTGGATTAGCTGTAGCGGCTTTTGTTAAAACAGCAATAGCACTTTTATAATCAGGTTTGTCTGCATTCATAAAAGCTCGGGCGATATACACATATTCTTCGGTGTCTTTCTTTTTCAATTCTTTAATGACCAAATCAAATTTTGCTTGTGCTGCAGTTTTATTATTAGCGTCTAAATCTAATTGCCCAAGACCAATATTATTTAATCTTGCACCTTCAGATGCTGATAATCCTTTTTGAAAATAGATTGAAGCAGAATCGGAAATATTTTGTTTTAAGTAAATGGTTCCTAAAAGAAATGCTGCTTTACCGTTGGAAGGTTTCGCTTGAATAACTGATTTCAATAACGATTTTGCTTTTTCAAATTGTTCAGCATCAATAGCTTTCTTTGCTGGCTCTAAATCTTGTGCTTTGGCAATGGTTGTTATTACTAACGCTAAGCTGAAAATTTTAAACTTGTTCATTTTCTTCAATTTAATTTTTATTTTTTATAATTGTATTACGTATTACGATTTTTCTGCTTGGAATTCGTTCAGGTACTAAACCAGATTTTAAAATTATACGCTGACCTCTTTCACCTCCGATGAATGATGCAAATCCCATTCCTAATCCAGAATATCCTTGACAGTTGACGATGTACAAATGACGTGCCACAGGATATTTACCTTGGGCTAGATTATCTTGAGTTGGGAAAAAGTAATTTTTTTCATTTAATCCTTTAACGCCTAATACATTTACATTATCTACCGTTTCCTGTAAATCTAATGGGGGCTGAAAAATCCAATTAATCCCTATAACACCAACCATGCCATTGTTTTTGGCAACATATTTTAAAACTTCTTCATTGGTTTTGAATGAAAATATATTTTTTTGATTGTTAACAGACAATCCAGAAATTTCAGAAATATATCTTGCTGTACTCGAATTAGCATTATCGAAAACCAAACCTTTAATATTTGGAATCGCTTTTCCTTGAACAAGATCAATAATGTCTTGTAAAGCAATTAAAGTATCTTTAGTTGTTTTGTTTCTAATGAAAGCTACTGCATCAGTTGCAAAAGGAGTTATTCTTGGTGTTATTTTTTTACTTTTAAAAGCCTTTAATTCTCTAGCAGAAAGTGTTCTTGTTAAGACTACAATTCTTGCAGTATCATTAAACAAATCATTTATTATTTCATTTTCTGATTTTGAAACTAATTTCAGTTTAGCGTCATATTCTGTCTCAAATACGGCTGCTTCATCCTCAACGATTGGAAATATTGCTTCATCAACATAAACTGTAGCTTTTCCTTCTAAAATAGTATCCTCAGCTTTATTGTTTTTTTTCTGGCAAGAAAATACAAAAACCAAAGTTAATATAGCAAAGCCAACAAGTGATTTGGTTACTTTATCCATTTCAATATTTATTCTTTATTAAAGAAACGCAAAAATCGTAAAAAAGAATATACAATTAGTAAAATTCCGAAAACAATTCTGTATTTATAATCTAGAGTTAAAGGTAGTGACTTCCAAAATATGATTAGTAAGCCTAATGTTAAATAAATAAAAAAAAACAAAATGCCTATAACGAGAAGAAACCGCTCTTTGAGCGATTTCTTCTGAAAGTTTTCGATGAGTTTTGATATCATTTATTCTGCTGATTGTATTGATATTGGCAAAGAATATAATACCCTTACCTTTTTACCATTTTGCTCACCAGGATTCCATCTTGGACAAGATTTCAAAACTCTGATAGCTTCTTTTCCTGTTCCATAACCTATGTCTCTAAGTACTTTAATATCTGTAAGCGAACCGTCTTTTTCAACAACAAAGGTTACAAATATTTTTCCTTTCAACCCATCTTCTTCAGGTACCTGAAAATTTTTACCAATGAATTTGTAAAATTTCTCTAATCCTCCAGGAAAATCAGGTTTAACCTCTATACCTGCAGTATTATAGATATTATTATCTTCTTCAACTACACTTGGACCATTTCCAACTGGCTCTACTGTTAAAGGCGCATCTGGATCACCTTTGATTGTTTCATCACCTAACTTTTTGTCTTTTATTTCTTCTACCTTAGGTGGCTCTTCAGTAATTTCTTCTGTTTTTGCCACAACTGGCTTAACAAACTTCACTTGATCCACTTTTGGAGGCGGAGGCGGAGGTGGTGGAAGATCTTTTGGTTGTTCTTTAGGAGGCATTTTAATAGTAACAATTTTTTGATCTAGTGTTACATTATCGTCATCACCACTAGGAATCATATTGATTAAGATTGGCGCAAAAATAGCCAAACCGAAAATTAATGCTCCAATAATTAAAGAGCGAACAGTCGTTTTTGGATTTTCTTTACGCAACTCATATGCACCATATGCTTTGTTTTTCCCTTCAAAAACGATGTCTATCCACTGTCTTTTAAATAAGTCTAACTTCATTTTTAAGTATATTTTTAATTAACATGGATTATTTGTTCATTTGCTCTATGATGGATTTTTCTTCAGGAGAAATATCATTAACAATTGCGTAGGTTGGAACTTTACAGATTGCCATTTCATCTAAAACATCCACTAAGTTTCTGTAGGTTGATTTTTTAGTTGGCTTAATGATAACTATTAAACCTTTGTCTTTACTACCTGTAACTTGAGGGATAGAAACCACTCTCTTTAAAATTTCTTTTCTTAACCCATTTTTACCATACTCTGCATCTGTTGGTTTACCACCTACTTCAGGGGCTTCTAAAAGTCCATGATACCATTTGATTTTATCATTATCACCCATAATTATCGTCATGGTTCTTCTTTGATCAACTTTGATGTCCTTTTCTGGTTCTTTTTTATCCTCTTTGTCAGGCAAACCCAAATCCATTGATTGAGGTTTTGATAACGATGTGGTCAACATAAAAAAGGTAATTAATAAAAATGCTAAATCTACCATGGCAGTTAAATCTACCCTTGGATCTGATTTTTTACTCCTTACTTTACCGTCTTTTTTACCACCGCCACCGCCACTATTTCCTAATTCAGCCATTTTCTATATTATTGATTTTAATAATCTTTTCCTCTTAAACCAGTAACCAAATTGAAGCTATTGATTTTTTGGTCTTGTAAAATATCCATCACTTTTTTAATTTGTGGATATTCTTCTTTTGCATCGCCTTTTATTGCAAATTGAAGTTCTTTTTGATTAACATCTATGTTTGCTTTTCTTGCGTATTGTATCCAATCTTGTAATTGATTGTTAAGTGAGTCACAAGGTATTCCTGGTTGAACTCCTTTTTTAGCTCTATCAGCACTTTTCATTGCCAACAACTGTTTCAATCCTTCGATTGGAACTCCAAATTCATCAACTAATGAAAATTGAGTTCTTTCTTGGTCAGTGAAAGTCATTTTATATTTTTGAGCCATATAATCCAAAGTTGCCATACGAATCTCTTTACCTTTAACTCCAAAAAACACTTGCTCTTTTCCATCACTTTTTCCGACAGTTAACATTGCCAAATCTGAATCTGGTAATTTAGTTTGTACTGTTGATGATGGTGTGTCAACTGGAAGCGGTTCAGGCACTTTAGCCGTTGCCGTCAAGATAAAGAACGTAAGCAAAAGGAAAGCCACATCACACATCGCCGTCATATCGATTGATGTTGATTTTTTGGACATTTTTACTTTAGCCATATTTATTTTTTTTATTACAATTTATAGTAAAACTATTATTGTTTTATTTTTTTAACCCCCCTCTAAACTTTCTATAGGTATTCACGATAGTAGAACCTGCTTCGTCAATAGAATAAGTTAAAGTATCAATTTTAGAAGTAAAGAAATTATAGGTTACAATAGCTAATGCAGAAGTTGAGATACCTGTTGCAGTATTGATCAAAGCTTCAGAGATACCTGTTGCTAAAGCTGCTTGGTCAGGAGTTCCTGCAGAAGCCAACGCTCCAAACGCTTTAATCATTCCTGATACTGTTCCTAATAATCCCCCAAGAGTTCCAAGAGCTACAAGAGTAGAAAGTATAGTTAAGTTTTTCTCTAACATTGGCATCTCTAAAGATGTTGCTTCTTCAATTTCTTTATGAATGGTCTCCGAAGCTTCTTCACTATTAAAACCTTCTGCTTTTACTTCTTGGTATTTAATCAATGCTGATTTTACTGCATTTGCTACAGATCCTTGTTGTTTGTCACAAACATTAATAGCTTCTTCTATTTTACCATCTTTAATGTCTCCTTGAACTCTATTCATGAAGCTATCTAAACTTCCTTTACCTGAAGCTTTTGAAATAACAAAAAATCTTTCAATTGAAAAAACAATAACCATAAGAAACATACCTAACAAAATAGGAACAATAAATCCTCCTTTGTAAACCATCCCTAAAGTATTCAATGGATGCCCTTTTTCAGGATCTCCTCCTTCAAAGTTTGAAGAATGTCCCATACCAAATTGCCAAATTAAATAACCTACAAGAACACATGCTACAATAATGATTCCTGAAACCATTCCTCCAAGGTTTGAAACCCCATCTTTTTTAACGTTTGCCATTTTTTTTAAATTTTAATAGTTTTAATTAATTTATAAGTTTTAGTTGTTAATAAACTTGATTGGTAGCAAATTTAATTTTTTACTTGTAATAAAAAAACTTTTTTTACTTTTAATACTACATCGATATTTTTCTAAAATAAAACTTATGATTTCATTTTAAGTTTTCATTTAAAATTTTTGAAAAAAAGTCTCATTTTAACAATTCTAATAGATAAATGAGAATTATATAACGAAAAAAAAGTCAAAAATGTATTTTCAGATGCAACTTTAATTTAATGTTAAATTTATACTGCTTCTCCTTTAAAAGTAAATCAAGTAAGATTACATTATTTTAAAAAAATACCCAAAGTTATTGGGTGTGATTAAAATTTAGAAGATGAATTATTTTTTGTTCGACTTCATTACTATTCCATTTGGCTTCTATGTTTTCCATCTGCATCACTTCTTCCATAATTTTATTTTGAAAATCGCCTATGGCTAACGCTTCGGAATAAGGTTGTAAACTAAAGGTTACTCTACTGTACAAAGGCATCCATTTATCTGGATGCTTGTCGGAGAACCATTTTTCTATTTTCTTTTGAAGTAAGAAGTTGGCATCAGCTGTTTTGGAACTCATTTCCATAAAATTCCTAAATGACAATTCAGCAATTGCATCAGCATTTGGTTTTCTGGAATTCTCATAATCGTTGAGAAGGTTTGCCCAATCATCACCATATTTTTCCATCATTTCTTCTAATACAGTAATGTCTTCAAAGCCCGAATTCATTCCGTGACCATAAAACGGTACAATGGCATGACAGGCATCACCGATAAGGGCAACTTTATCACTAAACGTCCATGGAAAACATTTCATCGTAACCAAATAACTGGTTGGATTTTTGAAAAAATCATCAACTAAATCCGGAATAACTTCTTTCGTATCAGGGAAATTTTTGGCAAAAAAATTGACCAATTGTTCTTTTGTTTTTATAGATGCAAATGAATTTTCACCATCATGAGGCATAAATAATGTGCAGGTAAAACTTCCGTCTAAATTGGCCAAAGCCATCAACATAAAATCACCGCGTGGCCAAATGTGTAAAGCGTTTTTGTTTAATTTATGACTTCCGTCAACATTGGCTGGAATATGTAATTCTTTGTAACCCATTTTCATGAATTCCTGCGAGTAATCAAACATACTCTGACGCTGCATTCTATGTCGAATTCTCGAAAAAGCGCCATCGGCACCAAAAGTTAGATCATAATTATGGGTTGTCCATTCACCTCGCTCTGTTTCGCCAATAGAAATAGTAGCGGTTGTAAGATCGACATCCCATACTTTTTCTTCAAAGAAAAATTCAACTCCTGCTTTCTCCGCCAAATCAACCATTTTTTTATTCAAAAGCCCTCTTGAAATGGAATAGATTACCTCACCGTTTTTACCGTAAAACTGTTCATTAACTGTGACTTTCCCTACGTGTATGGCACGTCTATCAACCGGAATTCCTATTGCTAAAACTTCCGATTCTAAACCAACATCCTGCAAGGTTTTTAAGCCTCGGTTGGATAAAACTAAATTAATAGAACGCCCGGAAAAATTGATTTTTCTGATATCCGGACTTCTATCATATACATGTACGATGTGACCTCTTTTTTTAAGATAAATACCTAACAAAGAACCAACTAATCCGGAACCAACAATAGCAATTTTTTTGGGAGTCTGCATTTAATTTTTGTAAACGGTTTTTATTTAACTTCGATCCGTTCGCCGCTTCGCAGCTCGGGTCATACGATGCGGCCTTTCGGCATCGGGTGCAAATTTATGTTTTTTTACAGAACATTTTTTAAACATTAAGAAGTTAAGGTAAATTAAGGTTTTCATTAAGCATACTACTTAATTTACTTTACAGAGTTTCCTCCTTCGTCGGAATGACAAAGTTGGTGGTGAAGTCGGAATGACAAATTTGTTGTTACTTCGGCTTAAAAACCAATTTAGTTGATGTTCTTATGATTTCTTTTTTATTGAGTTTCATTTTTCTGAATTTACCTTTAACGAATAAATCTGTTTGGTCGTTATAATGATCACTCATAGGATTTCCTGATTGCCCTGTTGGTAACACGCTCCAACTGTTTTCAATATCAGAAAAATCGATGATACGCCTGGTTGAAGGACCACCCTTTACTTGAATTTCAGCATCATCCGAATAAATAAAAAGTTGGTTATTAATCACCTCGTTGGTGCCTGCAATAGGAAACGAACCTACATTAAAAAACGTACTGAACAATTTTAATTTTCCTATTGGATGTTGGAATTCAACTTTGTGAACTTTCTTCCATTGCCACTGATTGATATCGGAACCTAATTGATTTTCAAGAGAGGCTATTGCTTCTTTAAATGAAAGTGTCAAAATTTCCGATTGGGATTCTTTTTTGTCTATGCTATTAATGTTGTCCCACCAAACCGAGGTAGCATTTTTACTTTGATTTTCAATCACTTGTTTTATAATGTGTGTGTTCAAAAGCAATTTGAAATTTTCAATACCAAATTCGTCTTCAAAAGTGTTTTTTAGGTAAAAATAAATCCATTTGTTGTAAATGCTTGGCGCGATGTCTTCCAGATTATGGGTTGCTTTCCAATCTTTCAAAACGGTTAAAGCTTTCTTTTCATTTTCAGAAAAACTAGAAGCGTCCAATGGTTTTGTCATGTTAGCCACAATGGCTTTGGCTGTTGCCGATGTATTATCGGTAATCATTTTACCCACCTCTTCTTTTGTCCAATCGTTTTTTGGCGCCAATAATCCGTCAATTCGCATTGCCCTATCTTTTGGAAGATAATAACCCGGATACAAATAGCCATCAATTGCTTCGGGCTGATTGTTGGATGAGTATAAATAATTCCATGGTGGATTTATAGCAGCAGGGTTTTTTGTAAAAGGCAACCATTCTTTTTTATCATCAATACCGTTAGCACCGTTTAAGATAAAATTGGTATTAACCGATTTGTCTACTTTATATAATTTGCCTGAAGTTAACCAAGCGATATTCCCTTTGGCATCGCCATACATGATGTTTAAACCTGGCGCTTTGATAAGTTCAATATTTTTGTGGAAACTTTCTAGGTTTTTCGCATGAGACAATTCATAAACCGCATCTAAAATTTGATTTAGCATCGCTCCTTTCGCCTTCGGCTCGAGTTTTTGCTGTGTATAAATCCAAGACATGGCTACTGATTTATCCGATTTCAATCCATCTAACAAACCATTTACAATTGGTCCGTGATGGGAAGTTTTTACATTTAGTATCACATCGGCACTGTCATGAACTTTAATAATTTTTTGTTTATAGGTATAATTTTTATAGCCATCAACCGTTTTGTATTGATGTTCATCATTCGGATTGTCTTCTTCCTGAAAGAAATCAACATCATCGTTTTCAAACATCGTTAATCCGTATGCGTAATTATGGTTGTGTCCCAAAAGTGGGAAAGGTGTTCCGGCAATATAATAGCCATACATTTCATAATCAGGACAAACGATATGTGCTTCATACCAAGTCCCAGGTTGTGAATTCATGATGTGAGGGTCGTTGGCCAAAATCACTTTGCCGTTTTTTGTTTTGGCACCACCAATAACCCAACTGTTGCTTCCAATAAAAGCTGGAACTGGCGATGTGTCTAATAATGTAGAAACTGCATTTGCTATTTCAGCATATTCAATGCTATTTCCTTTGAAGGATTTTAATTGTTTGTTACCGAATTCGCCATTAATACCAAAATCCTTAAGGTATTCCATTCCGAAGCGATCGCGAATGTCGGTTAGTAAAGGATCTGTTTTTTGCGCCATCGCAAAACTGAATGTCATAAATCCGAAGATGTTATAGACATCTTTTAATGTAAATTTTTCTTGCTCAATATCTAATAATCGGAGCTCAACCGGAGTTGTGCCATTTTCAATATATTGATTGATTCCATCCAAATAGGCATTTGCCAAAATATAGGTTTGTGAATTTGTATCAAGATTTGCCACTGCTTGTTTGGAATTTTCATCAATACCAAGTCCGGCAAAGAATTTATCCGTTTTTAGTGTTGGATTCCCGAAGATTTCTGAGAGTCTTCCAGGGGCAATGCGACGCATTAGTTCCATTTGCCACAATCGATCTTGCGCATGCACATAACCCAAAGTTGTCATAGCGTCTTTTTGATTCTCGGCATAAATATGCGGAATACCAAAGTCATCAAAGTAAACCGTTGTTGGTTTAGATAAATTGGACAACGATCCTTCATCTTCGTATTTTGGTTTTGTGGTTTGAAGATAGATGAAAAGTGAAATAGCAATAACAAAAATTAGACTTACAAGAACCAGAGAAATTTTCTTAATTAATTTCATGAGAAGAATGTTTGGTAAACAAATATAGTAAATAGGTAGATAGGATTAAGTATAGTCTTTGTCTTATATCACTTAGATAAACCATTTTTTAAAAAGAGAAAGAAAAACTAGAATTATTGGCATAATTGCAGTAAGACTAGTGAAATATATACCCATGTTAGTACTAAAAGTATCCAACAAATAAAAAGTCCTTTCGATGATTTGTAGGAAATAATTTTTATATTTGAAAAGAATAAAGCGAAACAAACCTTCGTAATATACAACCCATTTTGGGTGGCTTTGCGAAAGTTTGTTTCGGGTATATACAAGTTGGCAGAAACCTTAGAAAACTGAATGAGAAACAATATTAAGTTAAAACTATA
>NZ_JBMOGQ010000048.1:0-15644 GCF_049318325.1 Flavobacterium sp. | reverse complement strand
CAATAACCGGAATTTCAATCTCAATTTCATCCGGATTTTCCGGTTCAAAATTTTCATGATCAACAGCGATAATTTTCGGAACGAGTTCGGGAATTATTTTTGTTTTATCAAACTCAACGATTTCAAAAGTTACAGTATTATCTCCTTTATTAGACTGGAAAACAGCATTTAATCGCTCAATAGTATTTTTGTGCAATTCATTAATATCCATTTGAATACTAAGTTTTTTAGCAAAATGGGGCAACACATCCTGCAATTGTTTTGCATCTGTAAATTGTATTCTGGGCTCTGATTTTTTTCCGCTTTCGCGATTTACATAACCGTCTTTTATAGTAATCTTAAAATAAACAAACTGGTTGTTAACCAAAAAATGTCGGTACTTCAAATAATCTTCGTCAAATATCCGTAACTCCTGGCTTTCATCATAACCTTCTAGTGTAAACATTGCCCAATCTTTTCCGTTTTTGGCAGTTCTGTATTGAACATTAGTAACAATCCCGGCAAATGTTAGTGTCTTGCCAATAAAATTTCCGAGATTTTTTAAATTTTCCAGTTTACTGTTACAGAAATACTTCATTTCAAAGCGGTAATCATCCAATGGATGACCAGAAATATAAATCCCAACCACTTCTTTTTCTTTGGCTAACTTTTCCATAGTGCTCCATTCTTCACATGGCGGAACAATAGGTTCTGCAATTTGAACATCGCTGCTCTCACCAAACAAACTTACCTGAGATGAATTTTCATTCTCCTGAAATTTAGAACCATAGCGAACCGCTTTTTCAAGAAACGTAATTCCTTCTCCTTCAATATGAAAATATTGTGCGCGATGCGTGTTTTGAAAACAATCAAATCCTCCGGCCAATGCTAAACTTTCAAAAGCCTTTTTGTTGGCAGCACGCAAATCAATTTTTTTGGCTAAATCAAATATCGATTTATACGACTCGTCTTTTCTGTTTTGTACAATTGTATCTACGGCATTCGCTCCAACGCCTTTAATGGCGCCCATTCCAAAACGTACGGCATAGTTATCATTTACCGTAAATTTATAAAACGACTCGTTGACATCTGGCCCAAGAACTTGCAATCCCATTCGCTTGCATTCTTCCATAAAGAATGAAATTTGCTTAATGTCACTCATGTTATTAGATAAAACTGCCGCCATATATTCTGCTGGATAATTGGCTTTTAAATAGGCTGTTTGGTAGGCAATCCAAGCATAGCAAGTGGAGTGCGATTTGTTGAAAGCATACTCGGCAAAGGCTTCCCAGTCTTTCCATATTTTTTCTAATTTGTCGGCGGAATGGCCTTTTGCTTCTGCTTGTGAAATGAATTTTGGTTTCATTTTATCCAAAACATCTTTCTGTTTTTTCCCCATTGCTTTACGAAGAACATCCGCATCTCCTTTTGAGAAATCGGCTAATTTTTGCGACAAAAGCATTACCTGCTCTTGGTAGACTGTAATTCCATAGGTTTCTTTAAGCAATTCTTCGCAGGCTTCAATATCATAAGTGATTTCTTCTTCACCATTTTTACGCTTTATAAAACTCGGGATGTAAGCAATTGGTCCAGGACGATAAAGCGCATTCATTGCAATCAAATCTCCAAAAACTGTTGGTTTCAATTCCTTTAAATATTTCTGCATCCCGGCACTTTCATACTGAAATATTCCAACCGTTTCACCTCGTTGAAAAAGTTCAAAAGTCTTTATATCATCTATAGGAAATTCATCCGGATTTAAATCTTTTCCTGTTCTGTATTTTACAAGTTTTACGGTATCTTTTATAAGAGTTAGGGTTTTCAAACCCAAAAAATCCATCTTTAATAATCCGGCGCTTTCAACTACTGAGTTGTCAAATTGGGTAACATACAAATCCGAATCTTTAGCAGTTGCCACAGGAACAAAATTGGTAATATCGCTTGGCGTAATGATTACACCACAAGCGTGAATTCCGGTATTTCTTAGATTTCCTTCCAGAAATTTTGCCTGATTTATAGTATCCGCACATAAATTCCCTTCTTTGGAAAGCGAAACTAATTCTTTCACTCTATCGAATTCTTCGGGGCGTAATGCTTTTTTTATAGTGGCTTCGTCTTCTGATAAAAGTCGGGCTAAATTCCATTTTGAAGGCATTAGTCCCGGAATTAATTTGGCCACTTTATCAGCTTCAAATAGAGGCAAATCCATAACTCTTGCCGTGTCACGAATACTCGATTTGGTCGCCATTGTTCCATAAGTAATGATTTGCGCTACTTGTTTAGAACCGTATTTCTGAATTACATAATCCATTACTTTACTTCGGCCTTCGTCATCAAAATCGATATCAATATCCGGAAGTGAAACCCTATCCGGATTTAGGAAACGCTCAAAAAGCAGATTGTATAGCAACGGATCGATATTGGTAATTCCGAGGCAATAAGCCACAACAGAACCCGCAGCAGAACCACGACCGGGACCAACAGAAACACCCATTCTTCTCGCTTCAGCGATGAAATCCTGAACGATTAGAAAGTAACCAGGATAACCGGAATTTTCTATTGTAAGTAATTCAAAATCGATACGTTCTTTGATTTGCTTCGCCCGTTCGCTATTGCTCGGGTCATCTGTAATTTCTGGATATCTCCTTTTTGCACCTTCATAAGTTAAGTGATGCAAGTAGTTATTTTCACCACGTTTGCCTTTATCCACTTCGTCTTCTGGATCTAAAAACTCATTTGGAATCTCAAATTTTGGCAATAAAACTTCTCTTGATAAATCGTAGATTTCAATTTTATTGACGATTTCTTCAGTAGTATTAATCGCTTCTGGCAAATCATGAAAAAGCTTTTTCATAGCTTCTGTAGATTTGAAATAATACTCCTGGTTGTTCAATCCGTAACGATAACCACGTCCGCGACCAATTGGTGTAGATTGTTTTTCACCATCACGAACGCACAATAAAATATCATGGGCATTCGCATCTTCTTTATTGATATAAAAAACGTTGTTGGTGGCAACAGTTTTTATTTGGTGCTTTTTTGATAATGAAATCAATGAGGTATTCACCCGATTTTCATCTACCTGATTATGGCGCATTAATTCGAGATAAAAATCATCTCCGAATTCCTGTTTCCACCAAAGCAAAGCTTCTTCCGCTTGGTTTTCGCCTATATTTAAAATTTTACTTGGAATTTCTCCATATAAATTTCCAGACAACACTATGATGTCTTCTTTGTATTGCTGAATAGCTTTTCTATCGATTCTTGGCACGTAATAAAATCCTTCAGTATAAGCAATAGAGGATAATTTTGCCAAATTGTGGTATCCTCTTTTGGTTTTGGCTAAGAAAACAATTTGATAACCATTGTCTTTTCGGGTCTTGTCACTCAAATCATCACAAACATAAAATTCGCAACCAACAATAGGTTTGATTATCGTTTCTGTTGGAGTCGCTCCTGCTTCTTCGGCTTGTTTGTTTTTGAGTTGTGCCGATTTATTCTGGTATAAAATATCGCGAACAAAATGAAAGGCGCCCATCAAATTGGCATGATCAGTCATTGCAACCGCAGGCATTTTATTGGCAACAGCCGCTTTTACTAAATCGGCTACACTAATTGTTGATTGCAACACTGAGAATTGCGTATGATTGTGCAAGTGAACAAAATCGACATTGGCTAAATTGTGATGAACTTGTTTCTCCTCATGAGTTGGCGTTGCAACTTCTTCTTGCTGACTAAATTGCTTTCTTATCTCTTCCGAAGCTTCTTTCAGATTGATATGCTTCAATCCAATGAGTTGAATTTCCTGTGGGTTTTTTTCTTTGAATTTTTCAAAATAATCAGCAGGAACGTCTAATTCTTCTTTGGTAAAAACTTGTCTATTAATTAACTCTAAAAAACAGCGAGTCGTTGCTTCAACATCTGCAGTCGCATTGTGTGCTTCTGAAAATGGAACTCCGAAAAGATATTGATGTAACTCGGTTAAGGTTGGCAATTTGAATTTGCCACCACGACCACCAGGTAATTTTAGAAGTGAGGCAGTAACTTCGGTGCAAGTATCTAAAACCGGCATTGAACTCAGAGAAGATTGCATTCCCATTCGATGAAATTCGCAACCCATAATATTGACATCAAAGCCAACATTTTGTCCGACAATAAATTTTGATTTCGATAGAGCGATGTTAAATTTTTCTAAAACTTCGTTTAATCCTATCCCCTGCGCTTCTGCTAATTCGGTAGAAATTCCGTGAATCCGCTCGGCATCAAATGGAATATTAAAGCCTTCCGGTTTCACTAAATAATCCTGATGTTCCATAAGATTTCCGAAATCATCGTGCAACTGCCAAGCAATCTGAATGCATCTTGGCCAATTATCAGTATCAGTAATTGGCGCCGACCAATTTCTTGGCAAACCAGTTGTTTCGGTATCAAAAATTAAATACATGCAAGCAAGGGATTAGGCAAAAGGCATTAGCCAAAAGCTATGGTTATGATAAAAACAAAAATACATTTTAGCCTTCAGAAAACGAATTTTAGTTATCAACAAAAAACAAAAAACCATCTCAAATGAGATGGTTTTAGTATTTATTTTAGAGTATAACTAGTATCTTCCTCTGTCTCCTCCACCGCGAGAGTTTCCTCCACCACTATAACCACCACCTGAGCGGTTGTTGTTAAATGATTTTCTTTCTCCTTCCGGTTTTGGTTCCGATTTATTAACTACGATAGTACGCCCTTCTACTGTTGCACCGTTTAATTCGTCAATAGCTTTTTGAGCTTCATCATCATTAGACATTTCAACAAAACCAAATCCTTTACTTCTTCCAGTAAATTTATCAGTAATAATTTTAACAGAGTCAACTGTCCCATAAGCCTCAAAAGACTCTCTTAAATCTGCTTCGTCAATACTGAACGGAAGACTTCCAACAAAAATATTCATATTATTTATTTAAAAATTCGATAACAAATGTAGTTTAAATAAATCGCAAACCGTTATTAATTTAGACTTTATTATTTAATTAACAAAAAAACCATCCGAAGATGGTCCTATTTAATTTGTTTTCACAATTATACTTATGGGTAAATAGGTATTTTATAAAATTCACCGTACTGGAAATTCAAAATTGGTCTACTAGGATCACCATTGGAATTGGCTGCATTAAATTTAAATTTACCTGAAATCGTGAAATTCACATTGTCATATTCTGTGATTTTAATTTCACCATTACTGTTTTGAACATTTGAAATTACGATTTTGCAATTAACATTTCCGCCAGCAACAGTAATTAAATCTCCTGCCATGTAGCCACTACCAAGAGACGAAACAGTCACACTGGTAACAACTCCTGAAGCATTGGCAACAACATTTACCGTTAATCCGCTACCTGTTCCGCCAGTTGTTGCAACAGAAGTTCCGCTACTGTATCCCGTTCCGCCATTAAACAAACTTACACTTCCTGTTGGACCAGGCACTGCAATTGTAGCATATTCTGATAGGATATCATTAAAGTTCGAAGAATAGGTTGCCGAATTATTAATATTGGTTGTTCCTAAAACATAGGTTCCAACATTAGCGCTAGTGGTATTTAAAGTAATTATCTCATATTGAGTAAGTGCTTCAATTCTTAATTTACCTGTTGCATCAACATAAGCTCTTGCATCATTTGCTCTCCAAAAGACATCATCTTTTAACCCTTGAAAACCAGGATTGTTAAATTTCACATCTTCCTGGCATGAAGAAAAAGCCAAAGCTATAATAAATAGGTACAAAAATCTTTTCATTTTTTAAATGTATTTGTTCACAAAAATAACTTTTTAAAGTAAAAACACTAACTAAAATTTAAAAAATTATTGTTAAAGTATGATGCGGAAGCCATTTAATTTTTAAAAAGATGTCATTCAATTAGTTTGTTTTCAAAAAAAAGTTATCTTTGCACCCTTAAAAATAACGAGGTCGTGTACCTCAAATTAATCAAAAAGATTATGTCAGTAAAAATTAGATTACAAAGACACGGTAAAAAACAAAAACCTTTTTACTGGATCGTAGCAGCAGATGCTAGATCAAAAAGAGATGGTAGATACCTTGAAAAATTAGGAACTTACAATCCAAACACCAATCCTGCCACTATTGATTTAAACCTTGACCAAGCGGTACAATGGTTACACAATGGAGCACAACCAACAGATACTGCAAGAGCTATCCTTTCTTACAAAGGTGCTTTAATGAAACATCACCTTGATGGCGGTGTTCGTAAAGGAGCTTTAACGCAAGAGCAAGCTGACGCTAAATTGGCTAAATGGTTGGAAGAAAAAGCCGGAAAAGTTAACATTAAAAAAGAAGGTTTATCAAAAGCGCAAGAAGCTGCTAAAGCAAAAGCTTTAAAAGCTGAAAAGGCTGCTAATGAAAAACGTGCTGCAGCCGCTGTTGAAGCTGCTAAAGTTGAGGAAGTTGCTGAAGAGGTTGCTGTTGAAGAGACAGAAGCTCCGGAAGCTGTAACTGAAGTTGCCAATGAAGAGTCTCCTGCTGAAATTGTTGCTGAAGAAGCTCCTGCTGATGAAGTTGCTGTTGAGGAAACTCCGGAAGTTGTTGCTGAAGAAGCTCCTGCTACTGAAGAGACTAGCGAGGAAACTGAAGCATAATACTTAAAGCAATTATGCGTAAAGAAGATTGTTTCTATTTAGGTAAAATTGCAAAAAAATTTAGTTTCAAAGGGGAAGTGCTTATCTATTTAGACACAGACGAACCCGAGTTATATGAAAATATGGAATCAGTATTTGTTGAGTTCAACAAAAATCTGGTTCCATTTTTTATTGAAAACAGTTCTCTGCACAAAAATGATTTTCTTCGCGTGCAATTTGAAGATGTTGACTCCGAAGAAGAAGCTGATTCTATTATAGGTTGCGAAGTTTATCTTCCGCTTAGCATGCTGCCAAAACTTGAAGGCAACAAATTTTATTTTCATGAAGTCATTGGATTTGAAATTGAAGATAAGCGTTTAGGTATTTTTGGAAAAATTGTTTCCATAAATGACACAACTGCTCAACCTTTGTTTGAAGTTCTGAATGGTGAGGTCGAAATGCTGATTCCAATGGTTGATCATTTCCTAGTAAAAATTGACCGAGAAAACAAAAAAGTCGTGATGGATTTACCGGAAGGACTTGTTGAAATGTATTTATAAATTTTTTTTGAACCATTAAGATAGTTAAAGTTCATTAATCCTTAATTTTCTTAATTTCTTAATGATTTAAATTTAAAAAATATTCTTTTGTCAACATTTCAATTCAAACAATTTAAAGTTAACCAAGACAGATGCGCGATGAAAATTGGTGCCGATAGCGTTTTACTTGGCGCCTGGTGCCCTATTGACAACAATCCTTTTTCGGTATTAGACATTGGTGCAGGAACTGGTATTTTATCTTTGATGTTAGCCCAAAGAAGCAATGCTTCGCAAATTGATGCGATTGAAATTGATGAAGATGCCTACGAACAATGTGTAGAAAATTTTGAAAGTTCACCTTGGTGCGACCGATTGTTTTGTTTTCATGCCGGTTTGGATGAATTTGTTGAAGAACCGGAAGACCAATATGACATCATTATTTCCAATCCCCCTTTCTATTCAGAAGATTATAAAACAGGAAACGAACAACGTGATTTAGCTCGTTTTCAAGAGGCGATGCCTTTTAAAGATTTAATAGAAACAGCCCATTTATTGCTATCGGAAAACGGAATATTCTCGGTAATTGTTCCTAATAAAGAGGAAGAAAAATTTATCAATTTGTGTGCTGAATTTGAGTTGTATCCTATAAAAGTTACTCGAGTAAAAGGAACGCCTACTAATGAAATAAAAAGAAGTTTATTGGCTTTCAAACGCTACGAACTATCTGTTTTAACTGCCGATGAGTTAATTATTGAAACTGCGCGTCACCAGTATACGGAAGACTACATCGAATTGACCAAAGATTTTTATCTGAAGATGTAAGTTGTACTTGCTGCATTTAAACTTTAACAAACTCTCACTGTTTTACTAAATGGAATTTCTTAACTTTAGTAACTGAAGTTTAACAAATTCAAATACCAATGGCAAAAATTATTTCCATCTTATTTTTATTGCTCTCTTGTACCAGCTTTTCGCAAAAAATTATTCACGGAAAAGTTTCCTATCAGGATAGTTATCAGAAAAGTGTAGACGTTATCAATTTTATTACAAAAAAAATCACCCAAACCAATCCTTTAGGCGAATTTGACATTGAAGCCAAAGTCGATGATGTTCTTGTCTTTATGTCTGAAAATTTTGCAGATCAGAAGTATACCCTGACAGCCAAAGACTTTGAAAAAGGCATGCTGTTAATTAAGCTAATTGAGAAACCTATTCCACTTAAAGAGGTGGAGATACGGCAGATTAAAGCTATAAAAATTGAAGCAACTTCCTATAATGGCGTAAAGATGGCAGAACTTGAAAAACAGCAATCAAACCCAGTAAATAAAGACATTTATACCGGAGAAATACCTTTAGGGATGGATTTTGTCCAGATAGGAAAAATGGTTGGAAAATTGTTTAAAAGTAATAATCCAAAGCCTAAATCTCCGGAAGAAAAGACGACCTTTAAGGATTACGCTAAAGCTAATTTTGAAGAATCCTTTTTTTCTAAAACACTGGAATTAAAAAATGAAGAAATTTCGGAATTCCTTAATTTTTGCGAGGCCAATCCGGAATCAAAAACGATAATTGAAAAAGATGAATTGGCTATTTTGGAATTTTTGCTCACCAATAAAACTGAATTTAAAAAATTAAAATAGAGGTTACTTCAATCTGAAAAGGCTTCTAAAAATTATAACAATTGTTGAACAAAATTTTAATTAAGATTATGTAGCTTTGCAAACGTTTTCTTAAAAGACATTAAAGATGAAACCAGATTTATTTCAAGCTCCCGATTATTATTTGCTAGATGATTTACTAACAGAGGAACATAAATTAGTTCGTGATTCTGCTCGTGCGTGGGTTAAACGCGAAGTTTCTCCCATTATAGAAGACTATGCTCAGCGTGCTGAATTTCCGAAACAAATCATTAGTGGTTTGGGGGAAATTGGCGGCTTTGGTCCTTACATCCCAGAAGAATATGGTGGTGCAGGTTTAGATCAAATTTCTTACGGCTTAATCATGCAGGAAATAGAAAGAGGCGACTCGGGTGTTCGTTCCACGTCATCAGTACAATCTTCCTTAGTAATGTATCCTATCTGGAAATTTGGAACAGAGGAGCAACGTCGCAAATACTTGCCAAAATTAGCCACCGGTGAATTCATGGGCTGTTTTGGCTTAACAGAGCCTGATCATGGTTCAAACCCAAGCGGCATGACAACCAACTTTAAAGATATGGGCGACCATTATTTGTTGAATGGTGCTAAAATGTGGATTTCAAATGCGCCATTTGCTGATATTGCTGTTGTTTGGGCAAAAAATGAAGAAGGTAGAATTCACGGTTTGATCGTAGAGCGTGGCATGGAAGGTTTTACAACTCCGGAAACACATAATAAATGGTCACTTCGTGCTTCTGCAACAGGGGAATTGATTTTTGACAACGTAAAAGTACCAAAAGAAAACCTGATGCCAGGAAAATCTGGATTAGGGGCACCTATGCAATGCTTGGATTCAGCTCGTTACGGAATTGCGTGGGGTGCAATTGGGGCTGCAATGGATTGTTATGACACCGCTTTGCGTTATGCCAAAGAAAGAATTCAGTTTGACAAACCTATTGCTGCTACGCAACTGCAACAAAAGAAATTAGCTGAGATGATTACGGAAATTACCAAAGCACAATTGTTGACTTGGAGGTTAGGTGTTTTGAGAAATGAAGGGAAAGCAACAACCGCTCAAATCTCGATGGCAAAAAGAAATAATGTTGATATGGCAATTCACATTGCCCGAGAAGCTCGTCAAATGTTAGGTGGAATGGGAATTACCGGAGAATATTCTATCATGCGTCACAGTATGAACTTGGAGTCGGTAATAACTTATGAAGGAACACACGATATTCATTTGTTGATAACCGGTGCTGATATTACCGGAATTCCGGCTTTTAAATAAGATTAAACAATAGATAAAAATTCTACAAAATGCTTCTCTTTTGTGTGAAGCATTTTTACATTTGGTCAACAATCAATATGTCTATGAAGATCGCAGAAATCAACTCTAAAATTAAGTATCAAAAAGAAAGCTTACTGAAGCACTCGCTTTACGATAAAGTAAAAACCATCGAAGACTTACATCAGTTTTTAGAATGTCATGTCTATGCCGTTTGGGATTTTATGTCATTGTTAAAAGCATTGCAAAGTAAATTAACGTGTACCACTACACCTTGGTTTGCTACCGAAAATACCCAGACTCGTTACTTAATTAACGAAATAGTATTAGCAGAAGAAAGTGATTTAACTATTGACGGGAGAAGATTAAGCCATTTTGAAATGTATATCGAAGCAATGCAAAGTTGTGGCGCACAGACTAATGGGTTAAATAATTTTTTACATCATGTTATTGAAACTAAAAACGTATTTATAGCTATTAAACAAAGTGATTTACATCCAAACATTAAAGATTTTTTAGATTTTACTTTCCGCATTATAGAAGAAGGAAAAATTCATAAAATTGCGGCAGCTTTTACCTTTGGAAGAGAAGATTTGATTCCGAATATGTTTACGGAGATTCTGAAAAACTTTCAACGAAATTTTCCTGAAACCGATTTGTCAAAATTGATTTATTATTTTGAGAGACACATCGAATTAGATGCCGATGAACATGGGCCAATGGCTATGCAAATGATTACTGAACTTTGCAAAGACGATGATCAAAAATGGAATGATGTTGAAGAAACTTCTATTTTGGCTCTTGAAAAAAGAAAGGGACTTTGGGATGCCATAGAAGAAAAAATTGAAGCTAATTTGGAGTTGGTAAATTAATTAATGTTGACTAACCAAAAACAAACAAGTTCATCAATTTCTTTTATTGCTCCGGTGCAATTTCTATTGCTAAGCCATCTATTTCTGCAGTAATTGGAATTTGACAACCAAGTCTGCTGTTCTCTTTTACATGATATGCTTCTAACAGCATAGCCTCTTCATCGTCGTTGCGTTTCGTTTTTAAAACATCGTTCAAAACATAACATTGGCAGGAAGCACACATTGCCATTCCACCACAAACACCAATAGTTCCCTCTTCGGCTAGTTCATACATCCGAATAAGCTCCATGAGGTTTAAATTCATGTCAGTTGGCGCCTGTACTTCATGCTTCGCACCTTTGCGATCAGTAATTATTATGGTAACGTCTTGTGACATTTATTCAATTGATTTTACTACGGCCTTCTCGGCTTCTTTTCTGGTACCGTCAAATCCATCAACTCCAGAAACGGTAGTATATTTCAATACATATTTTTTTCCTGGATTTATGCGTTGGTAAACACTTTGACACATTAAAGTCGCTTCGTGAAAACCACACAAAATTAGCTTTAATTTTCCTGGATAAGTGTTTACATCGCCAATAGCGTATATTCCAGGAATATTAGTTTGATAATCTAAAGAGTTATTGACTTTGATTGCATTTTTTTCGATTTCTAAACCCCAATTGGCAATGGCTCCTAGTTTCGGAGTTAGACCAAAAAGTGGAATGAAATAATCAGTTTTGATAGTTTCTTGATTGCCATCTTTGTTAATGGTAATGGCATTCAAATGCTCTTCTCCGTGAAGAGAAATGACTTCGGCAGGTGTTATAAGATTTACCAAGCCCATTTTTTTATATTCTTGCAGTTTTTCAACTGAGTCTAACGCCCCACGAAATTCATTTCTTCTGTGAATTAGAGTAACTTCTGAAGCAACATCTGCTAAAAAAATACTCCAATCTAAAGCTGAATCCCCACCGCCTGCTATGACAATTTTTTTATCCCTAAAAAGTTCCGGGTCTTTCACAAAATACTCTACCCCTTTTTCTTCATAGAAACTAATTCTGTCTATTTCGGGTTTTCTTGGTTCAAATGTTCCTAAACCACCAGCAAT
Source organism: Flavobacterium sp. (assembly GCF_049318325.1). GTDB lineage: Bacteria > Bacteroidota > Bacteroidia > Flavobacteriales > Flavobacteriaceae > Flavobacterium. Next base: position 3,624 of record NZ_JBMOGQ010000048.1, on the reverse strand, counting down.
TGCTATGGCTTTGGCATGGTGTTTTGTTCCTTTATTTGTAGTAACTATAAATGTCCCGTCATCTAACTTGTCTATGGTTTCAGCAGTTTCGGATAGCGTAAAGCCTGGTTGAAACTGTTTGATTTGTTCCATTAAATTATTGACCAAATCACCGGCTAAAACATCTGGAAGCCCTGGAATATCGTAAATGGGTTTTTTAGGATAGAGTTCAGACAATTGCCCACCAGGTTGAGGCAAAGCATCTACAATATGACATTTTAATTTTAATAATCCTGCTTCAAAAACAGTAAAGAGTCCAGTTGGCCCGGCACCGATTATTAGTATATCTGTTTCAATCATTTTTTTTAGTTTACTACGTCCGTTTGACTTTGACTTGGAGACAGAGTTACAAAGTTGCAAAGTCTTAACTCTTGATTATTATCAAAAAACTAAGCAATATTTACAACCGTTTCTATTTGCGGTGCGTATTTTTTGATGGTTGTTTCAACGCCTGCTTTCATAGTACTCATGCTCAAACTACATGAGGTGCACGCTCCTTGAAGGCGCACTTTTACATGCTTTTCATCTTCAATGGAAACCAAACTGATATCACCGCCATCAGAGTTAAGAAAAGGTCTGATTTCGTTCAGTGCTTTTTCTATGTTTAATGTCAATTCTTCTGTTGTCATTTTATTTTCCTTTAACGGCCGAACATCCTGCCATAGTTGTTATTTTGATTGCTTCAGTTGGTGGTAAACTTTCGTTTCTGTTTACCGTTTCTTGAACTACGCTTCTTGTAATTTCTTCAAAGACCCTTTCAATTACAGATGCAGTTTGTAGGGCTGCTGGTCGACCATAATCTCCAGCTTCACGTATGCTTTGAACCAATGGAACTTCCCCTAAAAATGGCACTTGCAAATCGGCTGCCAGGTTTTTAGCGCCACCATTACCGAAGATATAATATTTGTTATTTGGAAGTTCTTCTGGCGTGAAATACGCCATGTTCTCTATGATTCCGAGTACTGGTACATTGATGCTATCTGATAAAAACATAGAAACTCCTTTTTTAGCATCTGCCAAAGCTACGGCCTGTGGTGTACTCACAACAACAGCGCCCGTAATTGGTAACGATTGCATAATGGACAAATGAATATCACCGGTACCTGGAGGTAAATCAATTAGCATGAAATCGAGTTGTCCCCAATCGGCATCAAAAATCATTTGGTTTAATGCTTTAGATGCCATTGGTCCACGCCAAATAACGGCCTGACTTGGTGCTGTAAAGAAACCGATAGACAGAATTTTTATTTCATAACTTTCTACTGGTTTCATTTTGGATTTCCCATCGACTTCAACCGAAATTGGTTTTTCGTTCTCAACATCAAACATAATCGGCATCGATGGCCCATAAATATCCGCATCAAGAACTCCCACTTTGAAACCCATTTTAGCTAGTGTTACAGCTAAATTTGCGGTAATGGTTGATTTTCCAACACCTCCTTTTCCAGAAGCAACTGCAATAATATTAGTAATTCCCGGAATAGCTTTTCCTTTAATTTGATTCGCTTGTTCGCTTCCGTTGGAGCCGTTAGGATTTGCTGGTGCTTCTACTTTGATATTCACTTTCACTACAACATCAGGAGAAAACTTTTCATGAATTAACTTTCTAATGTCATCTTCAGCACGTTTTTTTATGTGCATTGCGGGAGTTGCAATCAGTATATCTACGGTTACTTCATTGCCAAAAATCAGTACATTTTTTACCGCACCGCTTTCCACCATATTTTTTCCTTCGCCTGCAATGGTTATGGTTTCCAATGCTGAAAGAATTTCTTTTCTTTCTAATTTCATTTTTTTTTTGCTAACTGTTAAGAAGTTACAATCTTTTATTAAGACTGAATACAGATTGCAAAGATAATACGAAATGCATTGAAACTATTCTTAAAAAATCGAAAAAGTTTATTGAAATATAAAGGGAACTAGAAATTTTATTCTTGTATTTCAGGATGCCAAAAATGCTTTTCAAAATCAATAATTTGATTATTAACCACTTTTACTCCTTCATTCTCTAATAATTGCTGCATTAAATTAGTTCCGGCAAAATGATGCTTCCCCGAAAGCAATCCTTTTCTGTTGACTACTCTGTGAGCTGGAATGTCTTCCCTATTGTGAGAGGCATTCATAGCCCAGCCTACCATTCGGGCGGAACGCCCTGTCCCTAATGCTTTGGCAATAGCACCGTAAGAAGTAACTCTCCCTTCCGGAATTTGACGTGCTATTACGTAAACTCGTTCAAAAAAATTAGCTTCCATTATTTGTAAAGTAATTTTAATAAAGTCAACACAGCCATAAAAGTTGTCACCGAACCAATAAAGGTATTAATGTTTTGCATTAGAAATTCTGTTTTATTTTCAATTTTTTTAAAGGCAACTATGTAGATGTAAAGAACTGTAAACGAACCACTCATGACGCCAATTACAAATTCAGCAACCGGAATTTTGTCAAAACTAAAATAGCCTGAAGCTGCCAAAGTCATACTGGCAAAAACATAAAACGGAATAGGTAACAAATTCAATATAGACAACAACATTCCTAAAAAAAAACGGCTTGATTTTCCTTTTACTCTACTATCGGTTTTGATTTTCTTTGGCTTTTTGGCTATCCAAAAAAAATAAATACTTAATACGGAAAAAACAAAAATGCCGATTTTCTGGAGTGTGGAAACAATTTCCTGATGGTTGCTTATAAATCGGGCAAATAGTACCGCAATAAAAGTTTGAAAAAATATGATTACCGAAGCACCAAGAGCAAAACTTATTGCAATATTTTTACCTTCTTGTAAACTAATTTTTGCTGCCGTCATATTAATTAATCCGGGAGGAATAACCGCCAAAAAAGCAATAAAAAAACCTAAAACAAGTGGTAAATAAAACAACATCTATTTGATTTTGAAACGAATATACGTAATTGCTTTGTTGATTTCCAAATATTGATTTTCGTAAAATGTCTGGATCTGAGTCACTTCAATTGGAGCTCCTTCATTTTTATAGACATTATGGTTGGCATATAATACTTCATGTCCTTCACCATGCAATAATCCAAGAGTGTATCCATGCATGAATTCACTATCGGTTTTAAGATTTACGACACCGTTTGGTTTGAGAATTTTTTTGTATAACTGCAAGAATTCTGAATTAGTCATTCGGTGTTTAGTGCGTTTGTATTTGATTTGTGGGTCTGGGAAGGTAATCCAAATTTCATCTATTTCATTTTCGGCAAAAATAAAATTGATTAACTCAATTTGTGTGCGCACAAAAGCCACATTACTCATTCCTTCATCAACAGCTGTCTTAGCTCCACGCCAGAAACGCGCACCTTTTATGTCAATTCCGATAAAATTTTTATCAGGATAACGTTTGGCCAATCCAACAGAGTATTCGCCTTTACCACAGCCCAACTCAATTATTATTGGATTGTAATTTTTAAAAAAATCTGAATTCCATTTTCCTTTTAGTGGAAACTCACCACCCACCACTTCTTCTCTTGTTGGTTGAAAAACGTTATCAAAAGTTTCGTTTTCCTTAAACCGCTTTAATTTATTCTTACTTCCCACAAACTTAATTTTTTGCTAAAATTAAGAAAATA
>NZ_JBMOGQ010000047.1:0-15876 GCF_049318325.1 Flavobacterium sp. | reverse complement strand
GCTTAATTTACGGACGGTTTCATCGTGAAACTCTCTAGCATTTGGTGCTTTATAAAAGTATAAATAGCCTCCAAACAATTCATCGGAACCTTCTCCCGATAATACCATTTTAATTCCCATTGATTTAATTACACGTGCCATCAAATACATTGGAGTGGAAGCTCTAATCGTAGTTACATCATAGGTTTCTATATTGTAAATCACATCGCGAACGGCATCCAAACCTTCTTGGATTGTGAACTTAATTTTGTGGTGTATTGTTCCCAAATGATCTGCTACTTTTTGTGCGGCTGCCAAATCTGGAGAGCCTTCTAAACCAACCGCAAACGAATGCAATTGCGGATACCAAGCATCTACAGTATCGCCTGATTCAATTCGTTTTTGCGCATATTTTTTAGCTATTGCCGAAGTAATAGAAGAATCTAATCCACCGGAAAGTAAAACGCCATATGGAACATCACTCATCAGTTGTCTGTGAACTGCTGCTTCTAAAGCGATTTTTATTTCTTCAATGCTGGTTGCATTTTCTTTTACGGCATCGTAATCGGTCCATTCTCTTTTATACCATTGAACAAATTCGCCATCTTTACTCGACATATAATGTCCCGGTGGAAATAATTGGATTTTGGAACAATAACCTTCTAACGCTTTTAATTCAGAAGCCACATAAAAAGTTCCATTTTGGTCCCAACCAATATACAACGGAATAATTCCCATGTGATCGCGTGCGATGAAATATTCATCTTTGGCTACATCATAAATGGCAAAGCCAAAAATACCGTTCATTTCATCTAGAAAGTGAACGCCTTTTTCTTTGTATAAAGCCAAAATAACTTCGCAGTCACTTTCGGTTTGGAATTTATAGTTGGATTCAAATTGCTTGCGTAACTCTCTGTGATTGTATATCTCTCCATTGGCTGCCAAAACTAAACTCTTGTCTTCGCTAAACAAGGGTTGTTTTCCTGAAGCTGGATCAACAATAGCTAAACGTTCGTGAGCCATAATTGCTTTATCGTTACTATAAATTCCACTCCAATCTGGACCGCGATGACGAATGATTTTCGACATTTCCAATACTTTTGGCCTTACCACTTCTGCTTTTTGTTTTAAATCGAAAGCACATACAATTCCGCACATTATCTTATTATTTTATTTTGTTAGGGCAAAGATGGTATATTAGTTATAAATGGAAAATATACTTAGTCATTTAATTATAAATTATAACTGAAAATATAAATACAATTATATTATGAAAGTATAAAACTTAAAAAATGTTGTTTGGAGTTAGAAAATGTTATATAACGCTTTCAATAGTATACGTTTTCTCATTCATATAAAATGAAAAACCAGTTTCATTCCTCATCAATTTACTACCTAATGGTGATTGTGCCGAAAGTGCAAAAATGGTTTTGTTTTCAATACTTAATTTTGGTAAAGCGGTACTAATGAATAATAACATTCCATTAGCTTTTACCAAACTTCCCAATGCAACTTTTTTATGTGTTTGGGAAGCATCAATTTTGTCTAGAATAGCTTTTTGTTCAAGGATTTCCTTGAGTTTATGATTGAGTTTTTCCTGCTCCAAATGCATCATTGAAAGTGCTGTTTCGTGTTTGTCTCCAGCCGAACCTTTCGCATCGTTTTGCGCATCTATAGTCAAACCTGAAATCATGTCCTGGAAAACATCTATTCGGTCCTGGACCATTTCTTTGTAGCGTTGGAGAATTTGTTGCTTTAATGTCATTTTATTTAACCGCAAAGTGCACAAGGTTTTACGCAAAGTTCGCCAAGAATTACTATTAAAAAAAACACTGCGTGCTTAGCGGATTCTTAGCGAACTTTGCGGTTAGGAAAATTAAAAATCAAATTTATAACTTGCTCCACCCAATATCTGTAAACCCTGCACCGGATAATTCAACCATCTTTGATAATCCTGATTGGCTAAATTGTTTCCTTTTAAGAAGAATGTCATACGATCACTGAATTTATATCCGACATGCGCATTTAAATCGAAATAGCTTTTTAACGTGATGTTCACATCATCTGGTAAGGGAGGAGTTACTGTCGATTGTTCAAAAACATCTTTTCTTTCTCCTACAAAGTACATGCTCGTTCCAGCGTAACATTTTGGTGTAATAGTAACATCAAGGGTTGTTGCTAGTCTAATTGCTGGTAAATTCCACGCTTCTTTTTCAACATCAGTAGAGAAACTACTAAACGTTCCGTTGATACCAAAAGAGACATTTTTAGAAAAATCAGCTTTCAATTCACCAAAGAAACTTAGCGTTTTTACTTTATCATATAATACGTCAAAGGAATTAGAATAAGTATATCCATCAGTATTAGCGTTAGATAGATTATAAATATTGCTTCTAAATAATGCTTTCCCATCTTCATTTTTGTAAGATCCGCGAATGTTATAACTAATACTGCTTGCCAACTTTCCTTTTAATCCAGCATAGACATCGAACTTCTGATTAGTAGGAGCAACAGCAAGTGTTGGGGAAACAAAGAAATTGTCTTGTACAAAATCATGATAGGAATTCTGCTGGAGTGTTCCTTCCAAACCAGCGTAGAAAATCATCAAATCACCAACAATTTTATACGAACCTGTAACCTGCGGATAAATAAAGAATTTGCTTTCTCCGGCTTCCTGTGTAGCGCTGTAGAAAAACCCAACTCCGGCATTCACTGTAAAATCTTCTTTTTGAATTTTAATACTTGGCTGAAATCCAACATTGGTAAAACCGTATTTTATGGAAGCTGTTTTGTCTAAATTCTGATCAAATGAACCACTGATATAATCAACTATAAAATCAGCTTTTATTTTATGTTCAATGATATCAAATTCCAAAGACGGTTTGGCTACAAAACGATTTTCGGCCGAACCAAAAGCATCCCAAAAACGAGTGAATCTAAACGAGCTTTCTTTTAGGATATTGTCTAATCCTAATCTACCACCTATATATAAAGTGTGATAGGTTTGCTGTTCTTCAATGGATGCAATAGTTGCGTCAGACAATAGCCCGGGATAAATTCCGTACCAATTGTATACTTGATTTTTATAACCCAAATCAGCATTCCATGACATTGCTTTAGTTCTGCTTCCGTAGGTTAAATCTAATGCTGTATTGAAGAATTTATCATCTAAAATAACATCTTTTATTCCGCCTTGCGATGAACTGTGACGTAACATACCTCCAAAATAATCGGTGTTGCTGATGTTTTCAGTAACAAAAAGTTCGGCGTTGATGATACCGAAATTTCCCGCTCCTAAAGACAAATAGTTACTGAATATTTTATCTTCAGCACTCTTATCAACATTAGCTGCTTTTCCTTTTGATGGTGCGAAAGTAGAAGCAACAGGAAAAGAGAAAATAGTGTAATGAATGTTCTCTTTTTTCTTAGTATCATCATCATCCAAAGTTGGTGTTTCTTTTACTTTAAAAGCATCAGAAACTGTTGGTGTATAAGGTTTCACCACGTTTACTACTTCGGTTCCAATGTTGTCGTCTTTCTTTTGCGCAATTGTCTTTTGGAAACTTCCCAAAAATAAAAAGGCTGCTATAGTATATTGAAATGTCTTTTTCATCTGATATTTAATTTTGGATAGAAGAATTCGTTTTAGAAATTTCGCCTTTAATGATGTTCAATTCGGTTTGCGCTTCGGCAACAACATCGACGAATTCCTTGAAATTTTTGATAACACTGTCTAAAATAGAAGTCGCGCTAAAATTATCTTTCAATTGGTAATAGTTTTTTGCCATCACTATCAACCCTTTGGCTCCAAAATATTTATAACCTGAATAATCTTTGGCTAATTTTTGAACTGTTTTATTAGATTCTTCAAACTTGCCATCTTTATTTTTAAAATGCGCCTCATAGTACAACGCTTCAGCAGCTAATTCTCCTTTGGCAATGGTTAATAATTTGGCGTAAGCCACTCTAGCTTTTTGTTCATCGTTCACTTTTATCGCAGCTCGGGCCACAATAATTTGAGCATCACTTTTTATTTTATTATCCGTTTTTGGATTTGCCAAAACTTTATCGGCATAAACAACTGCATTGGCATAATCTTTTTGGTCGTAGTACGAACGCATCAAGTTGGCTTGCGCAAAGGTTACGTTTTGTGGAAAATCAGCTTCGGTTTCCAAACGTTGCAGCACCGGAACCGCTTTCGTATAATCATCTTTTTTTAAATGAATTTCACATAAACGAGCTAATGATTGCTCGGTAAATTCGCTTCTTGGTTTGCTAATGACAAACTCATAATTTGGAACAGCATTGCTTTCGTTTCCGTCGGTATAAAGTGATTGTGCCAAATAGAAATTGGCTTTCAAAGAGTGAATTCCGTTTGGAAATTGGGAAACATAACCGCTCAAACTCGTTATAGCCTGCTTCGTATTGTTTTGTAAAAATTGCTTTTCAGCTGCTTCATAAGTGTCGTTATCTAAATCGGCATCAGACACTTCAACGAAATCTAATGTTCTAACCCAAGCCGCGTATTCGTTTACTTTTCCGTTATCCATATAAACCAATCTTGCTGTAGAAACTGCTTCCAAAGCTTCAGGAGTTCTCGGATATTTAGCGGCCACTTCTTTGAATTTAGCGATAGCCAAATCATCTTTCTGACCATTATAATAAATCAATCCCTGACGCAATATCGCTTTTGAAGCAAACGAACCGTTTTTGAATTCGCTCAATAACTGGTCATACGTATTAATTGCTAAATCGGTTTTATTTTCGGTAACGTATGTGTTCCCTAATTCGAACAAAGCATCATCACGATATTGTGAAGTTTTGAATTTTGCTAGAAACGAATTAAAATCATCAATTTTTTTAACGGTTTTACCCACAAATCCGTAGCTCAACGCTTTTTGGAAGGCAGCATAATCGGCATCAATACCTTTCATATCGATGGCTTTGTTGTAGGCATCCATCGCAGGCCAATACTTAGCAGAAACAAATCGTGAATCTCCTAATCTTAGATAAGCATCATTCAAACGCACTTTGTCATCTTTAGGGCCATCAACATATTTTTGAAAATAATTTCCGGCTTGATCGTACTCTTTTTGTTTAAAATAAGCATAAGCAATATTATAATTAATATTCTTGTTTTCCGGAGTGGTTATAGCTTCAGCCAAACTTTCAAATTGTTTAAAACTCTTTAAAGCATCAATAAAATTATCTAAACCATACTCGGTCTCCCCTTTCCAAAATGTTGCACGAGCCATTATTTTCTCATTTTTCTGATTGGCGATTGATTTCTTAAACATGCTCAATGCTTCCTGGTAATTTCCATCGGTATACAATTCAATTCCTCTATAAAATAATACTTTTTGGTAAGCTACTTTATTTTCAGGTGAATTGTTTTTTTCCAATAAGGTCAATGCATCTTTATAATTCTTAGAAGTGATATAAGAGTTAATCAATAAAGTTTCAATTTCTGTTTTGTTTGGAGAGTTTGGGTATTTATTCAAAAACGAAGTCAAAACATCGGGAACGCTTTGGAATGAATTCCCGATTTCGTAACTCAATTTAGCATAATTCAAATTTGCATCTTCTTGAATTTTTTTATCGAAATCCATTTCCGAAGCACTTTTGAAAGCGTTTAATGCTTGTTGTTTTTTATCAGTTTTGAAGTAGCATTCACCCAAATGGTAATAGGCGTTTTGAGCTACCGAATCTTTTCCGTCAATAATTTTACTGAACTGCGATATAGCATTTTCATAATCCTTTTGCATGTAATACGTATAACCTAATTGGTAAAAATCAGTATTATTCCACTTCCCTTTTTTGCCTTTGTATTCTTTTAAATAAGGTAAAGCTTTGTCGTATTGTTGTAAATTAAAATAACTTTCCCCAATGATTTTGTTCAATTCTGATTTTTCAGAAGCGTTTGATTTTGGCATGGCTGCGAGACCGGCATCAACGGCTTTTTGGAAACTTCCTTCCTTGAAAGCCATATCTGCTTTAAAATACGATAGTTTGTCCGTATACTTTTCTTCGCCTTCTACTTTTTGGAAATACTTATTAGCCTCTTGATAATTGTTTCCTTCATATTGCATAAATCCTAAATAATAATTGGCTTGCGTTCCATATGCTTTAGAATTAATTACTTTATTAAAATAATCGGCTGCTGTTTTTTTATCGCCTGCAGTGAAATATGTATATCCTTTTTGGAAAGTATATTTTTCAGTTTGCTCATAAGTCAGCTCATTCTCATCGACTTTGTCAAAATATTGTAACGCTTGAGTAAATTTTCCCTGTTCAAAATAATATTGTCCTACTTCTATGTAGGCTTGATTTGTTTTGGAACTTGTTGGATAATCCTTAATGAATTTTTCTATCAATTCATCCGCATTATTTTGGTTTAAATAAATGGCACAAATTCCAATATAGTAGGCACAGTCAGACTGAACATCTTGTGAATTATTGTTTTGCTTTACCTTTTCAAAAAGGATTTGAGCCGATTGATACTGCTTGTCTTTAAACAATTTAAACGCATTATCAAATTCAGACAAATTGTTAGTGTAAATGGCGGATTGTTGTCCAGAAGCAATAGGAATTCCAGCCATTAAAAACACAAAAAATAACATTAAAACGTTGCGCATAGTTTTTATTTTAATTTATTCAAAAATAGTATCCTAAATCCTATAACGTAAAAACAACTTCATTTATTATAAACATTGTTGTAAACATTTTTTATAGATGATAGATTACAGACAAAGAGATAATAGATACGCTATTATAGAACGCAAATTATTTGTCTATCATCTATCCTTCTATTTTCTATTTACTGAATATGCAATAAGTTATTTTAGAAAATAATTTTGAATACAAACCTTATCTTATTACATTTACCCAATAAACAAATTACCCATGTCAGAAACAGTTTTATCTCTAAAAAATGTAACGATTTATCAAGAAAATAGAGTGATATTATCAGAAATAAATCTTGAAGTTAAAGAAGGAGAATTCCTTTATATCATTGGCAAAACCGGAACTGGCAAAAGTAGCTTTATGAAAACGCTTTATGGCGATTTACCCTTATCTGTCGGTACTGGAAATATTGTTGGTTATGATTTATTAAATCTGAAAGAAAATGACATTCCGTTTTTGAGAAGAAAAATAGGGATTGTTTTTCAGGATTTTCAATTATTGCCTGACAGAAATGTAAACGAGAACATGTTGTTTGTATTAAAAGCAACTGGCTGGACAGACAAAACAGCCATGCAAGATAAAATTGACGATGTATTACAACGCGTTGGAATGGTTGGTTTAACTAATAAAATGCCTCACCAACTTTCAGGTGGAGAACAACAAAGAGTGGCTATTGCTCGTGCTTTATTGAACGATCCTGAATTAATCTTAGCTGATGAACCAACCGGAAATTTAGACCCACAAACAAGTGCTGAAGTTTTAGGTGTTTTGAAAAAAATTAATGAAAACGGAAAAACAGTGATCATGGCTACTCACGATTATGCAGTGATCATGAAATTCCCAGCCAAAACATTGAAATGCGAAGACAATACTATTTTTGAAGTAGTTCAAAAAACAGTTTAAGTCGCTTTTTTTCTGATATAAAATTAGCCAAAAGTAAGATCACAAAAGGGAAAGTCACGAGGTGAAATCTATCGCCCTGCCCACAGGAAATTCCGGATAAAATTATAATATACAAAATAAAGAAAGCTACAAAAAAAGTAGCTTTTCTTTGTTTATAGCCTTTATATAAAAATATGACTAACAGCAAAATGGCCAACACTGTAAAGATTCTGTTTTGCCATTTGGTAATACTGAAAATTAGTTTTTTCCAAAAAGGAAAATCGATCTTGCTTTCATAATTCTTTAAATCTTCGATGCATGCATTTCCAGTTTTGGAATTCTCTATAACATCAGAAAAATAGGCTTTCACCAAATTTAGAAAATTAGTCTTGATTTGGTGTTTTAAATCTTCTAATGCTGCTTTCTTCTGGTCTGTAAAATCCAAACCAAATAAATATTCTGCTCTTGGATTGTTGATTTGCTCGTATTCTTTTCCGGTTTTAAAACATTCGGCTTTGCTGCAGACATAATTGTGATAGGTTACTCCATCAATATAACTAATTGTAAAATCACCATATTGCGCTTTCATTCTCACAACTTGTATCGTTATCATTAAGAGACATCCGTAAAGAAAAATCATGCTTTTATGCTTATAGTTCTTCAAAATTTCTTTGACAAAAAACAGCAACAAAATAATCCCAAAAAACTTGGCTCCGGGTTTTATGAGCATGCTTGACAATACTAACGATATGGATAATGACAAACACCAGAACTTACCGGTTTTATCATATTGGAACAATAAATAAAAAGCAAGAATTGTAAAAAAAACAAATATATTTTCAGTTAGTATATGATAGTTCAAAATAATATTTCCCAGAATAAAGAAAGGCAGCATTGCAAACCAAAAAGCTACTTTTTCTTTGACAAAACTCTTCAAAATTTCAAATAAAACAATGGAAGTTCCAAGCCAGCAAAATACATTTACCACAAAACTCCATTCGAAAATACCCGCATCAGCACTTCCAAATAAATAGGGAATTCCGGTAATAAAAGCCATCAACATCGGACGGTAATAATGACCAGTAAATTTAAGATACATTTTTTGCGCTGACTCTAAATAGTTTGAACAATCAGGATAAATCAGCATTTGTTTGTCTAATTGCAATAGAAAGTTCATCACTTCCAAACAACACAAACCCACAAAAATGATTAGAAAATGGTATTTATATTTTTTAAAAAAACTCATACTTGCTGAAAAATATATTTTCTTTGTAAATATATTATTTAATTCTGTTTACTGAATGATTTCAATTCTAATTCCTAGCTATAACTACAACACTTTGCCTTTGGTAGAAGAATTGCACAATCAAGCCATTTTGGAAAATATTACATTTGAAATCATTGTTCAGGATGATGCTTCATCTCTTAACGAAATAACTCAAACAAATAACAAAATCAATCAGATTACATATTGTAGGTTCGTGCGCAATGAAACAACTCTTGGACGTGGACAAAATAGAAATTCATTGGTTGCAAAAGCTCTATATTCTTGGTTAATTTTTTTAGATTGTGATACATTTCCGCAACATAAAAACTTTATCAGAAACTATATTGAGGCTATTAAAATTGAAAATATAGAGGCAGTTTACGGAGGAATAATCTATCAGAAGCAGCATCCTAATCCGAGCGAAATGCTCCGTTGGGTTTATGGCAAAAAAAGGGAAGAAATTCCATTGAAAAGAAGGCTTAATCATCCATACAAACATTCGCTAATGTCTAATTTTTTGATAAAGAAAGTAATTATACAAAAATATCCTTTCGATGATAAGTTATTTCAATACGGTTATGAAGATGTTGTTCTAATTCAGGAATTACAGCGAAATGCTGTTCCCATTGCCCAAATCGAAAATGCTGCATATCATTTACAACTCGAAGATTCTGTTATTTTTTTAGAGAAAACGAAGCATTCTTTAGCAAATTTAAAAATGCTTACAGACCAAAACGTTTTTGATAATGCCAACTCTTCATTGTTAAGAACTTATCAACTTATTTCAAAAATGGGCATGCGGAATTTAGTTGCCATTACCTTTAAAAAAACAGAAGCTTTTTTGACCAAAAATTTGCTCTCTGAAAGTCCATCATTATTATTATTCCTATTGTATAAATTAGGTTATTTTTGTCAACTAAATTCTCGTTAATGCCTTGTTTTTCAATAGTCATACCCGTTTACAACAAAGAAAAATTTGTCGCCAAAACAATAGAAAGTGTTTTGAGCCAGACATTTACTGACTATGAAATAATCATTGTAAATGATGGTTCAACCGATCAAAGCGAAGCCAAAATTTCAACATTTAGAGACAACCGAATTAAATATTATTCCAAAAAAAATGAAGGTGTTGCTCTTGCCAGAAACTTTGGAATACAAAAAGCAACCGCTGATTATATTTGCTTCTTAGATGCAGATGATTATTGGTATCCCAACTTTTTAGAAACTATGCAACGCTATAGTTTAGAACTTTCTGAACAAAAAGTTTTTGCTGCTGCTATAGAAATTGAAACCAAAAGCAAATCCATTCCGGCGCGCTATTCTATTGAGTCAACATCAGATTTTAAAATAGTGAATTTCTTTAATGCCAGCCAAAAAGAATGTGTATTGTGGACATCGAGTGTTTGCATTCACAAAAGTGTTTTTGAGAAAGTGGGCGACTTTGACACCAAAATAAAACACGGTGAAGACACTGAATTGTGGATTAGAATTGGGCTACAGTTCCCGATTGTTTTTATACGCAAAATACTGGCGCGCTATGTTTATGACGACAAAAGCATTTCCCGAAATACTAACTATTATTTTGAGCAATATACTTTCGATAAATATGCTTTAGAAGAAAAGAATAATTCTGCGTTGAAAAAATATATGGATTTAAATCGGTTTTCGGCTGTGATAAAATGCAACCTTCATGGTCATTGGAAAATAGCACAAGAAATTTATTCCGAAATCGATTTAAAAAATCTAAGTTTTAAAAAGAGAATATTGCTTGAATTACCTCCAATCATGTTAAAACCGTTAATCCGTTTGCAACATTTTTTAGGAAATTCCGTTTTTAGATAATTTGAAATCTTCAAAATCACGGATATAATCTTCCTCTGCAAAAACATCAGAAGCTAAAACCAAACAAACTGAACCCGAAGAAAAGTTCTCCAGTTCCCGCCAAATACCATTTGGAATCAATAACCCAACGTTAGGTTTATTCAATGTAACTGTTTTTTGTTCGTTTCCGTCATTAACAATCACATCAAAACTACCGCTCAAAGCTACCAAAAGTTCCTGGCAATCTTTGTGCGAATGTCCTCCACGTGTACCGCCACTCGGAATATCATAAAGATAATAAATGCGCTTCATTTCAAATGGAACCGCATTTCCTTCTATAACCGAAAGGTTGCCTCTTGTATCGTGCACTTTGGCAATATCAATTATCTGAACGTCGTTTATGTTTGTCATTTTTCGGATAATAATTGTTTCCATTGTTGCGCAATGGTTGTCAAAGATAAATGTTCTACACTTTTTAGCGCATTATTTTTACAAGTTTGATACAGCTTTTCATTTTCAATCAATGTTTTTATCGCTGCAGATAAAAGAACATCATCATTATTTGGAACTAATAATCCGTTAACATTATTTTGGATGATTTCATTTGGCCCGGTTTCGCAATCAACGGAAATTACTGGAATTCCAACTGCCAATGATTCAATAATCGCCATAGGAAATCCTTCAAAATGGCTGGTTAAAATGGTGCATCTTGCATACTGGATGTAAGGTGTAATGTTTTTTTGAAAAGGTAAAACCTGAACATGATTTTTCAGTTGCAATGCTGCTATTTTTGTTAAAATAAAATCCTTGTCTGAACCATCGCCAATAATGAGCAATTTGGTTCCATCTTCATAAACTTTTGATTTTGAAAATGCATTTAACAGTAAGCTGAAGTTTTTAATTTTTTCTTCCAGTCTGCCAAAAAACAAAATATAATTTTCAGGAACAGCGGCTGGTTTTTCAGTAACTTTTTCAGGAAAAACAATTGGATTATAAATGGTTTTTGTATTGGTGAATTGGTATTTTTTCTTAAGTTTTTCTTGTATTTCGCTTGACACACAAACTAATTTGGTTGCTTTCCCAAAAATATATTTTGCCCAAAAAACAGAATTCGTCAAATACATTTGCAGATTAGAACTATGGAAGAAATAATACACTTTACGGTTACCGTAAATCCATTTGGTAAATAATTCTCTAGCTATTGTTGGTCTGGAGCGATTGTCAACGACCATTTGAATATCATTTTCATAAAGATACTTTGCAATATGTTTTCCTTTTTTTATCGCTCTGAAAATTCCTTTTTCATTGGCAAACAGCTTACCTAAATTGACTAAAGTTCCTTTGTAATCATAATCAACATGATCTAGAATTATAATGTTATGAACTTCATAACCCAAGTCGTGTAACATAAAACTCAACAAACCTGCAAAACGTTCAGCTCCGCCAACACCAAGTGAAGCAGAAACTATAGCGATTTTGTTGTTGTTTTTCATTTGTTAGTTATATTGCAGTTATATTTGGCAAAACGGAATAAATTTACTTTGTAAATATATATTGAAAAATTTAAATGGAGTTTACTTCTTCCCTAGGCAATAATTTTTTTCAGAAGAAAGATAACAAGATAATGAAGATTTTACTCATTGGAGAATACAGTAGATTGCACAATTCCTTAAAAGAAGGTTTACAAAAGCTTGGAAACGATGTAACCATTTTGGGTTTTAAAGATGGTTTCAAAGACTTTTCGGTTGATTATCCTTTGGAGAAAAAATGGGATTCGGGATTTCAAAAAAAAATTAAACTGGCGCTTTTAATCTTCACCGGTTTTGATATTTCTTCCTATTTAACCTATAGACAATTCTGGAAAAAAAGAAACAAATTCAAAGATTATGACTTTGTTCAATTGATAAATGAGAATAGCTTTTTTTGTGATTATAAACATGAGAAAAAGATTTTGAAATACTTATTTAAACACAACAAAAAAGTATTTCTTCTTTCGGCTGGCGATGATTATAGGTATGTAAATTACAACTTTAAGCATCCCGAAAATCCGTCGATTGTACAGCCTTATTTAGCCGGAAAAATTGCAGACAAAGATTTTTCGAATGTGTTAAAATTCAGAACCAAATCTTTTGAAAAACTCCATCAGTACATTTATGAAAACGTCCAAGGTGTAATTGCTACCGATATGGATTATCATATTCCGTTGCAAAATCATCCTAAGTATTTGGGTTTAATTCCAAGTCCGATGAACATTGATAAATTTACGATAAGCGAATTAATAATAACTGATAAAATTGTCATTTTCCATGGCATCAACAGAGAAAGTTATTTCAAAAAGGGAAATGATTTTTTTGAGAAAGCTCTGGGAATTATCAAAGATAAATATGGAAACAAGATTGAAATTTTAACTGCAGAAAATGTTGCCTACGAACAATACATTAACTTATATGACAAAGCAAATATTGTATTAGATCAATTGTATGGTCACGACCAAGGCAGCAACGGACTTGAGTCGATGGCGAAAGGGAAAGCTGTTTTTACAAATGCAAGTGATGTTTTTGAAAAGCAGTATAATCTAACTGAAAAAGTAGCCATAAATGGCTTGCCCGATGTGGACTATTTGGTAAAAGAATTGTCTTTTTTAATTGAAAATCCAAATGAAATAATAGCACTGGGAAAACGAGCAAGAATTTTTATAGAAAGGGAACATGATTACGTTAGAATAGCATCAAATTATCTAGCATTATGGCAGAAAGCTAACCCTTAAAAAAGAGTTTTCTAAACATGAATAAAACCAATACTAAACAAACAAGATTAGCATAGAAATAAGCTTGTAAAACACCTTCAACTGAAAACTTTTTCATCGAATAAACAGCTAACAAAAAATAGGATAAGTTAAAGGCTATTTCTCCTATAAAATATCTCTTTATCATCGTTTTTACAACAATTTGGAAACCAAAAGCCAATGTGATTATCTTGATAAAATCGCCAGCCAATTGCCAAATTAATAATTCATTAATACCCGAAAACTCTCGGGTAAAAGCCACATTAAGAATAATGCTTTTTGCAAAATAAATTACGATAAGCATTAACAAAAACAGCGGAACAAAGATTTTAAAATAGGATTTCAATTCTGCTTTAAACTCTTTTTCCGTATGGATTGAAGCCAATTTTGGCATATAATACAAGGACAAACCTGAACTAAAAAACATCATATAAAAACTAGACAATCTGTTTACCGCGTCCCAAATTCCGGCATCGTTAATAGAATAATTTTGAACAATTTGATTTCGGATAAACAACAAAGTTATTGGAACAATTACTGCGCTCAACAATGCCATAACAGAAAATTTCTTGATGACATTAATATAATTCTTACTCATGATTTTATGCAAATCAAATTTGAAATAATCACTGTCGTTTCTAACAAACAAAAAGGTAACCAACACCATTAAAAATTCTCCAATTGCTATAGATAAAAGTCCTCCAGAAATATTTTGTTTCCAAATCAAAAAAGCGGTCAGTACAAAAACTAAAATATTGGATATTATTTGAATTATAACAATGCTTTTATATTTTTCTAAGCCATTATAAATAGCTATCCAAAACGTATTGATAACCATAAATGGCAGTAAGATTCCAAAAAATCGTATTGGCATTGTATAGTTATTTGTATAAAATAAAAAGCCTGAAATTGGTGCGGCAAATACCAAAATTAGCAATGCTAATATGGCAGAAACAAATAAAAACACCCAAAAAAAAGTAGAATAAATAACCGAAAGTTCCTTTTTATCTTCTTTGTTTTCGACAAATAACTTGACAATAGAATTATTAATGCCGAGCGTTGCCACTGATTTAATCATTAAGGCAAAGTTTCTGAAACTTCCTGTCAAAGCCATACCCGATGTTCCTAGAAAAATAGAAATTATTTTAGAAGAAAAAATACCTAAAACAAAACTCACCGCTACTGAAATAGAATTCAGCGACAAAACCTTTAATAGTGTATTTTGCTTAATAAATTTCAATTTAAAGATTTCTGATTACGCGAGCTGGACTTCCTGCAGCAAAAACATTAGGTGGAATATCTTTAGTAACAACTGAACACGCCCCAATTACAGAATTATCTCCAATGGTTACGCCTTTAAAAACAACCGAATTATAGTAAATAATAACATTATTTCCAATTGTAATTGGAGCAGATTTGATGTCGCCAGTCATTCTTTTTCCAGGATTAAGATCGTGTCCATCAGTATCAACCAGCATACAATTTATACCAATCATGACATCATTTCCAATATTTATTTTTGAAACTGCCTGAACTGTTGAACCATTTGCCATAACAACATTATGACCAAAATTAACTTCACTATCTTCATACATTGAAAGAATGTAATTATAGGATGAATAGGTATGATGTGCTGCACTCACTCCATTTTGAAAATTAGTACCAAACTTAATTTTACCTCTTCCGTTTAACAAAAGTGGTATGTATAAATTAGGTTTTCCGGAAATACGCTTGCAATCAGAAAGCAGCTTGAATTTCCAAATTCTTAAAGTAACAAAAAATAAAAATTTTATTTTATTAAAAATTCCCATTAATACTGATTTAAAATATTAATAATATTATCAACCTCTTCATTAGTCATTACTGGACTTATTGGCAAACTTACTACTTCCTGATGAATTTTTTCGGTTATTGGATACGAAAGCGAACTCCATCCCGAAGTTTCGTTTATAAAAGCTTTTTGTTTGTGTGGTGCAATTGGATAATGAATTAGAGTTTCTATATTATTTTGTTTTAAATAAGATTGAAGTCTATCTCTTTCTGAAGTTCGGACAACAAATAAATGAAACACATGATTTCCTAACAAATCCCATGTTGGCAGAATTATTTTCTCATTTTTGATTTCTGCTAAATACCGTTTAGCAATTGCTTGTCGGGTATTATTTTCTTTATCCAAATTGGGTAATTTTACGTTTAAAAAAACTGCTTGTAATTCGTCCAAACGTGAGTTTACTCCAATGTATTCATTATGATATTTTTGTTCCGAGCCATAATTTCGCATAGCGGAAATCACTTTAGCTAAAGCATCGTCATTGGTGGTTATCGCACCAGCATCACCCAAAGCACCAAGATTTTTTCCTGGATAAAAACTAAATGCCGACGCATCAGCTAAATTTCCTGCTTTTTTATGATTAGAAACTGCCCCATGCGATTGCGCTGCGTCTTCTATTACCAATAA
>NZ_JBMOGQ010000046.1:0-15886 GCF_049318325.1 Flavobacterium sp. | reverse complement strand
TTGATAAAAATACTACTTTTTGGTGTTGAATATTCTTTGGCTAATTCCAAATATTCGTTGATAGTCACTTTGACCGGAATTGAAGGAAATTTCAAAAACTCGCAGATAGCCATTTTCAAAATGATGGTATCAATTTCTGCAATTCTGTCCGCATCCCAGTTTGGTGTTTTGTCTATGTATTCTTTGGCTAGTTCTACTTCGTTAAGAACCGTTTTTCTGAATAGTAAGCTCACAAATTCCTGATCTTCTTGGTTTTTGTATAATTTGGTTAAACTAAATTCCGTTGCTTCAGAAATTTGCTTCAATTGTTTTTGAATTTGAGTATTCACTAACGGGATATCATCAACCCAAGTTAATTTATTATCTTCTAGGTATTCGTATAACTTTTCATTTGGAGCAATTAGTTCAGTATACATGGCCAACACAAATTCTTTATCTTCTTCAAAAGAACTTTTCTTGTTACTCATGTAATTTCCATACAACGAACTTTGCTTGATTTCATTTAGTAAAATCAAAATATAATCATCATTCATCGACCAATTGTTGATTTTTCTTTTTTCTAAAGCAAAACTCAACGAACTATTTTCTTCCAATGATTGAAGAACCGCATTGTTGACAAATTTTCTGTTGGGATTTTTTTCTTCTGGTGTTGCTAAATGTTTTTTACTTGAAGCTTCAAGAAAGACAACTTCTTTTTTTCTGATTTCAACGAGTGAAGACAACATGATTATATACAAATCCTGAATACTATCAATACTGTGAAGCAAAAACTTTTCTTCTTTTTCAATATCATCAGAACTTTTTTGATGCAATGCATAAATAGATTGCATTACTTTAACTCGAATATGTCTTCTGTTTAACAACTATAAGAACTTTTAAAAATTAACAAAGCGAAATATCACTTTCGATTTGCGAAAATATGAAATATTTTGACACGAGCGCAGTGAATTTAGTAAGTAATCGGCTTTATTTAGAAGCGTTTTCTTTTTTTCTTTGATCAATTGTGTTTTGGGCAATTTGCATTGCAGCTTGTTGTGTAGTCAAATTATTTATATCAGCAAAACTGAAAATCTCAAGAGTAGTATTATAAATATTCTCTGTTTTTCTCATTGCTTCACCTTCACTATACTTAACCAATTCGCCATAAACATTTATGATTCCACCAGCATTTATTAAGAAATCAGGTGCATAAGCAATACCTCTTTCTCTCAATATTGATCCGTGAATGTTTTCTACTGCTAATTGATTATTCGCTGCTCCTGCAATTACTTTGGCTTTAATTTTATAAACTGTATCATCGTTAATAGTTGCCCCTAAAGCACAAGGCGAATAAATATCAACATCAGCGCAATACAAATCAGGTCCTGTGAAAATATGAGCTCCATATTTTGTTACCATATTTTCCATTTTGTCCTGGTGGATATCCGATACAAAAACAATAGCACCTTCTTTTGTCAAATAACTGATTAACGTTTCACCAACATGACCGGTTCCTTGAACCAAAACTTTTTTTCCAGCTAAATTGTCTGACCCAAGCTTATATTTCGCAGCCGCTTTCATCCCCATATAAACGCCATAAGCAGTTACCGGAGAAGGATTCCCAGAACCTCCATTTTCTATAGAAATTCCAGTAACAAAGTTAGTTACTTCGTGAATTCTATCCATATCTTCAGTTGTAGTTCCAACATCTTCTGCAGTGATGTATTTTCCGCTTAGAGAATCTACAAACTGACCAAAACGAGTTATCATTTCGGGTGTTTTATCTGTTTTAGAATCTCCAATAATTACGGCTTTCCCTCCACCCAGATTCAGACCTGTTATGGCAGATTTATAAGTCATCCCGCGCGATAAACGTAAAACATCATTCAATGCTTCCCATTCGTTCGCATAATTCCACATTCTAGTTCCACCAAGAGCTGGTCCCATTACCGTATTATGGATTCCAATAATTGCTTTTAATCCTGTATCTTTGTCGTTACAAAAAACAATTTGTTCATGATTATCAAATGATAACTGTCCAAAAACGGGGTCCATTTTTTTTAGCTCTGAAGGTGAAGTAATTTCTGAAGTCATTATGTAAATGTATTAATTAAGACTTTTTTTAAAGCCCGGGCAAAATTAAAACTTTATTCAAGAAAATTCACTAATATAAATAATAGTTGTCAATTTGTTAATAAAATTCATTAAAATCAAGAATGTAATAATTTAATTATTTTTAAAAATTTAACAATAAACTATTTATAAAATCTAATTTTTTCTAATTTAAATGAAAGAACTTCAATATTTAAACAAATATTTTGTCAAATATAAATTCCATTTTTTATTCGGAATTATCATAACAATTGCCTCTCAAATTTTTTCTTTATACACTCCGAAACTAATTAGCAAATCGTTTATGGCTATTGAAAATTTTCACAAAAATGGTCTAAGTAGTCAGGAAGTTAAAGCTGAATTAATTCATAATATTATATGGATATTAGTTACCACATTAATTGCCGGTGTCTTGCGATTTCTGATGCGCCAAACATTAATTGTAATGTCACGTCATGTGGAGTTTGATTTAAAAAACGAGGTGTTCAAACACTATGAAGTTCTAGACCAAAATTTTTATAAACACAACCGAACTGGTGATTTAATGAATCGAATTAGCGAAGACGTTGCTAAAGTCAGACAATATGTTGGACCAGCTATAATGTACTCCATAAATACCTTAATCAGTTTTACGGTTGTTATTATATACATGTATAATGTATCGCCAAGACTAACATTCTACACCATATTACCACTGCCAATTCTTGCTTTTATCATTTTTAAATTGAGTAAGGAAATAAACAAGCGCAGCTCTATTTTTCAACAATATTTATCAACTGTTTTTAGTTTTACACAAGAAATATTTTCCGGAATTCGTGTAGTAAAAGCCTATGCTTTGGAAGAACAATATAAAAAAAATTTGGACGATATAGCCAATGAAAGTAAAGCCAAAAGCTTGAGTTTGGCCGGAGTGCAATCGCTTTTTGGTCCGTTAATGATTGCATTTATCGGTGTAAGCAACTTAATAGTAATTTACGTTGGCGGAATGATGTACATTAACGGAACTATAAGAAGCATTGGAACCATAGCCGAATTTATTCTATACGTTAATATGTTAACATGGCCTGTCACTTCAATTGGTTGGGTTTCTTCATTAGTTCAGGAAGCAGAAGCTTCGCAAAAAAGAATCAATGAATTCCTTAAAATTGAACCCAATATCAAAAACAAAACTACTGACTCTAGCCCACGGGACGAAAAGGCGACGAAAAAAACAACTATTCAAGGCGATATTGAATTCCGAAATGTTTATTTTACTTATGAAGACACTGAAATTAGAGCATTAAAAGGCATTTCATTTACGGTAAAAAAAGGCGAAACTTTAGCAATTTTAGGTAAAACAGGTTCAGGAAAATCGAGCATTTTATCTTTAATTACCCGAATGTATGATATCAAAGAAGGAACAATTATCATAGATGGCAAAAAGATTGACGAAGTGAATTTATATGATTTGAGAAAAAGTATTGCCATAGTCCCACAAGATGCTTTTCTTTTCTCTGATACTATAAAAAACAACATCAAATTTGGGAACGAAAATGCTAGTGATGAAGAGGTTATTGATGCTGCCAAAAAAGCCGTAGTTCACAATAATATTATTGATTTCAAAAAGCAATACGAAACCATTTTAGGTGAACGTGGAATAACACTTTCAGGTGGTCAAAAGCAACGAATTTCTATTGCTCGTGCCATTATAAAAAAACCTGAAATATTATTATTTGATGATTGTCTATCGGCTGTTGATACTGAAACTGAAGAGCAAATTTTAAATAATCTTCTCGAAATAACTAAAGATAAAACTACTATTATCGTGAGTCATAGAGTTTCTTCAGCAAAAAATGCAGATAAAATCATTATAATAGACGAAGGACAAATTATTCAAGAAGGCACTCATAATCAATTAGTAAACCAAAAAGGTTATTATGCCGAATTATATTTGAAACAACTTTCGGAAAAAGAATTAAATTAAATGTTGCTTAGTAACAAAAATTTTACCATTTTTGAACTGTATAGAAACACTATTAATTGATTGAAAGAATATGAGAGAAAATGATATGTTAGAAAAAGATGAGATTTTTTCTAAAGTTTTAAGAGCCGGAAGAAGAACTTATTTCTTCGATGTTAGAGCTACAAAAGCAGATGATTACTACATTACCATTACCGAAAGTAAAAAGTTCACTGAAGAAGATGGTTCTTTTCACTTCAAAAAACACAAAATTTATTTATACAAAGAAGACTTCGCCGCTTTCTCGGAAATTTTAGAAGAAATGACCGCTTATGTTTTAAACCATAAAGGAGAAGAAGTAATCTCTGAAAGACATCAAAAAGATTTCAAAAGAGAGTATAACCAAGAAACTGAAACTTCAGAGCAAAAACCAACTTCGGAAAAAAGTTTCACTGATATTGATTTTGACGATATTTAATAAATAAGTCGAAAGTTAAAAGGCCAAAACTCTAAAATAGTTTTGGCCTTTTTTTATTAGATTCTCAAAGTGTTTATTTTATTATTTCATAGTAAGGTAATTATAAATTTTTTGCCCTTCTGAATCTGTTAATTGCGCTTCCTTTTGCATTCTTGCTACTATTGGCTTCCATTCTTCTGCATTAAAATCTTTTGGAGAATAAAGATTATGACATTTGGCACAATTATATTCATAAAGGGACATTCCTTCAGCTAGTTCAGCGGTCATGACAGTTTTTTCAACTGTAGCTAATGGAATGGAAACTGTAGCTTTAAGTTCTTCTTTTTTTACTTCGGTAGTTGGAATACTGGATTTAGATGCGCAAGAATAGATAATGAGGACCAATCCAATAAGAGATATTATTTTATATTTCATGAATTTTGTTTTTTAATTAAAGTAAAAAATAAATAAAATTCCCAACCTTAACCGATTGGGAATTTAAGATTAATCAAAATATTAATCGGTTTTAGATGCTGAAACAAGTTCAGAATAAGTGATTCACACAATTTTGATTCTCAAAATTGGTTCTCTACTTACTTCACGTCCATCAACTCAACATCAAAAATCAAAGTAGCATTTGGCGGAATTACACCGCCTGCGCCGCTTGAACCATAGCCTAAATAAGATGGAATAACAAAACGTGCTTTATCACCAACTTTCAATAATGCAATACCTTCGTCCCAGCCTTCTATCACATGTCCTTTTCCTAAAGGAAACTCAATTGGTTTTTTTCTTGGATAAGAAGAATCAAAAGTTTTTCCATTTTCTAATTGACCAGTATAATGAACAGAAACAGTTTTACCAGCTTCCGCTTGCTTTCCGTTTCCTTTTTGAATGAATTTATAACGCAAACCACTTTCTGTTTTTTCAAAACCTGAAGCCAATTTTTCCATAGCTTCTTCAGCTAGTTTTTTTGCTTCTTCAATTCTTTTAGCTCTTGAACCTTCAAAAGTTCTGAAAGCTTCAATAGCATTCCATTTTTTTGCTTCATCACCTACTCTGACGATTTCTATACTTTCAATCAAATCACCTTGAGAAATTGAATCAACTATATCTTGACCTTCTATAACGCTTCCAAAAACAGTATGCTTATCATCTAGCCATGGTGTTGCAACATGTGTAATAAAGAATTGCGAACCATTGCTTCCCGGACCTGAGTTTGCCATTGATAATACTCCCGGAGTATCATGACGCAAATCTTGATGAAACTCATCATCAAAATTATAACCCGGTCCACCAGTTCCAATGCCTTGAGGACATCCACCTTGAATCATAAAATCAGGGATAACTCGGTGGAATTTTAATCCATCATAATAAGGTTTTCCCATAGGTTTTGCTGAATTTTCTAATTGCCCTTCAGCCAATCCCACAAAATTTCCAACTGTTCCTGGGGTTAAGTCGTGTGTTAGTTTTACTAAAATTGAACCTTTGTTCGTATTGAACTTTGCAAATATTCCGTTTTCCATCTTTTGTTTTTTATTTGTGGCGCAAACTTACAAATAAAATCTATTAAGAACTACCTACAAAATAGTACATTTGAGAACTACATTAATTTTTGAAAATGGAAAATTTGCCAGATTATATCAAAATAAACAAGCAAACTTGGAACAGTAAAACTGACATTCACATTGATTCAGATTTTTATGATGTGAAATCATTTTTGGCAGGTAAATCGACTTTGAATCAAATTGAATTAGCCCTTTTAGGCAATCTATCTAATAAAAAAATACTGCATTTACAATGTCATTTTGGTCAAGACTCGCTTTCGCTGTCGAGAATGGGTGCAAAAGTGGTAGGTGTAGATTTTTCTGATAAAGCAATAGAAAAAGCCAAAGCGTTTAATACAAAATTAGGTTTGGATGCTGCATTTATTTGTTGTGATGTATATGATACAACAACGCATTTAGACGAGCAGTTCGATATTGTATTTACGAGTTATGGAACCATTGGTTGGCTACCCGATTTAGATAAATGGGCCCAGGTTATTAGTCATTTTTTAAAGCCAAAAGGCACTTTCATTATGGCTGATTTTCATCCTGTAGTTTGGATGTATGACAACGATTTTAAAGAGGTTTTTTATAGCTACTTTAATATTGAGCCAATTATCGAAGAAGAATTGGGAACCTATGCCAATAAAGAAGCTAGTATAAGTAATCAAACTATCGGTTGGAATCATCCTATATCTGAAATAGTAAATGCTTTGATTGAAAATGGATTGGAGATAAACTGTTTGAATGAATATGATTATTCTCCTTATAACTGTTTGAATGAAATGGAAGAATTTGAACCAAATAAGTTTAGGATTAAAACATTTGGAAATAAAATACCTTTAGTGTACTCGATAAAAGCAACCAAAAAATAAATCCTGAATAACACTTTATTAAAGCGGGGCATGAACTTCAAAAAGCGATTGGCAACGTAATAGCTACTCACTTCCACAAGCTCAGTGTGACATACTATTTTATATATTTGCACCATGAGAATAGACATTATCACCATTTTACCTGAATTAATGAAAAGCCCTTTTGAAGCATCGATAATGAAACGTGCTATCGAAAAAGGTTTGGTTGAAGTGCATTTTCATAATTTAAGAGATTATACAACCAACAAACAAAAGTCGGTTGATGATTACCCCTTTGGTGGTGGCGCTGGAATGGTAATGATGGTGCAACCTATTGATGATTGTATTACCCATTTAAAAAGTCAACGACAGTACGACGAAATCATTTATATGTCACCCGATGGGGAAACCTTGAACCAAAAAATGGCCAACACCGCTTCGATGTATGAGAACATTATTATTCTTTGCGGACATTATAAAGGAGTAGACCAACGCGTTCGTGATCATTTTATTACCAAAGAAATTTCAATTGGGGATTATGTACTTTCGGGAGGTGAAATCGGCGCTATTGTATTTTGCGATGCTATTATCCGTTTAATTCCGGGTGTTTTATCCGATGAAACTTCAGCATTGACGGATAGTTTTCAGGATAATTTATTATCGGGACCAATATATACTCGCCCTGCAGATTATAAAGGCTGGAAAGTTCCCGAAGTCTTAACTAGCGGACATTTTACTAAAATTGACAAATGGAGGGAAGACATGGCGTTTGAACATACTAAGAATAGGCGTCCGGATTTACTAGAAGATTAGTCACAGTTTACAGTCGCAGTCACAGTAAAATTGACTGCAAACTGAGACTGAAACTGAGAACTAAAAAATTATTCATTATCTATTGTCAATTATCAATTCTTTGCTATATTTGCCCCCACATTTGACCAACCTCTGGCGAAAACCGTGAATGTTGCTCCGATTTAAAACCATAATAATTAAAAAAATGGCAAATTTAGTAGATTTCGTTAACAACGAATTATCAACAAAAAAAGATTTCCCTGCGTTTGGTGCTGGTGATACTATCACAGTTTACTACGAAATTAAAGAGGGAGAAAAAACAAGAACACAGTTTTTCAAAGGAGTAGTAATCCAAAGAAAAGGTGCTGGAATGACTGAAACTTTTACAATCCGTAAAATGTCTGGTTCAGTTGGTGTAGAGCGTATCTTCCCGGTTAACATGCCAGCTTTACAAAAAGTAGAAGTAAACCAAAGAGGTAAAGTTAGAAGAGCTCGTATCTACTACTTTAGAGAACTTACTGGTAAAAAAGCAAAAATCAAAGAAAGAAGAAGATAATTTTAACTTTCTGTTCATAAAAAAAGTCTCGTCTCTATTCACAAAAAGACGGGACTTTTTTTTATTTTGTTAATAGCAAACAATATATTTTATCAAATTATCACTTTTTTAATATTTAAATAACAATATGATAATTCAATCGATTTAGACTTGGTTATCAATAGACTTAGTCTGATATTAATTATATTTGTATCCGCAAAAATTAAAAATCAACCAAAAGAATATGGAAAAAATTAAAGTGACCAATCCGGTAGTAGAATTGGATGGTGATGAGATGACTCGAATTATTTGGAGTTTTATTAAAGAACAACTCATACTTCCTTATCTCGATTTAGATATCAAATACTTTGATTTGGGTATTGAACATAGGAATGCCACTAAAGATCAAGTTACTATTGATTCTGCTGAAGCTATCAAAAAATATAACGTAGGTATTAAATGTGCCACCATTACACCTGATGAAGAAAGAGTAAAGGAATTTAATCTTTCTGAAATGTGGAAATCTCCAAACGGAACGATTCGTAATATCGTTGGCGGAACCGTTTTTCGTGAACCAATTATTATGAGAAACGTCCCTCGCTATGTTCAAGGCTGGACAAAACCAATTGTTATTGGTCGTCATGCCTTTGGAGATCAATATAAAGCTACTGATAAAGTAATTAAAGGAAAAGGAACGTTGACTATGTCTTTCACTAACGAAGCAGGTGAAACTACAACTTGGAATGTATACGATTTCAAAGGAGATGGTGTTGCTATGTCCATGTATAATACTGATGAAAGCATCTACGGATTTGCTCATTCTTCTTTCCAAATGGCTTTGACAAAAAAATGGCCTTTATACCTTTCAACAAAAAATACAATCTTAAAAGCTTACGACGGTCGATTTAAAGATATTTTTGAAGAAGTATACCAGCAATATTACAAAACTGATTTTGAAGCTAACGGAATGACTTATGAACACCGCCTTATTGATGACATGGTCGCTTCTTGCATGAAATGGAATGGTGGATTTGTTTGGGCATGTAAAAACTATGACGGCGATGTTCAATCGGATACTGTGGCGCAAGGATTTGGTTCGTTAGGATTAATGACTTCTGTTTTGGTAACTCCAGATGGAAAAACGGTTGAAGCGGAAGCAGCTCATGGAACCGTAACCCGTCATTACAGAGAACATCAAAAAGGAAGAGCCACTTCTACAAATCCGATTGCGTCAATATTTGCCTGGACACGTGGTTTAGAGCACAGAGGAAAATTAGACAATAATCAGGCATTAATAGATTTCTGTTTAAAATTGGAACAAGTTTGTGTGGAAACGGTTGAAAGCGGAAAAATGACAAAAGATTTAGCCATGTTAGTAAAGCCGGAAGGTTTAACCGCTGATGATTATTTAACAACCGAAGGTTTCTTGGCTGTAATTAAAGAAAACTTAGATGTAAAATTGGGATAGAAATTTTAATCTGAAAATAGCAAAAAGCGGTTTTGTTTCTACAACAAAATCGCTTTTTTATTGCCCTAAAACATCAACTTTATTAATGATAATGGTAGCTTTAACATTGGTCAACAATCCAGAAAGATTGTTCCCTATCATTTCTCCTTTATCATTAAAAATACTAAACTGTGCTGTATTTGGTGAAACTATACCTTCATTTAATGCCTCAATAACTAATAAGTTCTGTCCATTTCTAAGATTTAATTGAATTTCTCTATAACCATTTTCTAAAGTAAAGGCATTAATTACAATTTCATCATTTAGCCAAATTCGAACAACATCACCATCCGGCTCTCCAAAATCTTTAAGTGTAAATTTTGCAATGGTTGTAGAACATTTATAAGTTGCTAATAAGTAATCTTTTTTGTAATAATCATATATCTTTCCATCGGTAACTTGCTTGTTCATTTTATCAGTATAGACTTTAGCCGGACTAGCAAATTCTTCTTTTTCAAAGATGCTTTTTTCTTCTTCCGGTTTTTTCTTAAGTAATGAAACACTTTCTCCTAATTTGTCTTTTTTGTCAAAAATGCTTGGATAGGATATGGATTTTGAACTTATTGGAGAATCAGCTCCCTTGGGATTAGAAACCGGAGCAATAGTAATTGTTTTCTTTGGCAACTCAAATTGAGTGAAACCTTTGAAAGAAAATAAGATCAAAAATAGAAAAGCATAAGCTGGTTTCATATACCATTCATTTACTTTGTAAAAGTATTCAAATTTTACTCAAAATTTAACCCAAATTAACCATTGATTAACAAATTAGGAAGTTACATTTGCTATCTTTAAACATCAAAAAATGGCATTCTAAATATTACTATTAAATTCATGATAAAAAAAATTATACTTCTCATAGTATTATTAACTTCAATCTTCTCATTTTCACAAGAAAAATTCACCTTAAGTGGAACAATTGCAGATTTCAAAACAAAAGAAACACTTATTGGTGTAAACATTTTTATTCTTGAAACTAAGACAGGAATCACTACGAATGAATATGGATTTTATTCTATTACCCTTCCTAAAGGAGAATACACAATTTCTATCAGTTATGTTGGCTATCAAGCTGTGGAAGATAAAGTTAGTCTAAATACCAACATCAAAAAAAACATTTTAATTTCAGAATCAAGTCAGTTACTTAAAGAAGTAGTTATAGTTGACAATAAGAAAAGAGTTGACATTAGAAAACCAGAAATGAGTGTTAATAAACTCACCATTCAAGAAATTAAAGAAATGCCGGTATTATTTGGGGAAGTTGATATTATTAAATCTATTTTAACCTTACCCGGAGTTACTAATGCTGGAGAAGGACAATCAGGTTTTAATGTTCGTGGTGGTAGTGCCGATCAAAATTTAGTTTTATTAGATGAGGCAACAATTTATAATTCTTCACATCTTTTTGGATTATTTTCAGTTTTCAATCCAGATGCTATAAAGGATTTAAAACTTTACAAGGGTGGAATTCCAGCTCGATACGGAGGAAGATTGTCCTCTGTATTAGATATTTATCAAAAAGAAGGCAACAAAAATGATTTCCACATGAATGGAGGAATCGGATTAATCTCGAGTAGAATTTTAGCGGAAGGCCCAATTGTAAAAGGCAAAGGTTCCTTTGTAGTTGCAGGCAGAGCTACTTATGCGCATCTTTTTTTAAAACTAGTTGAAAATCCCAACTTGGCTTACTTTTATGATTTGAACACCAAATTGAGTTACTCTTTAAATGAAAAAAACAACATCTATCTTTCGGGTTATTTTGGACGAGATGTTTTCCAACTGAATGATAGCTTTGTAAATACTTATGGAAATGCCATTGTTAACTTTAGGTGGAATCATTTATTTTCAGATAAAGTTTTCTCAAATTTATCCTTGATTTATTCTGATTATTATTATGGGCTAAACTTGGGAATTATTGGATTCAATTGGGATAGCGGTATCAAGAACCATAACATCAAGTATGATTTCAAACATTATTTAAGTGATAAATTAAAACTGACTTATGGATTACAATCCAATTATTATGATTTTAATCCAGGAAAAATTGAACCTACAGGAGCTGATTCTGATATTAATGCTGACCAATTAGACAAAAAATATGCGCTGGAAAACGCCATTTACATTGATGCTGAACATCAAATTTCTAATAAAATTGCAGTCTCATATGGAGTAAGAGTGAGTTCATTTCTTAGATTAGGAAAGCAAACACTAAATACTTATGCTAACAATCAGCCTGTAATTTTTAACCCTAATTTTCAAATATATGAAAGTGCAGAACCTATTGGAACTGTAAATTATGGCAAAAATGAAACCATAGCTAAGTTTGAAAATTTAGAACCAAGACTTGCCATTTCATATACTTTTAATGAAAATCAATCTATCAAAGCAAGTTATAACCGGATGTCACAATATTTACATCTAATTTCTAATACACAATCGCCAACGCCTCTAGATGTATGGGCTCCAAGCGACAACTTTTTAAAACCACAATTGTTAGATCAATTAGCAATAGGTTATCTTCAAAACTTTAAAGAGGATTCGTATTCGCTAGAAGTAGAAACATTTTTTAAGAAAATAAAAAACCGTGTTGACTATATTGATGGAGCTAATTTAATCGCCAATGAAGCTATTGAGCGAGTCATCCTTAATGGTCAAGCAAGAGCTTATGGACTAGAAGTTTTGTTCCGAAAAAATACGGGACGTTTCAAAGGCTGGTTATCCTATACACTTTCAAGAACAGAACAAAAAGTTGATGGCAGAACAGCTATTGAAACCGGAATCAACAATGGCGATTGGTACAAAACTGGTTTCGATAAATTGCATAATCTTGCTATCGTAGCCAATTATAAATGGACAGAAAAATGGCGATTTAGTGCTAATCTTATCTTTCAAACTGGACAACCTGTAACGTTTCCTGACGGACAATATGAATATGAAGGAATCACTGTTCCAAATTTTAGTTCAAGGAATGAAAACAATTTGCCAAGTTATCATCGTTTAGATGTTTCTGCAACACTTACGCCTCATAAAAACAAAAAAAGAAAATGGCAAGCAGAATGGGTTTTCGGAATTTATAATATATACAATAGAATGAATGCTGCATCCATAACTTTCCGTCAAAATGATGAAACTGCTTCAAATGAAGCGATTAGATTATCTATTTTCGGTATAGTACCAAGTGCAACGTATAACATCAAATTTTAATCATGAAAACATCCAATATTTTATTAATAGTTCTATTTTTTTCCTTCATTTCTTGTGAAAAAGTTATAGATGTAGAATTAGCAACAGGCAAAACCCGATTGGTAGTTGAAGCCTCAATTAATTGGTATGCAAACACCAGTGGCAATGAACAAAAAATAAAATTATCAACCACAACAGGTTATTTTTCTAATACTATTCCAACTGTTTCTGGAGCTACAGTTTTTATTACTAATAGCACCAGTCAAGTATTTACATTTACCGAAGATGGAACAGCAGGAACCTATAAATGCTATAATTTTATTCCTGTAGTTGGCGAAAATTATACATTAACTGTTATCTATCTAGGCGAAACCTATACTTCTACCGAAAAACTTTTAGATACGCCGGCCGTTACAAGAATTGAGCAGGTAAATGATGGAGGTATTCTTGGAAATGAAAAAGAAGTTAAATTCTTTTTTAATGATTTACAAAACGAAACTAATCAATACTTTTTGAGAATTGATGACCCATACAAAGTTATACCAGAATATGGCGTTTTAGAAGATCGCTTTTTTGAAAACAATGAAATGTTTGGTTTGTATTTCAGTGAAGATTTAAAAACGGGTGATACTTTAAAATTTACATTAAACGGTGTCTCTCGAAATTATTACAACTACATGAACATTCTTTTAGCACAAACGGGAACATCAAGTGCTGGGCCATTTTCGACTCCAACAGCAACTGTTAGAGGAAATATAGTAAATCAAACCAATTTTGATAATTTTGCTCTTGGTTATTTTCGCCTCAGCAAAACCGAGGTTAAAGAATATATTCTTGTAGAATAATTCGAAAAAAGTAGTTATAGAAAAGTAGTTGTATTTACTTTTACAATCAAACCTTTTAGTAAAAAATGTCATCACACCATATTGTTCGCAACGACCAAGAGCCAGCATTGATTATTGCTAATGGTGAAGCTTGTAGTCAAGAATTATTAGGTCAACTACTCGAATGGTCACCGCAAATAATTGTTTTAGACTCCGCTATTGAACGTGTTTTGGAGTTAGGAATAAAAGTAGATGTCTTATTAGGTGATTTTGACAGAGGTTTCGATGTTAATTATTATAAAGAAAAACAATATCCATTAGAAATTGTATACGCACCAAATCAGGATAAAACCGATTTAGAAAAAGCATTCGATTATCTTATGGAAAAAGGTCATAAAGCAGTAAATGTTATTTGGGCAACCGGAAAACGAGCTGATCATACCATCACCAACTTAACAAATATTGTGGCCTATAGAAATCTTTTAAAAATAGTTATTTTAGATGATCATTCTAAAGTGTATTTATTACCTGAAACTTTTGAAAAATGGTATACTGCCAATACAATTCTTTCTTTAATTCCGATTGGAAAAGTAACTGGTATTACGACTCAAAACCTTTTCTATTCATTAGAAAATGAAGATTTAACAATTGGTTATCGAACCGGAAGTAGTAACCACGTTATTGAAGATGGCATTGTTTCTATTTCGCATTCCAATGGAGATTTATT
Organism: Flavobacterium sp.; assembly: GCF_049318325.1. Taxonomy (GTDB): domain Bacteria; phylum Bacteroidota; class Bacteroidia; order Flavobacteriales; family Flavobacteriaceae; genus Flavobacterium. The sequence goes on along the minus strand of NZ_JBMOGQ010000046.1, from coordinate 1,433 downwards.
ATTAATGGAATGTTGGGATTAAGTTTGTAAATTAGCATTCCTTAAATTCTTTTTTTTAATGAAATTCCAAGTCGTATCCGATTATAACCCTACTGGTGACCAACCGCAAGCTATTGAGAAACTTTCTAGTGGCATTCTAAATGGTGATAAATTCCAAACTTTATTGGGAGTAACCGGTTCGGGAAAAACGTTTACCGTTTCTAATGTCATACAAAACGTTGAAAAACCAACTTTGGTTTTGGCACATAACAAAACATTGGCTGCTCAGTTATATTCTGAGTTCAAACAGTTTTTTCCAAAAAATTCGGTACAATATTTTGTTTCATATTACGACTATTACCAGCCTGAAGCCTTTATTCCGGTAACGGGAACGTATATCGAAAAAGATTTATCCATCAATGAAGAATTAGAAAAGCTACGATTGAGTACCACTTCTGCCCTACTTTCTGGTCGTAGAGATATAATTGTGGTTTCCTCTGTTTCCTGTTTATACGGAATTGGAAATCCCGTTGAGTTTCAAAAGAATGTAGTTTCGATAGCCAAAGGTGAAATCATCTCGCGTACCAAATTATTACATCGCTTAGTACAAAGTTTATATTCGAGAACCGAAGCCGAGTTTTTACCTGGAACTTTCCGTATTAAAGGAGATACATTAGATATTTTCCCGAGTTATGCAGACGAACCGTATCGCGTACATTTTTTTGGAGATGAAATTGAAGAAATTGAAGCTTTTGATGCCAAAAGTTCAAAAGTTTTGGAACGGTATGAAAAACTTAATATTTATCCGGCGAATATGTTTGTGACATCGCCAGATGTATTGCAAGCAGCGATTTGGGACATCCAACAGGATTTAGTAAAACAAGTCGATTACTTCAAAGAAATTGGAAAGCATTTAGAAGCAAAACGATTAGAAGAACGCACCAATTTTGATTTAGAAATGATTCGAGAATTGGGTTATTGTTCTGGAATTGAAAACTATTCCCGTTATCTTGACAGACGTTTGCCTGGAACAAGACCTTTCTGCTTGTTAGATTATTTTCCGGATGATTATTTGATGGTTGTGGATGAAAGTCACGTAACCATTTCACAAGTGCATGCCATGTATGGCGGCGATAGAAGTAGAAAAGAAAACTTAGTCGAATATGGATTTAGATTACCTGCTGCAATGGACAATCGCCCGTTGAAGTTTGAGGAATTTGAGTCGATGCAAAATCAGGTCATATATGTTTCGGCAACGCCCGCCGATTATGAATTGCAAAAAACAGAAGGCATTTATGTGGAGCAAGTTATTCGTCCAACAGGATTATTAGACCCAATTATAGAAGTGCGTCCAAGTTTAAATCAAATTGATGATTTAATTGAAGAAATTCAGGCTCGAGCCGAAATTGACGAACGTGTTTTAGTAACCACCTTAACCAAAAGAATGGCTGAAG
>NZ_JBMOGQ010000045.1:0-16166 GCF_049318325.1 Flavobacterium sp. | reverse complement strand
ATTCGAGAGGTTTTTTTTATATTTGAGAATTAATTTTTAATGCTATGAAATCTATATTATTTTTTTTAATTTTTAGCTCAACTGTTTTTTCCCAAACACTAAAAGAACGTGATTTTATCGTTAAACAATCAAATCCTCAAGAAGTCGTTGCCTTAAAAGAAACTTTAAAGGATAATTATTTTAAAAACCAAAATGAAATACGTGCTTTTTTATTAAAAAATCCTAATACACAAAACCCATTAAATATTCAAAGAATAATTGATGGTGTGCCAATTTATTATCAGGAGGATAATAACGCACTTTGTACACAAACATTAAGAGCAAATGCTATGTATCCTTCAGGTTCTTTAGGATTATCTGTTACTGGTCAAGGGATAACTATAGGTATGTGGGATGGAGGAAGAGTTCGTGAATCTCATGTTGAATTTGGAGGTGGTCGTCTTTCCCTTGGTGATGCAGCTTCTACTTTATCTACACACTCTACCCATGTATTAGGAACAATGATTGCATCTGGGGTTAGTATCCCTAGAAGAGGATTAGCCTATCAAGCTTCAGCCATTGCCTATGATTTTAGTAATGATACTAATGAAATTTTCAACTTTGCTAGTCAAGGATATTTAGTGTCTAATCATTCTTATGGAAATATTGCAACCAATTTACCTCAAAGCAGTTTTGGAGCTTATAACTCTCAATCTATTGAAGCCGACAATTTAATGTTTACGTTTCCATTTTATCAAATGGTAAAATCCGCTGGCAATGATAGAAGTACAACAACCTTGGATCAAGTTTTAGGAAAAGGTGGCTATGATTTACTAACAGGAGTTGGAAATTCCAAAAATGGCATTACAGTTGCCGCTGTTGAAGGGATAATGACAAATGGAGACGATAATTCTTTTGTAATGTCAACCTTTAGTAATTTTGGTCCCCCAGATGACGGAAGAATTAAACCTGATTTATCATCAAAAGGAGTAGCAGTATCTTCAACAATATCAATTTCCGATAATGGATACTCTGAATTACAAGGAACTTCTATGGCAGCACCAGGAATTACAGGATTGATTGCACTTTTACAAAAGCATTATAATAATCTAAATCCTGGAACTTTTATGAGATCAGCTACAGTAAGAGCACTCCTATTTCAATCTGCCCGTGAAGCTGGAGACTATATCGGACCAGATTATAGATTTGGTTGGGGATTACCTGATGGAACTGCTGCTGCTCAAATTATTTCAAATAAAAATATTTCTACTATTGTTGAGGAAAATACCTTAAATAATGGGCAAGTGTATACTAAAAACATAACTATTAACTCCGTACAAGATATTAATGTAGCAATAGCATGGACTGACCGTATTGGAGTTGCAAATCTTAGTGGTGATATTGATAATCGTACTCCTAGACTGATTAATAATTTAGATTTAAAGATTCTAAAAGATGGTACAACTTATTATCCTTGGAAATTGGATCCAGATGCATTCGAAGATCCAGCAACAAATAATTCAGATAATGATGTAGATAATATTGAAAGAGTAAATATATATGGAGCTCAACCAGGTGTATATACCATTCAGATTAGTCATAAAGGAACTTTAGTGGGTAGTTCGCAAGATTTTTCATTGGTTGGAAGTGCCAGTGGAACAGGTTTAGGTTTAGATTCTAGAGATTTTGAAAAAAATGTTTTTATTTATCCAAATCCTTCAAGTAGCATTTTGAATTTTATTGTTAAAAACAACATCTCTATTTCTACTATCACAATTAATGATATTTCAGGAAAAGAAATATATAAATCAGATAACGCAATAAATAATAGTATCGACGTATCAAACCTTTCATCAGGTGTTTACTTTGTAACATTTAAATCTGATACTAATTCGGTTACTAAGAAATTTATAAAAGACTAACTTTTTTATTCAATTACAGTAAAAACCATCTCAATTAACTGAGGTGGTTTTTTTATGATTTTATTCCAAATTGTTTTATGTATTTTTGCTTCGAAATATTAAAAGATGAAATACTTATTTACTGTACTATTTTTGTTAATTTTTTCAGTTGGTTTTTCTCAGGACGATCAATCAGATGCTGCTAAGAACATTCCGAAGAAGCAACCTAAAGCAGCTTTTGACCAATACAGAATTATCTCTTTGCAAAAAGACACCACTTATGTAGATACTTCTTTAACCATAAAAAAAGAATACGAATACAACTATTTGAGAAAAGATATTTTTGGATTACTCCCTTTTGCTAATGAAGGACAAACCTATACAGTTCTCGATTTCGGATTGAAAAATTTTACCTCTTTTCCGGAAATTGGTTTCTCGGGTAAACAGTTTAATTATTTAGGGGTTAATGATATCAACTATTACTCTGTGGCAACTCCGGTGACTGAACTGTATTTCAAAACAGTAATGGAACAAGGGCAATCTGTTGATGCTTTTATTACAGTAAATACTTCGGAACGATTTAACATGTCGATTGCTTTCAAAGGATTACGTTCGTTGGGTAAATACATCAACCAACTTTCGAGCACAGGAAATTTCAGGTTTACCTCCAGTTACAATACACTTAATAAAAGATATTATCTGAATTTTCATTTCACTGGACAAGATTTCCTAAACGGAGAGAATGGAGGAATTTCTTCAATTGAAGATTTTGAAAGCGGAGACGGAGCTTTCGCTAACCGTGCCCGACTTGATGTATATTTAAAAGATGCCAAATCATTTATGAAAGGGAAAAGATATTTCTTTGATCATAATTTCAGAATCAATAGCAAAAATGGAGGCAATAATTTATTTTTGACACACCAATTCAATTACGAAACAAAATTTTTTGAATACTATCAAAAAACAGTCCCATCAACGGTTAACAATGCTATAATTTATCGGTTCGGTGATTCGTATGTTACCAGTGGCATCAACGATCATACTCGATACAACCGAATGTATAATAAAGTTGGGGCGATTTACGAAAATTCTTTGCTAGGAAAATTTCAGTTCTTTGTCGAAGACTTCCGCTATAATTATTACTATGACAAAATATTAATTTTAGATTCGGGGACAATTCCAAGTTCCTTAAATGACAAAATCAATACGATTGGCGGACAATACGACTACAGAAAAAACAAATGGAACGGAACATTCACCTATTCCAATTCAATTTCAAATCAACCAATGTCAAATTTTGATGCCAAACTAAACTATAAACTCAACGATAAAAATGAATTTGTTTTTCAATATCAAATGTTGAATAAAATTCCGGACCATATTTATAATTTATACCAAAGTAGTTTCGTTAATTACAATTGGTATAACGATTTCAAGAATGAGAAAATAAATAATATCGAAGCTACTGCCAAAACTCAATGGCTTAATGCTTCGTTACAGCTAAGTTCCATCAAAGACCATTTGTATTTTAGTAACGATGCCACTGATTCGCAACAGCAAATTATTTCGCCTAAACAATATTACAAAGCCATTAATTATTTGTCCGTAAAAGTGAGTCGCGAGTTCAAATGGTGGAAATTAGCTTTAGACAATACGGTGCTCTACCAAAAAGTTGACCAGGAAAATGATGTGCTGAATGTGCCACAAATCGTGACTAGAAATTCACTTTACTTTACTAATTATTTTTTCAAAAAGGCAATGTATCTGCAAACGGGTTTTATATTTAATTATTTCACCAAATTTTACATCAACGATTACAATCCGGTAACTACTGAAGCTTTTGTTCAAAATCAAAGAAAGGTGGGTGATTTTCCAATGCTGGATTTCTTTATCAATGCAAGAATTCGCCAGACAAGGATTTTCCTAAAAGCAGAACATTTCAATTCCAAAATGACCGGGAATAATTTCTACACTGCACCTAATTATCCGTATCGTGATTTCATGATTCGATTTGGATTGGTTTGGAATTTCTTTCAATAGTTTTTTGGGGCGTGAAAACGCGCTTTCCACCAACACGAGTGAAGCGAACTGTCGAAGCAATCTTTTGTTTCGTTTTGTGAACAAGATAAAAGGATGCCGTTACCATCACGCACGCAAACGTTTTCGAATTAATGTTCTCCAAACTTGCAAACCTTCTTTTTATCAATATCTTTGTAGCCACAAATAAAAAGACTCAGTAACTCAGCTACTCAGTAACTCAGCAACTTAAAGAAATGACATACGCAGAAAACATATTAGGAACTATTGGAAACACGCCTTTAGTTAAACTTAACAAAGTGGTAGAAGGAATCGATGCTTTGGTTTTAGCCAAAGTTGAAACCTTTAATCCGGGTAATTCTACTAAAGACCGAATGGCACTTAAAATGGTAGAAGATGCCGAAGCCGACGGAAGATTAAAACCAGGAGGAACCATTATCGAAGGAACCTCTGGAAATACCGGAATGGGATTGGCGCTCGCAGCTATTGTTAAAGGATACAAATGTATTTTTGTTATTACCGATAAACAATCCAAAGAAAAAATGGATATACTTCGTGCTGTTGGTGCAAAAGTAATTGTCTGTCCAACCGATGTCGAACCAACTGATCCTCGTTCTTACTATTCGGTTTCCAAAAGATTAGGGACTGAAATCCCAAATTCATGGTACGTAAATCAATACGATAATCCATCTAATGCTGTGGCTCATTACGAACAAACCGGACCTGAAATTTGGGACCAAACCGATGGGAAAGTTACCCATTTCGTAGTTGGAGTAGGAACAGGCGGAACCATTTCGGGAATTGGAAAATACTTAAAAGAAAAAAATCCAAACATCAAAGTTTGGGGGATTGATACCTATGGTTCAGTTTTTAAGAAATACCATGAAACCGGAATTTTTGACGAGAACGAGATCTACTCTTATATTACAGAAGGAATTGGAGAAGACATTCTTCCTAAAAATGTTGACTTTTCAGTTATCGATGGTTTTACTAAAGTAACCGATAAAGACGCTGCCGTTTATACTAGAAGAATTGCACTAGAAGAAGGAATATTTGTAGGGAATTCAGCCGGAGCCTGTGTCAAGGGGTTACACCAATTAAAAGAGCATTTTAAAAAAGATGATGTTGTTGTAGTGTTGTTTCACGATTCGGGAAGTCGTTATGTTGGTAAAATGTTCAATGACGATTGGATGCGTGAAAGAGGATTTTTGGATGAAGAAATTACAAAAGCTGAAGACGTAATTAAAGATCATAAAGACAAGCCATTGGTAGTAGTCCGCACTGAGGAATTGGTTTCTCATGCGATAGAAAGATTAAAAAAATATAAAATTTCTCAGATTCCAGTTATTGATACTTCGGGTTTTGTTGGTAGCTTAGATGAAACTGATTTATTCAGAAGTTATGTAGAAGATAAAAACATAGCAGAAAAGCCAATACGCGAAATTATGGGTAAGCCCTATCCAATAGTAAATTCTAATGCTCCTATTGAAGAAGTTTCAAAATTATTTAATAAAGACAATCAAGCCGTATTAGTTGATTTAGGTAATGGCAAATACCATATTATTACCAAACACGATATTATTGGTTCGATAAAATAGGCAGAAGGGAATAGGGATAAGGCAAAAGTTTTATCCCTTTTTCTTATCACTAGTCCCTTTTTACTCTCCTAACAAAACTCCCGAAATATTCCACGAACTAAAACTGCTTCCTTCTGGCAAACCTTGCGGGATTTTTATTTGTATGTTATGATTCCCAGCTTCTAAATCGCCCAAGTCAATAAATATTGGATTCGTTACTGTTCCTGGACACCAATTGGCTCTGCTATAATCAGAAGAAGATAAGCCATTAGGAAAATTACCAGATGCAGGATTCGATAAACGATAAGAGCCACAATCCAATCGCCATGGCGTAAAACTAAATGTTTCTTTTCCGTCAAGGAAAATCGTATTTTTCTTTGGAACAAACTCATCGCCATTTTCCCAACCACCATGACCAGTTGTAATGTAACGAAGCTTGCAATTTTTCATAGGTTTGTCCAATTTAAAAGTAACTTCCAAACCTTTGTCGGAACTGAACATAGTTCCATATTCCTGACCCGCCATTTTCATAATGTTATTGGTGCAAAAAAGTGGAACGATTTGCTTTGGGGTAACTTTGCTTTCTTCCTCATTGTGTATAGTAATATTAGCAGAAACTTTGTGTCCGCCTTTGTCATAATTACCAATGTTAATGCCAATCCAAACTTCCTGATTGCTTAGTAAACTTCTTAAATCAGAAACATCCTGACGGTACAATACATTTTCTGTCCAGGTTTTATCTTTGAGTTGTAAGTTGTTGTATTGCTTCACTCCAAATGGTGTAAAGAAACGCATCAACTCAACAATAGGATTATAGTTTTCAGTTGCAACTACACCTTGGTATTCTTTACCGTTTCCGTTATTGTAAATTGGCAATGTCTTTGCTCCGTTTTGCAAACCATCCAAAAAGGATAGTGTTTTATTATTTGGAATTATAAAAAAAGAACCCGTTCTATCGTAAGCATCACCATTAGATTGTTCAGTAACATCAACAAAAATCTGACTTCCGACTTTTATTTCGGGAATTCTAATCTTTCTCACGGCAATCGTTCCGTTGGCAAATCGGAGAATGCTATCATTTGATTTTGATTCGCTCGAAAAGTTGATGATTTGGTCTTTAAACACATTAATAGTAGTGAAACGGCTTTTCCAAAGTAAGTCTTTGTATGTTAGCATATCTATTGATTTAGATAAATCCGGATCTGTCGGAAACATTTTTATTTTCTCAATATTCGTTGCTTTTATGACAAAATTACCATTACGAACCATTTCTAAAACCAGACCAAGATTCTGCCCTAAAATAGTTGGCGCTCCTTTTACTTTTAATTCATTAGTATACCAAAGCTCTATATTGTTAGAGTTAACAATTGTCTTGGCCTTTTTGCAATTGTAACCTAAAATCTTTTTGGTGTCATTTAGATATTCGAAAGTTTGTTTTCCGAGTGAAACACTGTCTTTTGAATTTATAGTTTTAGTTGCATCCAAATTTGCAACTTGACTAAAGGAATTTGTTCTTCTATCTACAAAAATAATCTCATTTGGGAAATCAGCTTTCCCATTAAAAATACTTTGCGAACCTATCTGAGTAACTTCAGAACTTGTAAATGCCAAAATCGGATCTTGGTTTTCAATCAAACTCCCATTAGAACTTTTCAGATAAGTGATTTTATAGTCTTGGGAAATTGCATTTCCACAAACTAGTAGTAAAACGAATAAAAGTAATTTTTTCATTACAAAAAATTTGAATATAAAAGTAATTTTCTTACTTTAGTTTAAAATTTGGAATCGTGAAAGAAGATTTTCTTCATTATGTATGGCAATATAAGAAGTTTGACTTTTCTAACCTAACAACTGTTTCGGGTGAAATACTCACCATAACTAATTGTGGAAATTATTTGCAACAAACAGGGCCTGATTTTTTTAACGCCCAAATTGTTATTGGCAATCAAAAATGGGCCGGAAATGTAGAAATTCATATCAAATCATCCGATTGGTATTTGCATCATCATGAGAAAGACGCTAATTATGATAACGTAATTCTACATGTAGTTTGGGAACACGACACACCAATTTTCAGAAAAGACAATACTGAAATTCCGGTTTTGGAACTTAAAAAATATGTATCAAATAAAGAGTTAGAAAAATACCAGTCGTTGACATCTCAAAAATCCTGGATTTATTGTGAACTTCAAATTGATACTATTGATTATTTTGTCTTTCAAAATTGGCAAGAGCGATTGTTTGTTGAACGATTGGAACGAAAGTACAGACCGATACAACAACTGCTAAAGGAAACCGAAAATAATTGGGAGGCGGTTTTGTTTTGTATGCTGGCAAAGAATTTTGGTTTGAATACGAATGGAGAAACATTTTTGAAAATAGCCAAATCCATTCCGTTTACGATTATAAGAAAAGAAAGTCTTGAAATTGAAAATATAGAAAGTTTGCTTTTTGGGTTGGCAGATTTGATTCCGGTTGATGCCGAGGATAATTATACAAAAGAGTTGAAAAAACGATTTTACTATATTTCTCAAAAGTATAGCTTGAAAAAGATAATTACTGAACCTGTTCAGTTTTTTAAACATCGCCCCGATAATTTTCCGACTATACGCTTGGCACAATTGGCAATGCTTTATTACAAGCAGCAAAACTTATTTTCAAAAGTGATAGTAGCTAAAACGGTTAAAGAGTTGAGCCAGCTATTTGATATTACGATTTCTGATTATTGGCAAACGCACTATCAGTTTGATAAGGCAAGTCCCAAGAAGAAAAAACAGTTTTCAAAATCGTTCATCGATTTGCTAGTTATCAATACTATTGTTCCAATTCAGTTTGCCTATGCCAAAAGTCAGGGTAAAGAAACATCAGAATCTTTGATAGATTTGCTTCAGGAAGTTGCAGCCGAGAAAAATATAATCATTGAAAAATTTTCAAATAACGGAATTAAAGCCAAGAATGCTTTTGAAACCCAATCGCTGTTACAATTGAAAAATGAGTATTGTAATCATGGTAAATGTTTGCAATGCGCAGTTGGGATGCAACTTTTAAAAGCGTAATTTTGATTTTTTAAACAAAACTATGTCAGCAGTTATTAAATTAAAATATTTCTTCGAAAAACATGGTTTTCATGTTTCCTCTCGTTTGGCGGATAAGCTCGGAATGCGGGCTTCTAACGTGCGTTTGTTTTTTATCTACATTACTTTTGTAACGGCAGGTTTGTGGTTTGGAGTATATCTAACTTTAGCTTTTTGGATTAGATTAAAAGATTTAATTCGGGGCAAACGAACTTCTGTTTTTGATTTGTAGACTTTGGAAACTAATGAATCCATAGTAAAATCCTTTTTATCTTATTCGAAAAGTCAACGAATTGGAATCCTATTGTTTTTTGTGATTATCATTTTGGTTCAAGGCATTTATTTTTTTTATGACTTTACAGCTAAAGAAACTATTGATAAAGAAAAATCCAAATGGTTGGCGCTTCAAAGCACTGTTGATAATTTAAAACTTAATAACAAAAATTATAAACCTGCAATTTATCCTTTCAACCCTAATTTCATAACCGATTTTAAAGGCTACAAACTCGGAATGTCTGTCGAAGAAATTGATCGATTATTGGTGTATAGAGCACAAAATAAGTTTGTAAATTCTGCAGCTGAATTTCAAGCCGTAACTAAAGTTTCCGATTCTTTGCTAAAAGCAATTTCTCCCTATTTTAAATTTCCGGATTGGGTAAAAAATAACAAGAATAACTCTCAAGAATTTGCAAAAAATGATTTTTCAAAACCGGGAAAAATTATTGTTCTTGATATTAACCAAGCCACTAAAGAAGATTTGTTGAAAGTGTATGGCATTGGCGATAAAATTTCGGAAAGGATTTTGGAACAAAAAGAAAAGTATGGTGCTTTCGTTTCCATGGAGCAGATGGACGATATTTGGGGTTTGTCACCCGAAGTTCTTGAAAAATTAAAAAGTTCTTTTGCAGTGAAGTCTATTACAAATTGCAAAAAAATTAATATCAACAATGCTTCGGTCAAAGAGTTGACACAGTTTCCTTTTTTTAGATACCAATTAGCCAAAGATATTGTTGTTTTCAGAACGATGAAAGGTGATATAACAATAGAGGATTTGCCAAAAATTAAAGGTTTTCCACTTGAAAAAATAAAAATAATTGCCTTATATTTGGAATTCTAAAAAATAAGCTAAAATCACTTAAATTATTATATGAATTCAACATACTTTTCAGAAGAACACGAATTATTTAGAGAAAGTTTTAGAGACTTTTTGCATAAAGAAGTGGTGCCTCATATAGAGAAATGGGAAAAAACAGGAACAATTGAACGTTTTATTTGGAAAAAGTTTGGCGAAATGGGATTCTTCGGATTAGCATATCCTGAAGCTTATGGCGGAATGAATTTGGACTTATTTTATACAGTAGTATTTTTAGAAGAGCTTCAAAAAATAAAATCATCTGGTTTTGCAGCCGCCATGTGGGCACATACATATTTAGCAATGACACATTTAAATGCTGAAGGCAATGAAAGAATTAAGCAAGACTATTTATCAGCAAGTATTGCCGGAGATAAGATAGGAGCATTATGTCTTTCGGAACCTTTTGGGGGAAGTGATGTGGCTGGAATGAGAACAACAGCAATAAAGAAAGGAAATAAATATATAATAAACGGATCTAAAACATTTATTACTAATGGCGTTTATGCTGATTATTATGTAGTTGCTGCTAAAACAAGTCCGGAACTTGGCAATAAAGGAATTAGTATTTTTTTGATGGATACCAATCTGAAAGGAGTTTCGGCTACAAAGTTGGATAAATTAGGTTGGAGAGCTTCTGATACTGCAGAAATAGCATTCGATAATGTTGAAATTCCCGAAGAAAACTTAATGGGAGAGGAAGGCAAAGGCTTTCCTTATATTATGCAGCATTTTGCTTTAGAGCGTTTAATCATGGCAATCAATGCACATGCTAGAGCTGAATATGCAATCGAGTATACTGTAGACTATATGTCAAAACGTGAAGCATTTGGTAAAACCATTGATAAATTTCAAGCATTAAGACATACGATGGTTGACCATGCTACAGAAGTGGAGCATTGCAAAATATTTAATTATGCCGCCGTAGCTCGATTAAATAAAGGAGAATATGTCGTAAAAGAAGCTACTATGGCTAAACTAAAATCGACTAAAGTGGCTGATGAAACCATTTATAGCTGTTTACAAATGTTAGGCGGTTATGGTTATATGGAAGAATATCCTTTGGCTCGTTTATTAAGAGACAGCCGTTTAGGCCCAATAGGTGGGGGAACTTCAGAAATCCTTAGAGAGATTTTGTCTAAGATGATTATTGACAAACAGAATTACAAGCCGGCGGTGAAATAGAGTATAGAAAATAGACCAAGAGATGAGAGATTGTTTCTTGGTTTTTTATTTCTTGAGGATAGAAGCAAGTGCTATCTTCTTCGTATAGTCCGACGGCGATTATTGTGATTTTTAATAATAATAGATTTGCTAATCGCCGGCACGCAAAAAATAATTCCTAATTCATATTCCTAATTCATAATTTTTTATATCTTTGCCGCCTTAACGAGAGGAGGTGTCTATATTATGTTAATTATACCAATTAAAGACGGAGAAAATATCGATAGAGCATTAAAGCGCTATAAGAGAAAATTTGATAAAACGGGAACTGTTCGTCAGTTACGTTCGCGTCAGGCTTTCATTAAACCTTCAGTGGTTAGAAGAGCACAAATTCAAAAAGCGGCTTACATTCAGAACATGAAGGACGGATTAGAAAGTTAGTCCCTAATTTTCTCAAAATATACTAACCGTTAGTAATTAAAGTTTCATAACTTTGATGCTAATGGTTTTTTTATGGAAAGTTTTAGAAATAAGTTTTATGATTATCTATTGTTGGAAAAAAACTATTCTCAACATACCGTTACAGCTTACATAAATGATGTCGGTTTTTTCGAATCTTTTTTATCCAATGAATATGAAGATAATAATTTGCTTTTGGTAAATTACAATCAAATCCGTTCTTGGATCATTTCGCTTTCTGATGACGGAATTTCAAATACTTCGATTAATCGAAAAGTATCATCTCTAAAATCCTTTTATAAATTTTTACTTAAGACAAAACAGATTGACACAAGTCCATTACTAAAACATAAAGCATTAAAAGCACCTAAAAAAATTCAGATACCTTTTTCCGAAAAGGAACTGGATATGGTTTTGAATCAGATAATGTATAAAGAAGGGTTTGAAGGCGCAAGAGATAAATTAATAGTTGACTTGTTTTATACTACTGGAATTCGAAGGACAGAGTTAATAAATCTAAAAATCCAGAATGTAGATTTATCAAATAAAACAATAAAAGTAATTGGAAAAAGAAACAAAGAAAGAATAATTCCAATTTTAACAATTATTGAAGAGCAGATAAAAAAATATTTATCTGAAAGGTCAAGTATACAAGAACTTAAAGAAAGTGAGTATTTTTTTCTGCTATCAAATGGCGTTAAATTGAACGATTCGTTTGTGTATCGATTAATAAATTATTACTTTAGTAATGTCTCAGAAAAAGTAAAAAAAAGCCCTCATATATTAAGGCATACATTTGCAACTCATCTACTAAATAATGGGGCAGACATAAATTCAGTAAAAGAATTATTAGGACATTCTAGTTTGGCATCAACGCAAGTCTACACGCACAATAGTTTAGCGGAACTTCAAAAAGTCTATAATAGTGCTCATCCTAGAAATAAAAAGTAATTCAAAATGTTAAATTAATAAAATAGTAAATTATGAAGGTAAGTGTTCATGCAGTTAACTTTACTGTTGACAGAAAGCTAGTGGATTTTATTCAAGAACGATTGAATAAACTTGAAAAATATTATGATAAAGTAGTCTCAGCTGACGTTTTTTTGAAGGTTGAAAAGACAAGCGATAAAGAAAATAAAGTTGTCGAGGTCAAAATTCATGTACCAGGAGATGATTTTATGGTAAAAAAACAATGCAAAACTTTTGAGGAAGCAATAGAGGTTTCAGCAGAATCATTAGAACGATTATTGATTAAAAGAAAAGAAAAAATAAGAACACATATATAAAATAATTTTTTTAAAAAAATGTTTTGATTAAATAACAAAAAGATATACATTTGCAGTCCGTTAGAAATAGCGGGCTTTTTTTATTGATATTGCCAGCGTAGCTCAGTTGGCTAGAGCAGCTGATTTGTAATCAGCAGGTCGTGGGTTCGAGTCCCTCCGCCGGCTCTTTTTTTATTGAAATATGGTTAGGGGAGATACTCAAGCGGCCAACGAGGGCAGACTGTAAATCTGCTGTGAGAACTTCGCAGGTTCGAATCCTGCTCTCCCCACAAATTTTTTTAAGAGATTTTCTGAAAGCTCTCTTTCGAGAAAATGACTTTAAAAAAAGTTTGAGTATCTTCGGAACGACGATACAGGATCATCGTCTTTAAGACGATAATTCAAAAAAGTTCCTATTCGGAACAAAAAGGTTGAGTATCGTCTGAACGATGATACAGGATCACAAGCTTACTTGGAATCCTTAAATTATTCGGAATTTAAGATTCGGAATTTTTTAAAGGACGATTAATAAAGTAAGTGTCCAAGTATCAGGGAAAACTGCCGACTTAGCTCAGGGGTAGAGTGCTTCCTTGGTAAGGAAGAGGTCACGGGTTCAATTCCCGTAGTTGGCTCAAATTAAATTGAAAATTGAACACTAATAAATATATATAACTAAGTTTAAAATTAATTAAAATGGCAAAAGAAAATTTTAACCGTAACAAGCCCCACTTAAACATCGGAACGATTGGGCACGTTGACCACGGTAAAACCACATTAACTGCTGCAATCACAAAAGTATTGTCTGATGCAGGTTACTGTCAAGCAAAATCATTTGATCAAATTGATAATGCTCCTGAAGAAAAAGAAAGAGGTATTACTATTAATACATCACACGTTGAGTATGAAACTGCTAACCGTCACTATGCACACGTAGACTGTCCAGGTCACGCGGATTATGTGAAAAACATGGTTACTGGTGCTGCTCAAATGGATGGTGCTATCTTAGTTGTAGCTGCTACTGACGGGCCAATGCCACAAACTCGTGAGCACATCCTTTTAGGTCGTCAAGTTGGTATTCCAAGAATAGTTGTATTCATGAATAAAGTGGATATGGTTGATGACGCTGAATTGTTAGAATTAGTTGAAATGGAAATCAGAGACTTATTGTCTTTCTACGAATATGATGGAGATAATGGTCCAGTTATTCAAGGTTCTGCTTTAGGTGGATTGAATAATGACCCTGCTTGGGTACCAAAAATCATCGAATTGATGGCTGCTGTTGATGCATGGATTGAAGAGCCAGTTCGTGATAACGCAAAACCATTCTTGATGCCAGTTGAGGACGTGTTTACAATTACTGGTCGTGGAACTGTTGCTACAGGTCGTATCGAAACAGGAGTTGCTAATACAGGAGATCCAGTTGAAATCATTGGTATGGGAGCTGATAAATTGACTTCTACAATTACTGGAGTTGAAATGTTCCGTAAAATCCTTGATAGAGGTGAAGCAGGAGATAACGTAGGTTTATTATTAAGAGGTGTTGATAAAGCTGATATCAAAAGAGGTATGGTTATTATTAAACCAGGTTCAGTAAAACCACACTCTAAATTCAAAGCTGAGGTTTATATCTTGAAAAAAGAAGAAGGTGGTCGTCATACACCATTCCACAATAACTACCGTCCGCAGTTTTACGTACGTACAACTGACGTAACAGGAGTTATCTCTTTACCTACTGGTGTTGAGATGGTAATGCCAGGTGATAACTTAACTATTGATGTTGCTTTATTAAGCCCAATCGCTATGAACGTAGGTTTACGTTTTGCTATCCGTGAAGGTGGTAGAACAGTTGGTGCTGGTCAGGTAACTGAAATAGTAGAATAATTATAAAATAAATACAAATCCAGTGTCGTTTTTTTTAAACGACACTGGATTTTAATAATAATCAACGGGCGTAGTTCAAGGGTAGAATAGCGGTCTCCAAAACCGTTGATGGGGGTTCGAATCCCTCCGCCCGTGCAAAAATAAAAATACAATGACAAAAGTTGTTAATTATATATCAGAAGCATTTGAAGAGTTAAAAACTAATGTTACTTGGCCAGAATGGTCTGAAGTACAACGCCTCACTATTATTGTGGCTGTTTTTTCAGTAGTTTTTGCTTTAGCAACATGGGGAGTTGACGAACTATGCGCAAAAGCAATTGCTGGGATTTTTAATTTGATAAAATCATAATTTCTCTGAAATGGCAGATAATAATGTGAAAAAATGGTATGTGGTTCGAGCTGTAAGTGGACAAGAGAATAAAGTTAAAGCTTATATCGAAACAGAAATCAATAGATTAGGTATGTCAGATTATGTATCTCAAGTTCTTGTACCGACTGAAAAAGTGGTGCAGGTAAGAGATGGAAAAAAAATAGCTAAGGATAAAGTTTATTTTCCTGGTTATGTAATGATTGAAGCTAATCTAGTTGGTGAAATACCTCATATTATAAAATCGATTACAAGCGTGATTGGTTTTTTAGGTGAAGTAAAAGGCGGAGAGCCTGTGCCATTACGACTATCAGAAGTGAATAGAATGTTAGGTAAAGTGGATGAATTAGCTGTTAATACAGATACTCAAGCGATACCTTTCAAAATAGATGAAACAGTTAAGGTTATTGATGGTCCTTTCAATGGATTCAACGGAACTATTGAAAAAATCAATGAAGAAAAGCGTAAACTTGAAGTAATGGTGAAAATTTTCGGGAGAAAAACACCATTAGAATTGAGCTTTATGCAAGTTGAAAAAGTATAATTTGTTACACTATCATAAACGGCAAACGTCTGCTTCCACAGACCGCTGCAAATTTTTTAAAAACAATGGCTAAAGAGATTAGTAAAGTAGTTAAACTACAAGTTAAGGGAGGTGCTGCGAACCCGTCGCCACCGGTTGGACCTGCTCTGGGAGCTGCTGGTGTTAATATCATGGAGTTCTGTAAGCAATTTAATGCTAGAACCCAAGATCAACCTGGCAAAGTGTTACCGGTACAAATTACCGTGTATAAAGACAAATCGTTCGATTTTGTTGTAAAAACTCCACCTGCTGCAATTCAATTATTGGATGCTGCTAAATTGAAATCTGGTTCAGGACAGCCTAACAGAAAAAAAGTTGCTAACGTAACTTGGGATCAAATTAAAGGAATCGCTGAAGACAAGATGGTTGATTTAAACGCTTTCACAATTGAATCTGCTATGAGTATGATTGCTGGGACAGCTAGATCTATGGGTATAACTGTAACTGGAGATTCTCCTCTAAACAAAGGATAAGACATGGCAAAATTGACAAAAAAACAAAAAGAAGCTGCTTCAAAAATTGAGAAAAACAGACTATATTCTTTAAAAGACGCTTCGTCTTTATTGAAAGTTGTTGCTTCTGCAAAATTTGATGAATCAGTTGACATTGCTGTTCGTTTAGGAGTTGATCCAAGAAAAGCAAATCAAATGGTAAGAGGTGTTGTAACGCTTCCTCATGGAACTGGAAAAGACACTAAAGTATTAGCTTTAGTTACTCCGGATAAAGAAGCAGAAGCGAAAGCTGCTG
>NZ_JBMOGQ010000044.1:0-16238 GCF_049318325.1 Flavobacterium sp. | reverse complement strand
ATATTTCCGGTGGTTTATATGAAAAGATGATTAGTAGTGGTGCAGGTTTGATTGTAGGTATCATTGCCTATAGCGCGTATCACTTATTTAATGGGAAAATTGATGACTTTTCATTATCCATTCAAAAGCAAGTATTAGAATTTATAAATATAATTCAAAGACCAAATGGCAATAAAGCGAAATAAACGATTTCATGCAGAAGTCGCGACCTCTTCGTTAAGCGACATTATGTTTTTTTTGTTGTTGTTTTTCTTAATCATATCGACTTTGGCAAATCCAAATGTTATCAGAATGACATTGCCAAAATCTGAAACCAATGAAAAGACAAACAAGCAACTAATCACGTTATCTGTAACCGAGGAAAAAAGATATTTTATTGATAAAGAAGAAGTGCTTTTAGATCAACTAGAAACGAGATTACTACAATTAATAGATCCCGAAAAGCAACAAACAGTAGTCATAAGAATTCCGGCTACAATGCAAGTACAAGACTTGGTGGATGTATTGCAAATAGGGGTAAAGAATAAACTCAAGTTTGTTATAGCAACGAGTCCAAAATAAGACTTATTATATTAAATAGTTTAGTGTATGAAACTTATTTAATAATTTCTAGTGTATACTTGTTTTACTTTCAGAATTTCTGATTTAGAACCATCGTTTATTTTGAACTTTGTTCTCAAAGTTACCTGCTTATCAATCTGTTGAATGAAAACCATAAAATGCAAATGAGGTCCATTTGACATACCTGTATTTCCACTATATCCAATCACATCCTTTTCTTTAATCACATCTCCTTCTTGAACTATAGCGCCATCTTTTTTAAGATGAACATATTCTGAAAAAGTACCATCGTTGTGATATATTAAAATATAATTGTTGAATGAAGTGCAACTTTTTTCAGTACAACTTTGATCGTTGTTTTCAATAACTTTGACAACAACTCCATCTCTAGCAGCTGTTATTACGGTGCCTGTAGGCATAGTAAAATCTAATGAATTCTCATTTTGATGCGAAAAAGTTCCGTTATAACCTTGATCAATTATAAAAGATTGTCCTTTTTGAAAAGGTAGTGAATAATTGTAATCTATAGGATTGGTTACAGTACTATCACCATAATTAGCTTGTGATTTTGTTTTATATCCACCGCCACTATTTGGTTTTATTACTTGAATTTTAGAAATTAAGAAACCTTTGGTTTTTGCAGGCACAACAAATATCTTATGATTCCCATTAGACGAAGACATATTGGTTAACTCGAGATCAATTTTTATTGATATAGGACAAAATTCGTCGTTGTCAACCAATAGATCATAGCTATTATCGATTTTTTCGCTGTAGAGTTTAGTTTTAAGTTGGGCAAAACTAGACGAACAAATAAAGAAAAAAACTGCTGAGAATAAAAGCTTCATGTTAGTTAAGACTGAAAGTATAAATAATCTTTCCAACTTGTTTTTCAGGGGCATTACTATCTGCTTGCCATTTCGTATTCTGAGCAGCAATTTTTGCTTGATCTAATAAACATTTTGCAGTATTGGTTGTTCCTTGTACTCCAGCTGTGACCCTAATTGTATTTCCGTTTCTATCTACTGTAACCTGAACCGCAACTCTACCTTGCTCTTGGCAATTATAATCGGGTTGTGGTTTATTTAATGCTTTTCTGTTACCTAAAGAATAACCATTTCCTCCACCATTTCCTCCGCCATTTCCGGGTCCGTTTCCTGTACCATTTCCGGTTCCGTTGCCCGTTCCATTTCCACCACCCGTTCCATTTCCACTGCCGTTACCAAAGTAGCCATTTGAGTTCAGGCTCCCATTTGCATTGCCTTTATTACCACTTTTAGTATCATTTCCATCACCTCCTTTATTACCAAGAATACTAGATAATGCATCATCAGCACTTTTAGAAACCTTTGGTTTTACAACTGCCGGTTTTACATCTTTTATGACTGGAACCTGTTTTACTTTAATGTCTTCTTTTTTAGGTACAACAACATTATCATCGGCGTTATCATCTGAGATGATGTTTTCATCGGGTGTCGGCACTGTTGCCGCTTTTACTTCGTCTTTTACATTTAGCACTTCACTTTTGGAATTATCTCCCATCCCAAAATCGCTATCACCAAAGTTCATCTCGATGCCACCACCGCCACCGCCACCCATTATTTTCATATCTGCTGGAGGCCAAAAACGCAATAGGAAAAGTAAAAGAATTAACAAAGCATACACTACTGTCGTAATGGCTAATGATTTTTTGTCCTCTTCAGTTAGTTGAAAACTCATAGCTTTTTCTTGTTTGTTAATAAATATAACGCTTAAAAATACAAATTATTGTATAATCCGAATAGAAATTTTATTACACCAATTGCTTTAGAGCAATTTCAAAAGCAGTGGCACTAATATTTTTTTTGTCACTGTTTAAATTGTGTACCTTTTCTATGGCCTTTTTAATAGTTTCTGAAATATCATAGAATATTGATTCATCTGTCATTTGAACTTTTTTCTCCATAAAATAAGCAAAAACTCTTGCCATTCCACAGTTTGAAATAAAGTCAGGAATTAAACTCACTCTACTATCAGTTTCTTCCATGATGCTACCAAAGAAGATTTCTTTATCTGAAAAAGGAACATTGGCACCACAAGAAATTACTTCTAAACCATTGTTAATTAAATTGTCGATTTGCTCTTTGTTAACCAAGCGGGAAGCAGCACAAGGAGTAAAAATATCCGCTCCCAACGTCCATATTTTCTGATTGATTACTTCAAATGGAATCATATTTTGGGCTACCAATTTGTTACCGTCTTTATTTAAAAACAAGCGTCTAATTTCTTCAAAGTTGAAGCCTTCTTCGTTGATAATTCCTCCATCACGATCAATGATGCCAACAATTTTCACCCCCATTTCGGCAAGATAGAAGGCAGCAGCCGAACCAACATTACCAAAACCTTGTACAATGGCTTTCTTACCCTGAACTTCGCCACCATAAATATGATAATAATGACGAACCGCTTCGGCAACACCATATCCCGTAATCATATCGGCTACGGTATATTTGCGCAATACGTCTGGAGAGAATTTCGGATTTTCGATTACTTTGATTACACCTTGACGCAATTGCCCAATTCGATTTATTTTATCAGCTTCAGAAGGTTTGAAATGCCCGTTAAAAACGCCTTCCTGTGGATGCCAAACACCACATTCTTCAGTGAATGGAATTACTTCATGAATCTCGTCAACATTTAAATCGCCACCTGTTCCATAATAACTTTTTAATAGAGGTGAAACCGCTTTATACCAACGTTGCAAAACACCTTTCTTTCTTGGGTCATTCGGATCAAAATTAATCCCTGATTTTGCACCACCAATAGCCGGACCTGAAACAGAAAACTTCACTTCCATTGTCTTGGCTAATGATAACACTTCGTTCATGTCCAATCCTTTTCTCATTCGGGTTCCACCGCCGGCAGCTCCGCCACGAAGTGAATTAATTACGGTCCAACCTTCGGCATCTGTCACGCTATCTTTCCAATTGAATATTATTTCGGGTGGTTTATTTTCAAATTTTTTTAATATTTCTTTCATTTTTTTGTTAAATCTGTCCCAAAAGACTGAGATATTTTTATTTTGAGTAAATTTAGTTTTTGCGCAAATATACTAAATCTTAATCAGGAGTTATAAATTGGAATTTTTAGGATAGTATTATTTTTTTGCTTGAATAATAAACAACACCTGAAGTATGATCGTGTTTTGCGCCAGTCACACTTGCTAAAACATTGATTTCATTTCGGAGTTTTAAAACGCCAAGCAACGCAAAAATCAAAGCCTCTTTGAACTCTATAGTTTTTTTATCTGGAATTATTATTTCAAGCTCTGGTAACAAAAATTTTAAGCGCTCAATCAAAAAGTCATTGTAGACACCGCCACCAGTAGCTAAAAGTTTTGCTTTACCAGTTCGTTTAAGCTCTTGTCCTTTTTTTTTAGGTAAAGCCAATGAAGTTTGTATCGCAATATGTTCTGTGAAAGTTTGCATCTTGTCTTCAATTGAGATGTTATATTTTTCCATCAAAGGCAAAAGGATAGTTTTTACAAATTCAAAACCAAGCGATTTTGGAAATGGTTTTTTGTAATATTCCAATGCATTTAATTCATTCAGCAAATCGGAATTTAGTTTTCCGGAAGCTGAAAGTTGCCCTTTATCATCATAATCCAATCCCAACTGATTGGCATAAAAATTTAAAACGGTATTCACAGGCGAAATGTCAAAGGCAATTCGGGTATCATTTTGTTCAAACGAAACATTAGAAAAGCCACCTAAATTCAAGCAAAAATCATATTCTGAAAACAGAATTCGATCTCCAATCGGAACCAAAGGCGCACCTTGTCCGCCAAGCAATACATCTTGAACACGGAAATCACAAACAACGGTTTGATTACAGTGATTTGCAATTTCGGGAAGATTACCAATTTGAAGTGTAAAACCATTTTTTGGCTGATGTAGAATCGTATGCCCATGAGAACAAACCGCATCTAGTTTTTGCAATTGGTGTTTTTTGATAAAAGTTTTGATACTATTTGCCAAAAGAACTGTATAATCTTTATTTAGGTCTTTTAATTGGTCTTCCGAAAAATCAATAGCAGTTTTTAATTTGTTCAACCAATCATTATCATACGAAACAGTTTCGGTTTCATAGATATCGAAGTTCCATTTCCCATCAAGTATTGAAAAATGGACATGCGCTAAATCAATACCGTCAAGTGAAGTTCCAGACATTACTCCAATGACGTTGTAGGTTTCTTTAAACATTGGCTAAATTTACGAAATCGTTTGAAATTTTAACTTTTATATTCTACTTTTGCTCACCAAAATTAAAGAATCAACAAACAAAAACCTTCATAACTATGGATTTTAATTTAACCGAAGAACAACTAATGATTCAACAAGCAGCGAGAGATTTTGCTATGGTTGAATTATTACCAGGCGTAATTGAAAGAGATGAACATTCCAAGTTCCCAACAGAACAAGTCAAAATGATGGCTGACTTAGGTTTCATGGGAATGATGGTTGATCCTAAATATGGTGGTGCTGGATTAGATAGTGTTTCTTATGTATTGGCAATGACCGAAATTGCGAAAGTGGATGCTTCAGCGGCTGTTATCATGTCGGTTAACAATTCTTTGGTTTGTGCTGGTATGGAAAAATACTGTTCAGAAGAACAAAAAATGAAATACTTGGTGCCATTAGCAAAAGGTGAAGTTATCGGAGCTTTTTGTTTGTCAGAGCCGGAAGCGGGAAGTGATGCGAGTTCACAAAAAACTATTGCTAAAGATATGGGTGATTACTATTTGCTTAACGGAACTAAAAACTGGATTACTAATGGAGGAACCGCTTCTACCTATTTAGTAATGGCGCAAACCGATGTGGAAAAAGGGCATAAAGGAATCAACGCTTTTATCGTTGAAAAAGGTTGGGCAGGATTTGAAATTGGTCCAAAAGAAAAGAAAATGGGAATCCGTGGGAGCGATACACATTCACTAATGTTTACCGATGTAAAAGTTCCAAAAGAAAACAGAATTGGTGCTGATGGTTTCGGTTTTAATTTTGCGATGAATGTGTTAAACGGAGGAAGAATTGGTATTGCATCACAAGCTTTAGGGATTGCAACAGGAGCTTATGAATTGGCCTTGAAATATTCTCATGAGAGAAAAGCTTTTGGTAAAGAAATTTTCAAACATCAGGCTATTGCCTTCAAATTAGCCGATATGTATGTTAAAATTACAGCTGCTAAACTTTTGATTATGAAAGCAGCTTGCGAAAAGGACGAAGGTAAAGACATAGCACACTCAGGTGCTATGGCAAAATTATATGCTTCCGAAATTGCTTTGGAAGTGGCAAATGAGGCAGTTCAAATTCATGGAGGAAATGGTTATGTTGCCGAATATCATGTTGAACGAATGATGCGCGATTCTAAAATCACTCAGATTTATGAAGGAACTTCAGAAATTCAACGCATCGTAATTTCAAGAGGTCTGGTTTCTTAACTATTTTTTACACATTTGGAGTTGCTCTAATTTTAAAATGTTTTAATATAATATTCATTAAACTCTTTCGATTCCGAAAGGGTTTTTTGTTTATATCATACAAAAAGGTTGAATAGTAAAACGACTAATTTCATTTCTTTACTTTTAGTATCTTTACGACATTAAAAAAAATAATGAAGAAGAATATCATCATCACAGGGACATCAAGAGGAATTGGCTTTGAGCTAGCATTGCAATTTGCCAAAGCAGGACATCATGTTCTAGCTATTTCTAGAAAAATACCTCAAGGTTTATTGGGAAACCAAAACATTACCTGCTTATCCGTTGATTTATCTAAAGAAAATGAGCTAGGCGATGTTAGTAATTTTATTTCACAAACCTGGGAAAAAGTTGATGTTATTATTCACAATGCCGGAAGTTTGGTCAACAAACCATTTGCGCAAACTACGCAGCAAGATTTTGAAAATGTCTACAAAGTCAATGTTTTTGGAGTTGCCAATCTTACGCGTGTTTGTTTGCCTTATCTTCAAAAAGGAAGTCATGTGGTTTCTATTAGTTCTATGGGCGGAATCCAAGGCAGTATGAAATTCGCTGGATTAGCTGCTTACAGTTCAAGTAAAGGAGCTGTTATTACGCTTTCAGAATTATTGGCCGAAGAATACAAAGAAGAAGGCATTGCGTTCAATGTGTTGGCACTTGGCGCGGTCAATACCGAAATGTTACAAGAAGCATTTCCAGGTTACGAAGCACCAATTTCGGCTAAGGAAATGGCGGATTACATCTATAATTTTGCTCTCACAGGAAATAAATACCATAACGGGAAAATAATTCAGGTTTCATCAAGTACACCTTAAACTTTGAGCGAAGTCCTTCAAAAATACTTGCCCGAACATTCTGTTCATTCCTGCTTTGAATTAATCAAAAGTAATAATGTGCATCTTAAAATCGTCAACGAACGACAAACACGTCATGGTGATTACCGAAGAGCAATAGGAGGAAAGCACGAAATTACAGTCAATGCCAATTTGAATAAATACCGATTTCTTATAACTTTAGTTCATGAAATCGCTCATTTAGTGGCCTATGAAAAATTTGGTCGAATGATAAAACCTCATGGTAACGAGTGGAAACATACTTTTCAGCGACTAATGGTACCTTTTATTCGTCCTGAAATTTTTCCTCATTCCGTCTTGCCATTGGTAGCCAACCATTTTAGAAATCCAACAGCCAGCAGTGATACCGATGCGCGATTGGCTTATGCACTAAAGCAATTTGACGAAAGAAAACCCGATATTCATTTTGTGCACGAAGTGCCAAGTGGTAATTTGTTCCGAATAAAAAACGGTAGAATTTTTCAAAAGAAAGGCTTACGCGTTAAGCGTTATGAATGCCTCGAAGTAAAAACAGGAAGACTGTATTTATTTAATGCCAACGCTGAAGTGGAGATTTTACCAAAATAAAAAAATGAGCCGTTTCAAAATAATTTTGAAACGGCTCATTTAACATTAATATAATATTATATTCTTTTTAAAACAGTTATGAATGTTTGAGGTCCTCCACCAATATCATAAACACTATATAGTTTTAAAGTGCTTCCCGTCAAGCTTTTAATTTCAGCAGTACCATCGTCAAATGTTATAATATTTCCATCTCTAGTATAGGGATTAGGGTCACCAATAATCTCTTCACATCCGTTACCAAGATCATCAAAATCATGACTAATTGTGCTATTTGCTGTGATTTGTGTGTAGTCTTGTTGACAACCATCATTGTCAGGGACAACATCTTCAAGAACTTCTTGACCATTCACTAATTCTCCAGTCTTGAATTCCACCCACTTTCCTTGTAGAGAAGCGTCATCATCTTTAGAACATGATGTAATAGTTGCTAATGATACTAAAGCAACTGCCAATAAAATAACTTTTTTCATTTTTTTCATTTTTAAATTAATAATTTCAAATATATAAAATTTTTATATAGAATTATTTTTCTTAAAGTTATTTATGATAGCATTAAAAATTAACTTAATAATAAGTCCCTCTATGGCAAGAATTTTTTTTGCTGTTTATTTAATAGTAATAAGAAATTATAAATAATAATGTCAATAATTTTCATATTTTTAACCAAAACGCTGAGGTGGAAATTTTGCTAAGTTAATAGTTAAAAAAACACAGTAACTTAGTACCTTAGCACCTTAGTTACTTTTATAAAAATGAACAAAAATTATTACGCTATATTAATGGCAGGTGGAGTTGGTTCAAGATTTTGGCCAGTAAGTACTACTGATTTTCCAAAACAATTTCACGACATGTTAGGTTCTGGTAGCACTTTGATTCAAAAAACATTCAGCAGATTATCTAAATTAATTCCAGCTGAAAATATTTTGATACTAACCAATGAACAATACAATAATTTGGTTTTGGAACAATTGCCAATGGTTAAACAAGAACAGGTTTTGTTAGAACCAGCCATGCGAAATACAGCGCCTTGTATTTTATATGCTTCGCTAAAAATTCAAAAGCAAAACTCAGAAGCCCTAATGGTTGTTGCACCAAGCGATCACTGGATTGAAGACGAGGACGAATTTTCAAGAAATTTGCAGCAGTGTTTTGAATTTTGCCAAAAAGAGAATGCTTTGATGACTTTGGGGATTCAGCCAACATTTCCGAATACAGGTTTTGGTTATATTGAATTTGATAAATCAGATTCGAACTCGATTAAGAAAGTAAATCAGTTTAGAGAAAAACCAGATTATCAAACCGCAAAATCATTTTTGGAAGCTGGTAATTTCCTTTGGAATGGCGGAATATTTATTTGGAGTGTAAAAGCAATTACAGAAGCTTTTGAGAAGTTTCAACCGCAAATGAATACCTTGTTTCAAAAAGGAATTGAAAGTTATAATACTATAAATGAAAAGCAATTCATTGACCAAAATTATGCTAATGCAGAAAATATCTCCATTGATTATGCCGTAATGGAAAAAGCAAAAAATGTGCATGTTTTGCCAGCTACTTTCGATTGGAATGATCTAGGAACTTGGGGCCAACTTCATGAAAAACTAGATAAGGATGAAAACAATAACGGTGTTATTAACGCTAAAGTTGTTATGGAAAATGCATGCAACAATATTGTGCGTTCCGATGCGAATAAAATAATTGTTATCGATGGTTTGCACGATTATATTATTGTTGACAAAGAAGGTGTTTTGTTGATTTACCCTAAAAGTAAAGAACAAGATATTAAGCGAATTACTGCTTTGGCAAATGAATTATAAATAAAAAAGGAGCAATTGCTCCTTTTTTATTCTTCTTTATTTTGTGCCTTCCTTATTTTTTTGAAAAGATTAGACGAATAGATAAAGTCGGTTATGGCTTCATTATCGGTTTTAAAAATATCCTTTTTAGTTCCTTCCCACGCCAAAATCCCTTGTTTTAGAAAGATAATTTTTTCACCAATTTCCATCACTGAATTCATATCATGCGTATTGACAACTGTTGTTATATTGTATTCAACCGTGATTTCGTGAATTAAGTTGTCAATAATTATTGCTGTTTTTGGATCGAGACCAGAGTTGGGCTCATCACAAAAAAGATATTTCGGATTGTTTACTATAGCACGGGCAATCGCAACACGTTTTTGCATTCCTCCTGATAGTTCAGAAGGTTTTTTATGATGCGCTTTTTTCAAATCTACTCTGTCAATTACAAAATCTACACGCTCTTTTATTTCAGCTGCGGTTTTTGTGGTAAACATTTTTAATGGAAATCCAACATTCTCCTCCACAGTCATACTGTCAAAAAGCGCGCTTCCCTGAAACACCATTCCAATTTCGGTGCGTAATGCTCTTTTTTCATCTGCTGTTAAATTGGAATAAATTCGCCCGTCAAAAGAAATTGTTCCTTTATCTGGAGTATGAATTCCGAGTAAACTTTTGAGCAATACCGTTTTCCCTGAACCACTTTGACCGATAATTAGATTGGTTTTCCCGGTTTCAAAAATGGTAGAAATACCTTTTAACACTTTTGAATCTCCAAAAGATTTCTCTACGTTTTTTACTTCTATCATTAGGTCAAAAGTAATTGGGTTAAAATATAGTTTGCCAAAATAATCGTCACTGCTGTCCACACAAAAGAAACCGTACTTGCTTTACCAACTTCTAGTGCACCACCTTTCATATAATAACCATGAAATGATGGAATTGTTGCTAAAATCAAAGCAAAAGCAAATGTTTTAATAAAAGCATAAGCAATATGAAAAGGAATAAACTCTTGCTGAAGACCAATTATGAAATCGTTACTAGAAGCAAATCCACCATAAACAGCAGCAATCCAACCGCCAAAAATTCCAAGGAACATACTAATTCCAATTACAAAAGGATAGAGTAGTAGCGCTATTATTTTTGGAAAAACCAAATAATTTAAAGAGTTGACACCCATAACTTCTAAGGCATCAATTTGCTCAGTAACACGCATTGTTCCGATACTGGAAGTGATAAATGAACCCATTTTCCCAGCCATTATTATCGAAATAAATGTAGGAGCAAATTCTAAGATTACAGATTGTCTTGTTGCAAAACCGATAAGGTATTTTGGGATTAAAGGATTTGTTAAATTCAATGCTGTTTGAATCGAAACAACACCGCCAACGAAGAATGAAATAAAGCAAACAATTCCTAGTGAGTCAATAATTAAATCGTCAATTTCTTTGAAGATTAATGTTCTCATGACCGACCACTTTGTTGGTTTGTTAAAAATCTCTTTCCACATTAGGAAATACTTTCCTATTTGCGATAAATAACGGATTAGCATCATGAGTTAAAATATTGTCAAAAATAGTGATATTAATTTGAAAATGGATTAACTCTTCACCTTACATTTTCAAATCCTCAAAACTTCAAATTAACTTTTTCTTCATCTTTTTCCAGCGGTAATCACGAATGAATTTTGCTTGTTCTGCTGAAACCAAAAGTGGTTTTTTTGCTGATTTTGCTTTCCAAAAACCATTTATATAATCGATAAATAATAAAGGTTTTCCTTTTCGCATAGCTAGTTTTAACGAAGCAATAGCAGTAATAAAAAATCCGTAACCTAAACTATAAAAAGCTTCGCCTTGTTTGAAACGCGCTGTTTTGTTGTAATTGGCGCCAGTTGGTTTTAGGTGTTTTACTTTCAAATTTTCATCGGTGACAACTTTCCAATTATAATATTTGCAAAGTAACTCATCAACGGTGTCCCATCCCATAGCCGGTTTCAATCCGCCAATTTGTTGGAAACATTCTTTGCGATATGCCTTAAAAGCACCACGAATATGATCTTTATCCGTAAGATTTTCTAAAATCCATTCGCCATTTTTTTCTATGTAAGCAAAGCCTCCAACCATCCCAATTTGTTCGGCTGATTTGAAATGAGAAATTACAGTTTCAAAATAATGGCTTGGAAAAATCAAATCGGCATCCGCTTTTACAATGAAATCGTAATTTTCATCTACTGTTTCTAAACCTTTTTGAAACGCATGAATCACTTTGCTTCCCGGAAGATGAATGGCTTCAGATGTTTTATTGACTAATGATATAAATGCAAACTCCTTGGCGAAAGCCAAAACAATATCAGCTGTTTTATCAGTAGAATTGTCATTTACTACCACTATTTTTTTGGGTAAAACAGTTTGCTCCACTAATGACTGTAAAGTCAGTGTAATAAATTTTTTTTCGTTGTGAGATGGGATAACGATATAGTAGTTCATCAAGATGAAAGATTAGTCTTTTTTCTATTTTCTCTTCTCGGCATAAACCATATAATATCTCGGTGTGAAAAACCTCAATAGTGGACGGAAACCAAGCTTTTTAACCGGATGTGTGAACTTTTGTCTGCCGATAATTTTCCAACCTGTTTTTTCTAAAAGCCAATCCAATTGCCAATCTTCAAATTCGTGGTAATGCCTGTCCCATTTATCGGTTTTACTTCTGTAAGCAGGCGAAAACCATAAGCGCAAAGGAATTGAAATTAATAATTTGTCACATTTAACATTTTCTAAAACGGTGTAAGGATTTAAAAGATGCTCAAAAATTTCAAAACCGGTAAAGACATCATATTTTTGATTTTTCAAAGCACTTTGGTCGTTATCTAAATCTTCACCATTACTATTAATAACTGTATAACCATTCTCCTCCATGATTTTTGAAAATGGATTGGGTACTCCAAGGTCAAAAATGGTTTCTGAAGTTGTAACGTGTTTTTGCAGAAAAGCTAATGTTAAAGTAAAGCGTTTGCTTGGATAAGTCTTCTCGTACATTTAAAAAAAGTTTATGGTTTATTGTTTGTGGTCTTATCAAGGCAAAATTAACTATAAACCATAAACCATAAACTATAAACAGTTAAAAATTACATTTTATAAACGATAGCGTTGACATTCATTCCGGCACCAACCGAAGCAAAAAGAATAACATCACCTTTATTAAGTTTTTGGTTTTTAATTTTCCCTTTAATTAATGAATCATATAAAGTTGGGACGGTTGCCACACTCGAATTACCTAGTGTATGAATACTCATTGGCATAATTCCATCCGGTGGTGTTTGTCCATGAAGCTTATAGAACCTTTGAATAATTGCTTCATCCATTTTTTCATTGGCTTGATGTATGAGTATTTTTTTTACATCTTTAACATCAACTCCACTTTTTTCTAGGCATTCTTTCATTGCTTTTGGAACATTGTTCAATGCAAATTCATAGATTTTTCTTCCGTGCATTTTTATATAGCGCACATCTGGATCGTGGGTTTTGTTGAAAGAATTTCCAAAAAATAAATAATAGGCTTCATCATAAGTGAATGTAGCCGATTCGTGAGCCAAAATGCCGCCTTCTTCCTCAGTAGCTTCAATGATAGTAGCACCTGCACCATCAGAATAAATCATAGAATCTCTATCGTGCATATCAACCACACGGGAAAGTGTTTCTGCTCCAATGACCAAACATTTTTTTGCCATTCCGGCTTTGATAAACGCTTGCGCTTGAATAACCCCTTCAATCCAACCCGGACAGCCAAAAAGCATATCATAAGCCACGCATTTTGGGTTTTTTATACGCAAATCAAACTTTACTCGTGTTGCTAAACTTGGTAACAAATCGGTTTGAATAGCTCCCTTTTTCACGTTGCCAAAGTTGTGAGCAAAGATGATATAATCTAAAGTTTCGGGATCAATTTTTGCATCTTCAATTGCTTTTTTTGCTGCGATAAATCCAATATCAGAAGTTTGTAAATCATCAGTAACATAACGACGTTCTTGGATGCCTGTTATTTCTAAAAATTTTTCCGCAACAATGTCATTTGGATGAGGAAATGGAGTTCCGTCATCGTTCAGAAAAACGTGATGAGAAAAATCTTTATTAGATACTATTTCAGTTGGGATATAACTTCCAGAACCGGTTATTTTTATATTCATTATTTTAAATATTTCTTTACGAAATTAAAAATAAAAGCTATTAAATGTTACTAAAATAGTAAGAAACAAGATTGAATTATGAATATTCTTAATATTGAATACATAAATTATGAAAATCACATTTTTTTGCCTTTTTCTTGGGTAATTTTTACCTGCATTATTGTTCCAATGTTCAATGCTTGGGTTTTTATTTGTTCTGCTTTTTCACCTTTAAAGTTTTCATCAACACTATTGTTAAAATGATTAAGCCAGATTTTAAATAATTCAGGAGTTAAATGTTCTTTAGCATTAACATCCAAATGAATTTGAGTCAAATTTTTAGTATAACCTCCTGTTCCGAGTATGGCTTGCGACCAAAACGTGACCAAAATAGGTAGATGTTCTTCGATTTTAATCTTAACAACATCAGTGAAAATATAACTGATGGAATCATCAGAAAGCAATTTTTTGTAAAAATCATCTACCAGTAAATACAAGTCGTCTTGGTTTTGAATATCATTCATCTTTTTAGTGATAAGTTCATAAAATCAAAAGTCGAATGTCAAGTGCTTTTAGACTTCATGACATTCGACTTTAAGACGTTACGATTTTTAATTTTACATATATGCATCAATCGGTGCACATGAGCAAACTAAATTTCTGTCGCCATAAGCATCATCTATGCGACGCACACTTGGCCAAAATTTATTATCATGAATATAATCTAACGGATAAGCTGCTTGCTCACGAGTGTATGGGTAAATCCAAGTGTCAGATGTTAGCATGGCTAAAGTATGAGGAGCATTTTTTAATACGTTATTAGTGTCATCAGCATTTGCTCTTTCAATTTCTTTACGGATGGAAATCATCGCGTCACAAAAACGATCTAATTCGGCTAAATCTTCAGATTCGGTTGGTTCTATCATCAAGGTTCCTGCTACAGGGAAAGAAACGGTTGGCGCATGAAAACCATAATCCATCAAACGTTTCGCTATATCAGTTACCTCAATACCCTTTTGTTTAAATGATCGACAATCCAAAATCATTTCGTGTGCGGCACGCCCCATTTCACCTGAATATAAAACCGGATAATGTTCTTCTAAACGTGCTTTCATATAATTGGCATTTAAAATGGCATGTTCAGTTGAACTTTTCAATCCTTCAGCTCCGAGCATTTTGATATAACCGTAAGAAATTAAACAAACCAAAGCCGAACCATATGGCGCAGCAGAAATAGCTGTTATTGCTTGGTCTCCTCCAACATTTATTATAGGATTCGTTGGTAAGAAAGGAACTAATTTTTCGTTGACACATATTGGTCCAACACCTGGTCCGCCACCGCCATGAGGAATCGAGAAAGTTTTGTGTAAGTTTAAGTGACAAACATCAGCTCCAATGGTTGCCGGATTAGTTAGTCCAACCTGTGCATTCATATTTGCGCCATCCATATAAACCAAACCTCCGTTGTCATGAATAATTTTGGTAATTTCACAAATCGCACTTTCAAAAACGCCGTGAGTTGATGGATAGGTAACCATCAAAGCGGAGAGATTGTCTTTGTGTTCAATAGCTCTTGCTCTCAAATCTTCCACATCAATATTTCCGTTTTCCATAGTTTTGGTCACGATAATATGCATTCCTGCCATCGCAGCCGATGCTGGATTGGTTCCATGAGCCGATGATGGAATTAGACAAACATTTCTGTGGTTGTCTCCGCGTGATAAATGATAAGCACGAATTGCCATAAGTCCAGCATATTCGCCTTGTGCGCCTGAGTTTGGTTGCAAAGTAGTACCAGCAAAACCGGTTACTACATTCAGTTGTTGCTCTAATTTTTTAAGCATCGTGATATAACCTTCTGCTTGCTCGATTGGAGCAAAAGGATGAATACTGTTCCAATTTGCCATTGATAAGGGTAGCATTTCTGCAGCTGCATTCAATTTCATGGTACATGAACCTAACGCAATCATAGAGTGATTTAACGATAAATCTTTACGCTCCAATTTTTTGATGTAACGCATCAACTGAGATTCTGAATGATGGTTGTTGAAGACATCATGCATTAAGAAAGCAGATTTCCTTTCCAAGCTAGAAACGAAATTGTTAGAAGTTGATAAGCTAGAAATAGTGAATTTGTCTTTTACTAATGCTTCAGCAAAAATCGCAATGATTTGACTGATATCAGAAATCGAAGTGGTCTCATTTAGCGAAATTGAAATCGTATCGGCATCTATATAATAGAAATTTACATTGTTTTTCTCTGCAACAGCTTTTACTTTTTGTGCATCAGCTTTTACAGAAATAGTATCAAAGAAAGCTGTATTGGTTTGGTAAACACCTAATTTATTCAAAGCATCTGCTAAAGTAACAGCCGACGAATGTACTTTGTTAGCAATATATTGTAATCCTTTTGGACCGTGATAAACGGCATACATCCCGGCCATAACAGCAAGTAAAACCTGAGCTGTACAAATATTCGAAGTTGCTTTTTCACGTTTGATATGTTGTTCACGAGTTCCCAAAGCCATTCGTAAAGCACGGTTGCCGTTAGCGTCTATTGATACTCCGATGATTCTTCCCGGCATAGAACGCTTGTATTCTTCTTTAGTAGCGAAGTAAGCTGCATGCGGACCACCATAACCCATTGGAATACCAAAACGTTGTGTTGTTCCTATCGCTACAGCAGCACCCATTTCTCCTGGAGAAGTTAGTTTTACTAATGATAAAATATCAGCAGCAACGGCCACTTTAATTTCTTGTTCTTTTGCTTTAGCTATAAATGC
>NZ_JBMOGQ010000043.1:0-16628 GCF_049318325.1 Flavobacterium sp. | reverse complement strand
TACTTGTGGCTGGTCCTATTGAAAGAGCTACTCATTTATTACCTCAAATTCAACGAAAAAGAACATTCGATTACAATCGAGCTGTTGATGGTTTGAGACAAATTCTATGGGGTTTATTTAAAAAAGTAGTCATTGCTGATCAATGTGCTCAATATGCAAATGAAATATTTAACAATTCTGAAGATTATTCAGGAAATACTTTAGTTCTAGGGGCTGTTTTTTTTACATTTCAGATATATGGAGATTTCTCCGGTTATTCTGACATTGCTTTAGGAACAGCAAGGCTTTTTGGAATTGATTTATTGAAAAATTTTGCTTTTCCCTATTTCTCTCGAGATATTGCTGAGTTTTGGCGTCGTTGGCACATCTCGCTTTCTTCATGGTTTAGAGATTATTTATACATTCCACTTGGCGGAAGTAAAGGAGGAACTTGGATGAAAGTTAGAAATACTTTCATAATATTTCTAGTAAGTGGTTTTTGGCATGGAGCGAATTGGACATTTATAATATGGGGATTATTGAACGCCATTTATATTATGCCTTCAATTATTTTTAATACTAATAGAAATAATCTCAACACTATAGCACAAGGAAGAATTTTTCCTTCTTTTAAAGAGTTTTGTCAGATTGGATTAACATTTGGGTTAACTGTTTTCGCTTGGATATTTTTTAGATCAGAAAATTTAACCCAAGCATTGAGTTATATTTCTAAAATATTTTCAAAATCACTTTTTTCAAAAAATATTTTTACTACCTCACTTTATTCAAAAGGTGAGTTACAACCTCCAATTCTCATTATGGTAATTATTTGTTTTTTAATTATAGAATGGCTAGGTAGAGATGAACAGTATGCAATTGCAAAACTTGGTGAATCAAAATCAACTTATGTAAGATTAACATTTTATTATATTCTAATTCTTTCTATTTTATATTTAACGGGTTCAGAACAACAATTTATTTATTTTCAATTTTAAAATGAAAAGATTTTTACTTAAGACAGGTTTTGTTTGTTTGCCGATATTAATGTTATTGGTTTTTACGTTTGTATGTTATTCAACCGATGAAGGCGATTTACTCAGAATGAGTTATGTTTATTATAAAGGAAATTGTAGAAAAGTTTTTAAGAAAGAATTGACCAAGCCTATTTTATTCGATACCATATCAAATTCAAAAATTGATAATAAATATACGGTTTTGACTATTGGAGATTCATTTTCAGAACAGAAAGGCTTTGGATATAAAAACTATTTAATTGAGGGCAGTAATATTTCAGTATTACATTTTGATAAATTTTTACATAAAAATCCTATTGAAACGGTTTATGGCATTTTGAATGGCAATATATTAAATAAAATAAAAATTGATTATATAATTCTTGAATCTGTTGAACGTGAATTTGTAAAGCGTGGAAATAATATTAATTATAAAAAACGTATAGATTTAGATAGCATCTATAAAATCAGTAAGAAACATAAAAACAATGTTTTAAAAAAAGGGAATGATATTGATAATTTACCATCTAGATCCGTAAATTTTTTATTTCAAAATTTTCTTTATTTTCTAGATGATAATGCATATTTATCGGATGTTTATAAAGTCAAAACCACAAAAAAATTATTTTCAATTGATGATAATGAATTGTTATTCTTTTCAGATGATTTAAAAAACATTGAAGAAAATAATGATTTGTACAAAATATCCCATTTAAATGACGAACTAAATAAATTGTATGATATTTTGAAAAATCGGGGAATTAAGTTAATTGTTCTACCATGCCCTGATAAGTATGATTTTTATTATGACTATATTGTTGAAAAAAATAGATATCCTAAGCCTTTGTTTTTTGATTATTTTGAAAAATTTCCTAAAAAATATATTTACATAAATTCAAAACAAATATTAAAATCTGAATTCAAGGATAAAAAAGACATTTATTTTTTTGATGATACACATTGGGTCCCTTTTTCTTCTATGATTATAGCAAATCGGTTAAAAAAAATAATAAATAGTAATAATAAAATATCAGTTGATTAAGTTTACTTTGCTTTTATAAAAAATGATGAATTGAATTTTGTTGATTCTATGCAAGAAGACATGACAATAGATTCTAATATGAAAAAAAATATAGAAGATATTAAAAAGAATACATTTCGACAGTCTCATTGTGACAATTTTGTATTGATTAGTAATTAAAAATAATTACACCCCATGGGTTTAAATATACTTAGTATAATAAAAAGTTTAGTTGTCCAATTAATTTCTCTTTTAAACATATCTCCTTGGAAATTAATATTAGTTATAATAATTTAATGGTAAAAATTTAACAATGAAAGATAGATTTTGTATTTTACTTACAGCTTCAATAGAGCCTTTAAATACAATAGGACTCAAAAGGAATTCTGTTTTTGAAAGAGAAGATGATTATTTTAATGCTTTAGTTTTTTATTTAAAATTAGGAATTCCAATTGTTTTTTGTGAAAACAGTATGTATCATTCCGATAAGATATTAAATTTAGTAACAAAAAATAGTGATAAACTAGAATATCTTAATTTTAAATCTATAAATAGTTATTACGGAAAATCTCATGGTGAGAAAGAAATTTTTGATTATGCCCATCAGTATTCAGAATTTATTAAGAAATCTGATTATGTTGTAAAGGTTACAGGAAGATTGGTAGTTGTTAATATTCTTTATATTATAAATAAGCTATTTACAAATTTATCTGAGTTTTCGATTTCATCAAATTTATCTAGAAATCTTAGTTATTCAGACAGTAGGTTTTTTGTTTATAAAAAGGAATTTTATCACGAATATTTAGAACCTATACTCAGCTCAAAACTAAATGACTGGGAGAGAGTTTATTTTGAGGTTTGTTTGGCAAAATCAATACATCAAAGACTTATAGATAAATCTGATTTTGTTTTGTTGCCTTGTTATCCAAAATTTATCGGGAAAAGTGGAGCAACAAACAAAAATTACAAACAAAAATATTTTGTTTATATAAAATATTAATTCTTTTTCATTATTAAAAAATATTTTTTTGAACATCCTGTTTAGTTTTTTGAAAAAAAAAACTCTCATCAAATTGAAAACTAATATACAGGATCATTTATAAATTAATTTGTAATTAAAAAATTTTAATTAATTGAAAATTAAAATCCTACACATCATAAAATCTCTTGGCCGCGGTGGTGCAGAAATGCTTTTGCCAGAAACTTTAAAATCTCATAATAAAGAGCAATTTGAGTTTCATTACCTCTATTTTTTACCTTGGAAAAATCAATTGGTTGAAGCTATAGAAAAGGCTGGAGGTAAAGTAACCTGTTTTACTGCGAACAATAATATTCAACTACTGCTTCAATATCCAAAAATAATTCGTTATTGCAAAGATCATCAAATTCAATTGATACATGCGCATTTGCCTTGGGCTGGTTTTGTATCTCGATTAGTGCATTTAAAAACTCGAATTCCCTTGTTTTATTCCGAGCACAATTTACAAGAGCGTTATCATTTTATTACTAAATTATTTAATCAATTTAGTTTTACATGGCAAAGTATGGGTATCGGTGTTTCTGAAGATGTTACGCAATCAATTCAAAAAAACATCAATCCAAACATACCAGTAAAAACTATTTTAAATGGTGTTAATACGACTACTTTTCAAAGAGAAAATCCTCTAGAAAGAGAACGAATTAGAGAGCAATTTGAAATTCCAAATGATGCTATTTTAGTTGGAACAGTAGCCGTTTTTCGTTTTCAGAAACGATTGGATTTATGGCTCGAAATTATAGCAGAAGCCATCAAACAAAATCCTAAAATATATGGTATTATAATTGGTGCCGGCCCTTTAGAACCTATGCTAAAAGAAAAACATAAAGCATTAGGTTTAGAAGGCAAAGTATTTTTTGCAGGTTTACAAAGCAATGTAAAACCCTATTATGAAGCGATGGATATTTTTATGATGAGTTCTTCTTTTGAAGGATTACCCATTGCGTTATTGGAAGCTATGAGTATGGGTTGTGCTATTGTTTCGACCGATGCTGGAGGAATCAAAGAAGTTTTAAGACCTGATAAAGATGGTTTTGTAGTGTCAGTTGATGCTTGGAAATCACTTTCAAAATCAATAGTTGTATTGGCTGAAGACGACCAAAAATTAAAAGAATACCAATCACTTGCAAGACAGAGAGTGGTTGACTCTTTTAGCATTGAAGTGATGGTACATTCTTTAGAAAAATTATATTTAGCACAAATTATATGATTGTAAGAGAAGCAAAGCAAGAGGATATCGATTCTATTATCATTTTACTTCAAGCCAGTTTAGGTGAAAGTTTGCTAAAGAAATCGGCTGAAATATGGAATTTCAAGCATGTCATAAATCCTTTTGGTGAATCAACAGTATTATTAGCTGAGGAAAATAATGAATTAATTGGAGTGAGGGCTTTTATGACTTGGCGATGGCAAATGGGCAATCAGATTTGGAATGCCTACAGAGCTGTTGATACTGCTACACATCCTAAACACCAAGGAAAAGGAATATTTAAAAAGTTGACTTTGCAAGCACTTGATAAGATACATGAAAAAGGAGACTGCTTTGTTTTTAACACGCCAAATGATCAAAGTCGCCCTGGTTACTTAAAAATGGGTTGGCAAGAAGTGGATAAAATTAAAGTGGCATTAGTTCCCACTTTTTTTTATGCTTTAGCTTATTTCTTTTCTAAAAATAAAGTAGAAAGTGGCATAACAACTTTGCAACTTCAAACCTTGTGTGAAATTCACAATCGAGAACTTGTAAATAAGAATGTCTTATTTACACCAAAATCTGCTCAATACATTAAATGGCGATACGAAGAAAATCCTTTGCAAACCTACATTATTCATTCTACTCCAGATTGCTACGTAGCCATGTATGTTAAAAAACATCGTTTTTTTGATGAACTAAGAGTGGTTGAGGTAATTGGAAATCATGACTTTAGTATTGATAAAGTTATTAAAAAGGCAATTATTTCTTATGCCTTTAAAAACAAATGTTACATTATAACTGTTGCAAATAAACACCTTTTTGCCTTTAATATATATGGACATTTTGGACCCAAACTAACTTTTAAATCTTTAACAAATAATGCTATCTTTGACGGCATAGCTTTAGATATCAATAACTGGAAATATAGTTTGGGTGATTTAGAGTTATTTTAATAATTTTTATAGGGTTGATTTATATTTCATACAAATAATTTTAAATGGATTTTGTTCTTTTACTACTATTATTATATTTTACAACCCAACTTTTTATAGGGAAGATTTTGGAGAAGTATCCAACGCTTTCAAAAAAAACTCTCAATAACTTATTTTTATATCATTTATTCTTTTTCGTTGTTTATTATATAACAACTATTATTAGTAGATCAGACTCACAAGAATATTATAGAAATGCATCTAATATTGGCGGGAATTGGAATTTAATAGGTAATACTAGTACAAAATTTATTGATAATTTCGCTGCTCCGTTTGCGTCTTTAGGATTATCATACGAATCAGTGATGTTATTGTTTTCATGGTTTGGGTTCATCGGATTTGTTCATGCCTACTTATTTTTCAGAGAAAATATTCCATTAAATGTTACTGTTTTTAAAAGATATGATTTGCTATCATTGATATTATTTTTCCCTAATATGCACTTCTGGACTGCATCGCTTGGAAAAGGGTCCTTAATATTTATGGGATTAATGATGTTTGCATTTGCTATTAAAAGACCAAGGCAAAGAATTGTTACGTTGCTTATTGGTGGTTATTTTGTTTATATGATTAGACCTGCTGTTATGCTATTTGTACTTGGAGGTGTTATGATTGGTTTATTGACGGGAAGAGAAAAATTAGGCATTGGAACTAGAATTATTGTGGTATTAGCTTCTGTTGCTTTTCTTTATAGTGCTAGCAGTACTATTCTTGGTTCAGTTAATATAGATCAAAACTCCGAAAATGTAGTGGACGATTTTCAAGATTATGCTAATGCACAATCTGATAGATTGGAAACCTCTGCTGGCTCTGGAGTTGCTATGCAAAGTTATCCTTTACCATTTAAATTTTTTACCTTCTGGTTTAGGCCACTTTTTGTAGATTCACCTGGTATTTTAGGTCTCTTTAGTTCTGCAGAGAATTTAGTTTACTTGTTATTGTTTTTGAAGATTTTTAATTTGCGATTTATAGGTTTTATTAGGAAAGCACCTTATATGGTCAAAATGTCGGCGATCACTTTTCTCTTGGCTTCATATGCTATGACCTTTGTAATGTCCAATTTAGGGATTATCATGCGACAAAAGACCATGGTAATGTATTTTGGTTTTTTTGTGGTTTATTATTTTCTAGCTGAAGAACAATGGAAAAAGGAGCAGCAACAAAAACTTAACGTCACTCCTATAGTCTAAAGACGTTATAACTTATTACCATGAAAAAAGGTGCTTTAGTAATTTCTCTCGATTTTGAATTGGTATGGGGTCTTTTTGATCATATCACTATTCAGGATAAAGTAACCTACTTTGATAACACTTTGATTGTTATTCCAAGATTACTCGACATATTTGAAAAAAATAACATTCATGTAACTTGGGCTACTGTTGGTATGCTCTTTAATGAAAATTGGGAAGAATGGTATGCAAATCACCCCACTTTGTTACCAACTTATGAAAATCAAAAATTAGATCCTTATGGCTATGGAGAACAGCATAGCAAAACTGGATTGGATAGGTTCTTTTTTGCGCCTCAACTTATTAAGGCAATTCAAAGTGTCAAAGGACAAGAGATAGGTTCGCATACTTATTCTCATTATTATTGTCTAGAAAAAGGACAAACACAAGCTCAATTTGATGCTGATTTGCAACAGGCTGTTTCAATAGCCAATAAATTCTCTATAAAGATGGAATCTCTTGTTTTTCCTAGAAATCAATTTAATGAATCCTATCTTGAAGTTTGTCAAAAGAATCAAATTAAAACGGTAAGGACTAACCCTAATGTTTGGTATTGGGATGCCAATATTCCAGATACTATTTTTACAAAACTTACTCGTACAGGTGATGCTTATTTACCTTTGGGTAAAAAATCATATAAAGCCGATTCAATAATATCTTCAGTAGTTGTAGGTCAAGCTGCCAGTCGTTTTTTGAGGCCACAACATTCGCAAATACTGCTTAACACTGCTCGGGTTCATAGAATAAAAAACGAAATCATACTAGCAGCTAAAAACGGAGAAGTTTACCATCTTTGGTGGCATCCACATAATTTTGGAATTGATCCAGAAGGTGCTTTGAAAGCCTTACTTGACATTATCCAAGTATTTCAATATTGTCGCCAAACGTATGGCATGGAAAGTCTAACCATGCGTGAATTAGCAGCTCCATATCTTACCCATTCATAAAGATAATTTAGGAGTGCTACAACGGTTTAAAAATATCCCTTATTACTATTGGCTCCTTTTGGGTTATCACCTCATTTTTATTTATTTTGCCTATAAAATCCGCGTTGAAAGAGGTATGGCTGACTCTCAGCTTTATTGGTTTCAAAAGGAGTATACTCAAGGAAAATCCTGGTTAGATTTTTTTAAGTATGGAACGGATTTTATCCTCTTTTTAAACTATCCAT
Organism: Flavobacterium sp.; assembly: GCF_049318325.1. GTDB lineage: Bacteria > Bacteroidota > Bacteroidia > Flavobacteriales > Flavobacteriaceae > Flavobacterium. Next base: position 8,995 of record NZ_JBMOGQ010000043.1, on the reverse strand, counting down.
TTGTTAAAATAGGCCTCCCTTATTGGGGTGGTTTTTTGCTTTATGGAGCTATAGGTTTTTTAGGTATTATACAATGGATTCGTTGGGTGAAAGTCTTGGTGAAAGACACTTTTGTTATTGGGAATAACAATTGGTTATGGCTTGTTTTTTTATTGCCCAATCTTCATTATTGGACGGCAAGTTTGGGTAAAGAAGCCCTGTTGTTTTGGGGAATTGCTTCTGTTTTTTATGCTCTTGCCGCCAATGGCTTTACCTCATTTTCTTTTATTGCTGGGAGTTTATTGGTTTTGATTGTTCGTCCTCATGTGGCTATGCTACTCTTCACCGCCATTTTTCTGGTGTTGTTTTTTCGAAAAAACTATACTTTGAAAAGAAGGTTTTTTTTACTTTCCATTTCCTTATTTGTCCTGTTAGCCCTAGTCTATATGGCTTTTCAGCTATCGGGCATTCGTTATTTTAATTGGCATCGTATTCAGTATTTTAATGAATTTTCGATTCTATCCTTTAAGCATTCGGGTTCTTATGTGCCTATGTTAGACTATAACTATTGCTATAAACTTTTTTCTTTTAACTTTCGTCCATTGTTCTTTGATGCTCATAATATATCTATGATGTTAGCCAGTGTAGAGAATTTAGTAATGCTTCTATTGTTTGTTTTAGCTTTGATGGTAATCTTAAGGTATTATTCTCAACTAGTTTTTCCCACTTGGATAAAAATTTCTTTTTGGTTTACTTTGTTAGTAACCATAATTTATGTTGAACGTTATGCCAATTTGGGTATTTTTATGCGAACTAAAGTTATGTTTCAACCTTTTTTACTAATAGCTTTGTTGCACATCATAAGTCAGGGAATTACCCTTTATAAAAGTAAAGTAACTCATGAGTAAACCCAAACTAGTTCGCGTTACTACGGTTCCCATATCTATGGATAAGTTGTTACATGGGCAGTTACGATTTATGAGTACCTCTTTCGAAGTTGTCGCTATTAGTTCCGACAGGGAATATCTAGAGAGAGTAGGAGTGAGAGAAGGCGTAAGAACTTTTCCGATTGATATGTCACGAAAAATTACTCCTTTGGCAGATTTTTTGGCTATCTGTAAACTTTACTTTTTCCTACGAAAAGAAAAACCTTTTATCATTCATTCGCATACACCTAAAGCCGGATTGGTAGCCATGATAGCATCAAGACTAGCAGGTGTTCCTCATCGGTTACACACAGTAGCTGGATTACCACTTATTGAAACCAAAGGCATTAAGCGAACCATACTCAACTGGGTAGAAAAACTCACATATGCCTGTGCTACCAATGTTTATCCCAATTCCTTTGGGTTACAAGAAATCATAGTGCAAAACAAATTTTGTCATTCATCAAAATTAAAAGTATTAGGTAATGGAAGTAGCAATGGTATCGATATTGACTTTTTCAATCCAAGTTTGTTTACAGAATCACAAAACCTGTCATTACGACAACAGTTGCAAATTGGACCGAGTGATTTTGTCTTTGTGTTTGTAGGTCGGATGGTATCCGATAAAGGCATTAACGAAATGGTAGCCGCTTTTGAAAGGCACCAAACTCAGCATCCACTTTCTAAACTCCTATTAGTGGGCGATTACGAAGCTGATTTAGATCCTTTATTGCCGAACACTTTGGAGGTGATTCAAACCAATGAGGCTATTATTACTACTGGTTTTCAAGCTGATGTGCGACCGTATCTTGCTTTATCCAATGCATTAGTTTTTCCTAGCTACCGGGAAGGATTTCCTAATGTTGTGATGCAAGCCGGAGCTATGGGATTACCTTGTATAGTAACTGATATTAACGGTTGTAATGAAATTATTAAGGAAGGTGTAAATGGGGTAATTGTTTCTGTAAAAAATATAGATAGCCTACTGCTTTTTATGAATGAATTAGTTGATAATAGTCAACTTTTTAATCAACTCCAAGCCAATTCTCGGACTATGATTGCTACCCGATACAATCAACAAGTTATTTGGGAAGCTATCAAAAAAGAATATATTCAATTAACTGTTGATTCTCAACCCTATTGAATAATCATATCTCTATGGGTGTAATTGTATAAAACAACTTTTGACTAGTCAAATTTTAATTTGATTTTTCAAACACTATTATCAAGTTGTTTTTTTATATTTGATTTTTATACTATCACTTTATACTCTTATTATTAATTAGTTTTTCAATAAATTAATGCTAAATAAATCTAGTTCGGTTATAGAAGTTAATGATACTAAATGGTCTGAGATCGTTTCATCTTCTTATGTGTATGATTTTTATCACACGCAATCCTATCATCAATTAGAAATAAATAACAGACCAGTTTTATTTGTTGTTAATTTTGAAAAAGATTTTATAGCAATTCCTTTAATTATTAGAAATATAGAAGATACTCCTTATTTTGACTGTACATCAGTATATGGATATTGCGGTCCTATAAGCAATATTGATTATAAGAATATATCAAACACACACATTGATTATTTTCAAGAAGAGTTACTACGGTTTTTTAAAAACAATAAAATAATTACTGCATTTTCACGATTACATCCTTTATTGTTAAATCATGTAGTATTAAAAAATTTAGGTCAATTAATTGATCTTAATAATACTATTGCGATTGATACTTCTATTACAGAAGATGATCAAAAGAAAAAATATAGAAAGTCTATTAAATATGAAATTAATCAGTTAAGAAAACAAAATGTAATTGTTTATGAAACAAAAGCTAAAGAAGATATTAATGAATTCATAAGAATCTATAAAAGTACTATGAAAAAAGTCGCTGCGACTGAAGATTACTTTTATGATGAAGACTATTTTAATCGTTTTTTAAATAGCCCATGTTTTGAAAAAATTATTTTACTGGCAAAGCATGAAGAAAAGATTTATTCAGGAGCTATTTTTACAATATCTAATGGAATTATGCAATATCATTTGTCTGGTGCGATAGATTTTGACGGAAAACTTTCTTTAACGAAATTAATAATTGATGAGGCTAGAATACTAGCTACAAAACTTAAATTAAAGTTTCTTCACCTTGGTGGTGGTCTTGGTGGAAGTGATACAGATTTGTTATTTCATTTTAAATTAGGATTTTCTGATATTAGATGTCAATTTAAAAATTGGAATTTTGTAGTTGACCAAGATATATATAACCAACTCAATAAAAAGGTAAATGTTTTAGAAAATGATTCTAATTTTTTTCCATTATACCGTTTAAAAAGAAATATGAAACCTAAAGTTTACATTTTTGGTTGTAGTGGTCATGCTAAAGTTATTATAGATATTTTATTATTAATGAATGAAGAAATAGTATCTATATTAGATGATAAACCTATTTATTCTGAATTGTTGGGGTTTCCAGTTTTTGATTATAATAGAGTTGAATTTCTTAATCCGGATAATCAGTTAATAATAGCGGTAGGAGATAATGCTACACGTAAGAAGCTTTCAAAAAGATGGAAAGGTCAATATAAGATAGCTATTCATCCAAAAGCAATTGTATCTTCTTTTTCCAGAATAAATGATGGGACTGTTGTAATGGCAAGCGCTATTATTAATTCAGGAGCTAGTATTGGTAAACATGTAATTATTAATTCAGGCGCATTGATTGAACATGATTGTGTAATTAAAGATTTTGCGCATATTTCACCAATGGCTTCATTAGCGGGCAATGTATTGGTTGGTGAAGGAACGCAAATTGGAATAAATGCTACAATTAGACAGGGTATAAATATTGGAAAATGGGCAACAATTGGTGCTGGTTCCGTTATTATTAAAGACGTTCCAGATTATGCAGTAGTGGTTGGAAATCCTGGAAAAATTATTAGGTATAATCAATAAAAAAATAAAGAGGGGAAAATATATTTTCCCCTCTTTATTTTTTATGAAAAATTATTTTACGATTTGAAAGTAACTTTGAATTTAGTAATCATCTTTTCAAATGTACTTTTTTCAACATAATCGTTATCATTTTCACTTCCATATCCATATCCATACCCATAGTTATAATTGTATCCGTAACCGTAGCTATAATTGTATTTATATTTATATCCATAAACATAAATTAATCCTACACTATTAACAATATAAGCTATTTTGTTTATTTTTCCTTGTAAATGTAAATCCCTAGAATACTCAACTACATGCTTGTCAGTCATATCAGCTCGAGTAACATAAATTACCAAATCTGCCAAATTTGTAATTAATAAAGTATCAGTAACTAATAAAGTTGGGGCAGAATCTACAATAATATAATCATATTCTGCTTTAACAATGTTTAACAAATTTTCAAATTTTCCATTAGAAATTAATTCAGCTGGATTTGGCGGAATACTACCTGATATAATAACATCCATATAGTTGTTGTCTAATATGTTATTATTAATAATTGATTTATATTCAACTTCTTGATCAAATAAATAGTTAGTTAAACCTCTTTTTTCTTTAGCTAGACCAACATATTTATGTAACTGTGGATTTCTTAAATCGGCACCAATAATCAAGACTTTTTTCTTCATTTGGGTCATTATTAATCCCATGTTTATAGCATTAAATGTTTTTCCTTCCCCTTTTATACTTGAAGTTGAAAAGATCACAAAACCTTCTTTTTTGTTTGAGGCAGGGAGTAAATAATTAATATTTGTCCTAACATTTCTATAGGCTTCAGCTAAAATTGATCGATCATTACTCTGAATATATTTATCCTCTTTAATAAATGGTATTTCACCAATAATTGGAATATCCTTTACAATGTTTTTTACATCTATTTTATTGTGTATTTTAGTATCAAAATAGAATTTTAAAAATAGTAATAATAATGGAATTCCTAATCCAATTATTAGCGCTATAAGATATATAGTATTATTGTTAGGAGCAACTTTATTACCACTACCAGCATATTCTAATACTTTTACGGATGGCTGTGTTATCGCCATGTTTATTCCGGCTTCTTCTCTTTTTTGGAGTAATAATAAATATAAATTTTCTTTTATGTTTTGTTGTCTTTCAATTGATCGTAGTACTTTTTCCTTTTCTGGGACAGTACTATATAAACTATTATTTTCAGACTGAATTTTTTTTAAGTTATTTATTGAAGCTAGAATTTCATCTTGATAAATTTTAATAGATGTAATAATAATTTCCTGTAATTCAGGTAACTTTTCATTAATTCCCATTAATGTAGGATTATTTTTCCCTGCACTTATTAATAATTTATCACGCTCGTTAATTAATTGGTTGTAATTATCAATATATGAATTTATGTTAACATTTAAAATACCAATATTTGTTGGTAATGTTTTATGAGTTCCTGGTTTAATACTTATACTTAAAAATCTAGACATAGACATTTGACTTTCTAAATCCAATATTTTATCTTCATATGTAGATTTTCTTCCAGCTGTTAAACCGGATAACTCATCAATTGAATTAATGTCAATTTTTTTCTTATAACCTATTTTATAATTTTCAATTGAATCTAATTCTCCTACTAGATATTGAAACCTATCATTTACAAATTGTATCGTATTTCTGAAAGCTAATTGTCGGTCTTTTATTCCATCTTCATTGTATACTTTAATTATACAATTTACAATGTCTTTGGATTTTTCTTGGTTTAATCCTCTCATTGAGAGTACCACTACATCACTTTCATCTGATAAAACACTGGCGCTAACACTCCCACTTAAATAACTAACCACACTACTTAAGGGTAATTTTTGAATTAAATATTTTTTGTTATTGAAAACAGCTAATTGTCTAGTGTTTGATTTTATTTTAAAAGGAGTATTATTAATAACGTATTTTTTATCAAAGATCATTTCTTTATTCCCTAACTCTTCAATTTTAAATCCTTTTTTTGTAATGGTCAAATTAAGACTTAAAGATTTTTCTTCTAACATATCATCTGTGCCTAACCATTCAATTTTTACAGGACAGTTTTTCCACTGTTCTGAATTGATAATTCTTCCTGGTAAATAATAAGCAGTTGTTAAATTTAATTCCCTGGCTACATTCTTTAAAATTCTATTTGATTTTATAATTTGTAAATCATTTCCAAGTTTAGCTTTGTTTTTGCCCACAATAAAAATACCTTCAGTAGACATTTTAAAGGGTGAATTGGAATTATCCAATATTTTAATTTTTGCAGAATTCTGATAAACTGGTGGTGAATATCGTAAATAAAAATGGGCTATAAAAAGTGTTGCAGCCGTAAACCCTACAAACCAAAACCAAAAAGGTAAATATTTGTTGAATTCTAAACGAATATCGAAACCATTTTTGTTTTCTTGTGTTGCAACTTGGTTTTCCATAAATTATTATTTAGTAAAAAGTAGGTAAATTGATAAAGCAGTAAAAAATGCACTTACAAGCCCTGTGTAATTTGTTATATAACCAGCAGAGCTAACCTTTGGTCCATTTGGATAAACATATATAATATCATTTTGCTTTATGTAGTAATATTCACTATTGAACCAATCTGTTTTTCTCATGTCTATATGTCCATAGGTTCTTTTTCCATTTTCTTCTCTAATAATCAAAATATCATTTCTTTTTCCAGAAATACTTAAATCACCTGCATAGCCTAACGCTTGGAGTAATGTTATGTTTTGTTCAAAATAAGGATAAGTTCCGGGGCCTGAAATATCTCCAAGTATTGTTATTTTTGCATTAGATACTCTAACAATTACGGTTGGGTTGGTTAATTGTCCTTGGTCTATTAGTATTTTTTCTATTAAATTTTCCACTTCACTAGTTGTTTTACCTCTTACTGGTATTTTTCCCAAAATAGGCATGCTAACATTACCATCCGCATTGACCAAATAACCACTCGAGCTCATTGCGTTTTGAGAACTTCCTGATGAACGAGAATTTCCTGATGAACCAACATTTCCTGCAACATTATAAAAATTCGCATTAAATGGCAATGCACTTTCAGGGTTAATAGCTGAAACAGTTATTGTTAAAATATCATTAACTTGAATTTTATTTTCCGTGTAAATTACATTTGTTTCTGGTTTGTCCTTAATATCTTGAAAATAATGAATATCTCTTTTTGTACTGCATGAAATTAAAGTAAGTAAAAGAAAAGCAAAAGAAATTATTTTTTTCATGTTATTGAAATTTCAATTATTGTGAATTTTTTTTTATTATATGGATAGATTTTTTCGAGGTGCAAAATTAAGGATTAATCTTGTATTTTTAATTTAAAAGATGTTAAATAATTGATACTTTTTAGTTATTAAACTAATAGAATAATTTGTTATTAATTCAATTGTTTGTATTCAGGAACAAGTTTTTTTATGGAATCAATAATTTCATCATAGTTATTTATATAAGCTTGCTCGATTAAAGTTGAAATTTGTTGATTAATTCTATTGTAGTCATCACAAACCTCTATAGCAATTAGAATTTTTTCATGATGTGTTGTTAAATTTTTTGCAGTTTCATTGAGTAATTCCTCATATAGTTTTTCGCCAGGTCTTAATCCTATAATTTCAATTTTAATATCTATATCAGGCTTTAAACCCGCTAGCCGTATCATTTTTTTCGCTAAATCTATAATCTTAACAGGTTTTCCCATATCAAAAATAAAAATTTCTCCACCATTACCCATTGCACATGCTTCTAATACTAGCTGACAAGCTTCAGGTATTGTCATAAAATATCTTATCACTTCAGGATGTGTAAGTGTTATAGGCCCACCTTTCTTAATTTGTTTTGTGAATAATGGTACAACAGATCCATTAGATCCAAGTACATTTCCAAATCTAGTTGTGATAAATTTTGTTGAATTTTCTGTTTTACTACTTAATATATTGAAGTGCTTTGATTGTACATACATTTCTGCAATTCGTTTGCTTGCACCCATTATACTGCTTGGGTTTACAGCTTTATCTGTAGAAATCATGACAAAATCTGCAACATTGTATTTTAGAGATAAATCTGCAATATTTTTTGTACCTAAGACATTTGTTAAAATGGCTTGGTTAGGATTTTCTTCCATTAAAGGTACATGTTTGTAGGCAGCAGCATGAAAAACTATATTTGGTCTTGTCTTATTAAATATTTGATCTGTAATCTCAAAATTTCTGATGTCTGCAATTATGGTATCAATTTTCAGATTAGAATTCAGCGATTTTAATTCAAGAACTAAATGATGAAGAGGAGTTTCTGCTTGATCAATTAAAACAATTTTTTCTATATCATAGTTTAGAATTTGTCTAACAATTTCACTGCCAATAGAACCAGCTGCTCCAGTTATTAGAATAGTTTTTTTATTGAGCTTTAATTCTATTAAATCAGTATCTAATATGATTGGATTTCTTTCTAATAAATCAGTGATTTCAAAATTTTTAATTTCTTTAACTATATTCTCTGGGTTTTCAAAATTTGAGATTATTGGAGCCATGAAAACTTTGTAGTTGTATTCTATACAACTCTCTATTATTGTGTTTCTGTCTTCAGTAGATAATGAACTGTCAGCAAGAATAATAGCTTCTGCACCAGTAATTCTCATTGTTAATGGAATACTTTTTTTAATTTGGAAAATTGGTAAATTAAGTATTCTTTTATCTATGTTTTCTTTCGTTTTATCTACAAATCCAATCACATTATATCTTTTTGGATTTTCTGATTCGAGTGCTCTTGCAACCGAAATGGCATTTGCATCTAGACCATAAACAATGATGTTTGTTTTGTCGTTAACATGATTTTTATTTATGTAATATTCAAAAATATGTTTCACAAATATTCTGAACAGTAACAATAATCCAAGTGACAAAAATGCATTTAGAAGAGAAGCTGTTAAAATTGCTATTTTAGGTCTTCCTATATATAATAAGAAGTAATCAATTGATGCAATAACTCCAAAAGTTAAAAATTGTGACAAAAACAATTTTAAAGCGTCAACTTGAGAGGTATGACGTATAATGCCTGAATATGTTTTTAGAACAATAAAGAAAAAAATATTTATTG